>WOUW01000020.1:0-37868 GCA_009773055.1 Paracoccaceae bacterium
GGATTTTCGCCGGATTGCAGCGGGTCATCATCGACGAAATCCACGCCCTCGCCGAATCCAAACGCGGCGACCAGCTCGTCCTCCAGATCGCCCGACTGCAGTCACTGAACCCCACCCTCCGCCGCATCGGCCTTTCCGCCACCGTCGAAAACCCGCCCGCCCTCGCCCGCTTCCTAAGCCCCCAGACCACGATCCTCGAAGCCGATCCCGGCCCAGACCCTGACATCTCCATGCTGGACACCGACGCTCCCCCACCGTGGAGCGGCGGCGGCGGTCGCTACGCGATCCCCGCGATCCTGAACGAAGTGACCCGACACAAGACGACCCTGATCTTCCACAACACCCGCGCCCAGGCCGAGCTTTTCTTCCACGACCTCTGGCTTGCCAACACCGAAGACCTGCCCATCGGCATCCACCACGGCTCCCTCTCCCGCGAACAACGCGAACGCGTGGAACAGGCCATGACCGCAGGCGCTTTGCGCGCCGTCGTCTGCACCGGCTCTCTCGACCTGGGGCTAGACTGGGGCGACGTCGACCTCGTCATCCAGGTCGGCGCCCCGAAGAACGTGAAACGCCTCGTCCAGCGCATTGGCCGCGCCAACCACCGCTACAACGCCCCCTCCAAGGCGCTCCTCGTCCCCGCCAACCGCTTCGAGGTCGTCGAATGCCAGGCCGCCCTCGACGCCGTCCGCGACCACACCCTCGACGGCGAACCCCGTGGCCCCGGCCCGCGCGATGTCCTCTGCCAGCACATCCTCGCCACCGCCTGCGCCGGTTCCTTCGTTGCCGAAGACCTTTATGCCGAAGTCATCACCGCCGGTCCCTATGCAGCTCTGACGAAACAGGAATTCGACGCCTGCCTCGACTTCACCGCCACCGGAGGCTACGCGCTCAAGGCCTACGACCGCTGGCAGCGCCTCAAACTCACCCATGGCAAATGGCACCTCCGCGACCCCCGCGCCGCCGCCCTCATCCGCCAGAACCTCGGCACCATCATCGACATCGAGACGCTGAAAGTTCGCCTGCGCAACCACGGGACCCCCTTGGGTGAGGTCGAGGAAAGCTTCGCCGCCACCCTCACCCCCGGCGATACCTTCCTGATCGGCGGCCAGATCGTCCGTTACGAAGGCCTGCGCGAGATGACGGTCGAGGTCTCGAAAACCCCCGGCCGCGACCCGAAGGTCGCCGTCTTCAACGGCACCAAGTTCGCCACTTCCACCCTCCTCGCCGACCGCATCCTCGAAATCTTCCAGCAACCCAGTTGGCCAGACCTCCCCGCCAATACCGCCTGGTGGCTGGCCAAACAGCGTGAGGTCTCCCGCCTGCCCGACCCTCAATCCCTGCTCCTGGAATCCTTCCCTCACGACGGCCGCGAACACCTGGTGATCTACGGCTTTGCAGGCCGCAATGCCCAGCAGACCCTCGGCCTCCTCGTCACGAAACAGATGGAATCCCAAGGCCTTGCCCCCCTTGGCTTTGTCGCCACGGACTACGCCACCCTGATCTGGGGCCTCGACCCCGTCACCGACCCCACCCCGCTTTTCGACATCGAAACGCTCCGCGACGGCCTTGACACCTGGCTCTCCGGCAACGCCGTGATGAAGCGCACCTTCCGCGCGACCGCCATCATCGCGGGCCTGATCGAACGTTCCCACCAGGGCCGCCGCAAGACGGGCCGCCAGGCCACCTTCTCCACCGACATCCTCTACGACACGCTCCGCCGCTACGACCCCGACCACCTCCTCCTGCAGATCACCCGCGAAGAGGCGCTGCGCGGCCTCATCGACTTTTCCCGCATCGAACAGCTTCTCGCCCGCGTCGGCCCGAACATCGACCTCGTCCGCCTCTCCCGCGTCACCCCCCTCGCCGCACCCCTGTTCTTCGAACCCGGCCGCATCCCGGTCCACGGCGAAGGCCGCGATCGTCTCGCCACGACGCAGGCCCAGGCCCTGATGGAAGCCGCCGGCCTCGCTTGAGGCTATTGCTCATTTCCCAAATACTCCCGCCGGAGGCGATACCGAGCCGGTTGGCGCTGGCGCCAGAGGCGAGACCCAAACTTGTGCGAAGCACTCAATATACCAGCCGCCCCTTGCCACCCGACCCATCGCCGGGGCATTGATCCCCCATGCACCACTCGCTCTTCTTCCACGGCGAAACGCTCCGCCTCTTGCCCTCTGGCGCGCTTTACTGGCCCGCCCGGAAAACCCTCACCGTCTCCGACCTGCACCTTGGAAAGTCCGAACGCCTCGCCCGCCGGGGCGGGTCGCTTCTGCCCCCCTACGAGACCCGGGCAACCCTGGAAAAGCTTGACCGCGACCTTGAGGCAACCTGCGCGGAGTCCGTGATCTGCCTCGGCGACAGCTTCGACGACCTCGCCGCCGCGGACGGTATCGAAGAGGCCTCCCGGCTCTGGCTCGCCCGTCTCATGGCCGGGAAAAGCTGGACCTGGATCACCGGAAACCACGACCCGGGGCCCATCGAGATCGGCGGCACGCACCGCGATGCGCTGAAGCTCGCCCCCTTCACTTTCCGCCACATCGCCGAGCCTTCGGAGGCCGCTGAAATCTCAGGTCACTACCACCCCAAGGCCAGTCTTGCCGGGCGGACAAAGCCCTGCTTTCTGGCCGATGCTGCGCGTCTGATCCTGCCCGCCTACGGCGTCTACACCGGGGGCCTGCGCGCCCATGACCCGGCGCTGACCGCCCTGATGGCAAAAGACGCGCTGGCCATTCTCACCGGCTCGCGCGTCCTCGCAATTCCGATGCCCCGGTAGGGTGCGCTACAGCGCACCTACGCGGTCAATCCCTCGGGTTCGGCCAGTCCGTTCGCCCGGCAGCACGCCGTCAGCGTATTCGCCAGAAGGCAGGCGATTGTCATCGGCCCCACCCCGCCCGGCACCGGGGTGATCGCCCCCGCCACGGCCGCAGCACTTTCATAGTGGACGTCGCCGACCAGCTTGGCCTTGCCGTCGCGAAGGGTCCGGTTGATGCCGACGTCAATCACCGTGGCCCCCGGTCGCACCATGTCGCCAGTGATCATCTCGGGCCGCCCGACTGCCGCCACGAGGATATCCGCCCGGCGACAAACCTCGGCCAGGTCCTTGGTCCGGCTGTGCGCAATCGTCACCGTGCAGCTGTCACCCAGCAGAAGCTGCGCCATCGGCTTGCCGACGATGTTCGACCGGCCCACGACGACCGCGCTCAGCCCGGCCAGCTTGCCATGGTGATCCCGCAGCATCATCAGGCAGCCCAAAGGCGTGCAGGGCACCATCGACTTCTGCCCGGTCCCCAGCAAGCCGACGTTCGAAATGTGGAATCCGTCCACGTCCTTGGCAGGGTCGATCCGGTTGATCACCAGCTCGGAGTTCAGATGTCCCGGCAGCGGTAGTTGCACCAGAATCCCGTGCACCTTGGGGTCCGCGTTCAGTTGATCGATCAGCGCAAGCAGCTCGGCCTCACCGGTCGACGCGTCCAGCCGATGTTCGAAAGAGGCCATTCCAACCTCGATGGTCGAGGCGTGCTTGTTCTTGACATAGACCTGGCTTGCCGGGTCTTCCCCCACCAGCACTACGGCAAGGCCGGGCTGGATGCCGCTTTCTTCCTTCAACCGTGCCACATGCTCTGCCACTTCGGCCCGCACCCTGGCCGCAAAGGCCTTGCCGTCGATCACCTTGGCCGTCATCGTCATCCCTTCCGCAAACTGTCCGGCCCAAGCCGGTTTTCTTCCCGCGCGATGGACCAGTCGATCAGCCGCCGCCACAACTTCTCCACCAGTTCAGGCGGCAACCCGTAGGTTTCGGCATGGCGGCGGACATTGCTGACCACCTCTTCCACCCGGCTCCCGATCCGCGCAGGCAAATCGACCTCGGCCTTGATCTCGGCTGCGCGGTCGATGTAACCCGCCCGCTCGGCGAACAACCGGACCAAATCTTCGTCCAGCCGGTCTATTTCGGCGCGGATCTGGGCCATGGACGTGCAATCGACAGGCTTCGGCATCTCGGTCTCTCCTTGCAGGCTGCCCCGGAGATAAGGGGACAGCCCGCGAAGGGCAATGCGACCCCTTAGAACAGGCCTTCGACGTTGCCCTGGTCGTTCAGCCGGATCACTTCGGCCGAGGGCACCTTGGGCAGGCCCGGCATCGTCATGATCTCACCGCAGATCGCGACGACGAAGCCAGCCCCTGCCGACAGCCGCACTTCGCGGACCGGGACGGTGTGGCCCGTGGGCGCGCCGCGCACGGTCGGGTCGGTGGTAAAGCTGTACTGGGTCTTGGCCACGCAGATCGGCAGGTGGCCGTAACCGGCGGCTTCCCAGGTCTTCAGCTGGTCGCGGATCGACTTGTCGGCGATCACGTCATCGGCGTGGTAGATCCGCTTGGCGATGGTCTGCAGCTTCTGGAACAGCGGCATGTCATCAGGATAGAGCGGCGCGAAGTTCGCAGCACCGGACTCGGCCATCTGCACCACCTTCTTCGCCAGATCCTCGATCCCTGCCGAGCCATTCGCCCAATGCTTGCACAGGATCGCCTCGGCGCCCTGTTCGGCGACATAGGCCTTCACCGCGGCAATCTCGGCATCGGTGTCGCTGAAGAAGTGGTTGATCGCGACCACCACTGGCACACCGAACGACTTCACGTTGCCGATGTGGCGGCCAAGGTTCGGGCAGCCCTTCTTCACGGCCTCCACGTTCTCGGTCCCAAGATCGGCCTTCGCCACCCCGCCATTCATCTTCATCGCCCGGACCGTGGCCACGATCACCGCGGCCGAGGGTTTCAGCCCCGCCTTGCGGCACTTGATGTCGAAGAACTTCTCGGCCCCAAGGTCAGCCCCGAAACCGGCTTCCGTCACCACATACTCGCCCAGCTTCAGCGCGGTTTTCGTGGCGATGACCGAGTTGCAGCCATGCGCGATGTTGGCAAACGGGCCGCCATGCACAAACGCCGGGTTGTTCTCCAGCGTCTGCACGATGTTCGGCTGCATCGCGTCCTTGAGGAGAACGGTCATCGCGCCGTCGGCCTTGATGTCGCGGCAGTAGATCGGCTTCTTCTCGCGGGTGTAGGCCACGACGATGTCGCCCAGCCGCTTTTGCAGGTCTTCCAGATCGTTCGACAGGCACAGGATCGCCATGACTTCGGACGCAACCGTGATGTCGAACCCGGTCTGGCGCGGGAAGCCGTTCGATACGCCGCCAAGGTTCACCACGATATCCCGCAGAGCGCGGTCGTTCATGTCCATGACCCGGCGCCAGACGATGCGGCGCTCGTCGATGGCCAGTTCATTGCCCCAATAGATGTGGTTGTCGATCATCGCCGACAAAAGGTTGTGGGCCGAGGTGATCGCGTGGAAGTCACCGGTGAAGTGAAGGTTCATCTCCTCCATCGGCACGACCTGAGCCATCCCGCCGCCAGCCGCCCCGCCCTTCATCCCGAAGTTCGGGCCAAGGCTCGCTTCACGGATGCAGACCACCGCCTTCTTGCCGATCCGGTTCAGACCATCGCCCAGACCCACCGTGGTCGTGGTCTTGCCCTCGCCCGCAGGCGTCGGGTTGATCGCGGTCACCAGCACCAGCTTGCCATCCGGGCGGCCCGCCAGCGACTTGATGAATTCCTGGCTGACCTTCGCCTTGTCATGGCCGTAGGGCAGCAGATGTTCGGACGGAATGCCCAGCTTGGCCCCGATCTCCATGATCGGCTTCTTCTTCGCTTCGCGCGCAATCTCGATGTCGGTCTTGAAGGCCATGTTGCGTCTCCCAGGGGGCAAATTGTTCGTTTGCGACGTGATACCGGGCCAGACACACTTGTCGAAGGTGTTTTGCGACCTAAACCCCGCGAAATTCGCCAGACCCTGTTTCCGATACGAAACTACGGAACGTTCATGTGGAAATCGTTGGTCGTGGAACTTTCATTCCACAGCGTGACCCCGACTCGCCGCCCAACTCCGCTGCGCTGGAAGGTGTAGCCGGACCTCGTCGCCCAGCCGCAACACGCCTTCCCTTTCGACCCAGGCAGTGACGCCACGCTTGCCTTCGGCGGCGCGCTTGAACCCCTTGCCCTGACCCGGCAGCGCCTTTTCGATGGTCACGGCGGGCTCCTGGCAGGGCAGGTTTTCCATGTCCACAACCAGCGTAACCCCGTCCGGCCCTTGCAACCGGCTGGAAGGCGGCAGATGCGTCAGATCGGGAATGCCCTCCAGCACCAAAGAGGCCCCGACCCAGGCATAATCCATCGCCGAAAGCCCCATGTCGCGGGCGACCTCGGCCATTTCCTCGGCACTGACGACGCACAATTGACGCACATTCCGGATCACCGTGTTGCGCGGATACTGCTTCAGCACCCGGCTGCAAGAAGGCCGCGTCTCCCCGGCGTGAACCTCGCCCTCATAACCCGCAAAACCCAGCGGCATCACCTCCAGCGGAACCGAGGTGATGACAAGCTTCTCCACCGGCACCGGCTGGTAGCCCAGCCAGACGACGCGGGCGGTGTAATCGGTCGGGATCAGCGCAGGCATTCAGGAACGCTCCAGGACAAAGAAGACGCGGGTGAATGGAAAAAGCACGCGGCCGTCGGGCAGGGCCGGGTAAGCATCGGCCAGGGCAGCGTCATAGGCCGATAGATACGCACGCACCTCGTCAGGCGTCATGCCCGCCACAAAGGGCCGCATCGCCGTGGCCTCGGTAAAGGCGCGGACCGGGTGGCCCTCGGCCACTGGGTCAAGCAACTGAAGGTAATCCGTCGTCCAGCCCCGCACCTCGCCGAAGGCCATGAGCAGTTCCACATACTCCCCCGCTTGCAGCACGGGTGACAACGGCGGCAGCTCGCGCTCCGGGAAAAGCGCCTGCGCCACCGTCCGCAGCAGACGATGCGACGGCGCACCGGCTTGCTGTGGCATCTGCACGGCCAACACCCCGCCCGGCGCAAGCATCAACGCAAGCCTAGGCATCAGCGCCGCATGATCCGGCAGCCAGTTCAGCGCGGCGTTGGAAAAGATCAGCGCCGGGGGCCGCTCGGGCCGCCAGTCGGCAATGTCCGCCAGCGTCAGCCGTTCGTAGCAGCGCCGCAGGACGGCATTGCTCAGCATCGCTTCGGACGCGTCCATCCCGACCAGGCAGCGCGTCGGATACCGGGCCACCAGCGCCGGCCCCACCGCCCCGTCGCCACAGCCAAGGTCGATCACCTCGCCTTGCGGCAACTCCGGCACCTGTGCCAGCAGGTCCAGCGCCGGGCGCAGCCTCAGGTCGCGGAACGCGCCATAGCGGCCAGGGTCCCAGTCGGTCAAAGCCACTTCTTCCAGCGGAACAGCACATAGGGCACCAGCGCCGACAGCACCATCAGCCCCAACGCCATCGGATAGCCCCAGCTCCACTCCAATTCTGGCATGTGTTTGAAGTTCATGCCGTAAATGCTGGCGATCAGCGTTGGAGGCAGGAAGACGAAGGCCACGACCGAAAAGATCTTGATCACGTCGGATTGCCGGATGTTGATCACGCCCAGCGTGGCATCCAGCTGGAAGCGCACCTTGTCGGCTTGCGCCAGCGCCACCTCGCGCAGGGACCGGATGTCCTGCAAAAGGGTCCGCGCAACCGGCTTTTCCCCCGCACTCAGGGTCAGTCCGTCCGGATGCTCGGCTGAGGCCGTCAGATAGCCCACCAGCCGGACCAGCGTTGCCAGGCTTTCGTTGATCTTGCCATTCAGGTCCTCGGCGCGGCCGATCCGCTGCAGCACGACCGGCAGCGTCTCCGCCTTCCCCGTAGGCCGGTGCGCCGCAAAGATCGCCTTCGACAACGCGTCGTGCTTGCGTGCCTCGCCCTCCAGGATATCGGCCAGCCGGTCCACCACTGCCTCCAGCAGGGCCAGCAGCGTATCAAGGCCCGAGGCCAGCGCAGTGTCATGCCGCGCAGCCCAGTCCGCGAAGTATTTCAGCGATCCGGGGTGATGGTAGTGCACCGTCACCAGCCGGTCGGGCCGCACGACAAAGGTGACGGGGCCGATCTCGGTGTCTCGCCCATCATGGCTGGCAACGATCTGCGCCGTCAGGAACAACGCGCCGCCCTCGCGGTAGATGCGCGACGACACCTCGATCTCCTGCATATCCTCGCGGGTCGGGATATCCAGGCCAAGGGCCGCTTCGACCGAGTCCTCCTCGGCCTCGGTCGGGCAGTCGAGGTCGATCCAGATCGCGCCGCTCAGGTGCTGGTCCGACAGGTCAAGCTTTTCCAACCGGTCATGCGAAGACCTGTATGCCGTGATCATGCGCTGTCTCCGTCGGGTGTCGCGGACAGACTAGCCGTTGGCCACCACAAGAAAAAGGCCCCGCAGTGCGGGGCCTTTTCGGGATCAGAGCGGTGCCGGTTGCGGATCGGTTCCCGGCTTCTTCGCGCGCCCCTTGGTCTTGGGGATCGCCGCGATGGACGCCGTGCCGCCGCCAGACGAAGGCTTGTCGGCGTTGTCATCACCACCCAAAGGCTCGCCCGCGACAACCTTGCGGATCTCGTCGCCGGTCAGGGTCTCGTATTCCAGAAGGCCCTTGGCAAGACGTTCCCATTCCTCTTGCTTTTCCAGCAGGATGCGGCGCGCGGTCTCGTAGCCCTCGTCGATGAACCGCTTCACTTCCTGCTCGATCAGACGCTTGGTCTCGGCACTGACCGAAAAGCCGCCGGTGTTGCCAGAATAGCCTTCCGCCGCCTCGGCATAGTCGATGTTGCCGACGACGTCCGACATGCCCCAGCGCAGCACCATCGCGCGGGCCAAGGCACTGGCCTGCTGGATGTCGCCCGAAGGCCCGTTCGACACCGAATCCTCGCCCCACTTGATGATTTCAGCGGCCTTCCCGGCCATCGTCATCGCAATGCGTTCTTCGCACTGGTCGCGGTGCCAGTTCAGCCGGTCGATCTCGGGCAGGCTCATCACCATGCCAAGCGCACCGCCGCGCGGGATGATCGTCGCCTTGTAGACCGGGTCGCATTTCGGCAGCGCCATGCCAACGATGGCGTGACCGGCCTCGTGATACGCGGTCATCTCCTTCTGTTCCGGGGTCAGGACCATCGACCGACGCTCGGCGCCCATCATGACCTTGTCCTTGGCGTTCTCGAAGTCGATCATCGTCACGAACCGCCGCCCGGCCCGTGCGGCCATCAGCGCGGCCTCGTTCACGAGGTTCATCAGGTCAGCACCCGAGAAACCGGGCGACCCCCGCGCAATCGTGCGCAGGTCCACATCGGGCCCCAGCGGCACTTTGCGGGCATGAACCGACAGGATCTTCTCACGGCCCTTGATGTCCGGGTTCGGCACGTGGATCTGGCGGTCAAAGCGACCCGGACGCAAGAGCGCCGGGTCCAGCACGTCTTTCCGGTTCGTGGCGGCGATGATGATCACACCTTCGTTCGCCTCGAAGCCGTCCATCTCCACCAGAAGCTGGTTCAGTGTCTGCTCACGTTCGTCGTTGCCGCCGCCGATGCCTACACCGCGCGCACGGCCCACGGCGTCGATTTCGTCGATGAAGACGATGCAGGGCGCATTCTTCTTGGCCTGCTCGAACATGTCGCGGACCCGGGACGCACCCACACCCACGAACATCTCCACAAAGTCAGACCCGGAGATGGTGAAGAACGGCACCCCCGCCTCACCCGCAATCGCGCGCGCGAGCAGCGTCTTACCGGTGCCCGGCGGGCCGACCAGCAGCGCGCCCTTGGGGATCTTGCCGCCAAGGCGCGAGAACTTCTGCGGGTTGCGCAGGAATTCCACGATCTCTTCCAGCTCTTCCTTGGCCTCGTCGATGCCGGCCACGTCGTCAAACGTCACCCGCCCCTGCTTTTCGGTCAGCAGTTTCGCGCGCGACTTGCCAAAGCCCATGGCCCCGCCGCGCCCACCGCCCTGCATCCGGTTCATGAAGTAGATCCAGACGCCGATCAGCAGAAGGAACGGCAGGAACGACAGCAGCACCGACACGAACCCGGACTGCGCCTGCGGCTCGGCCTCGACCTCGACGCCCTTGGCGATCAGGTCGCGCGACAGGTTGTCGGTCACGATATCGCCCGGAGGCTTGATCGCGACATAGGAATTGCCGTCCTTGCCGATGACGACGATCCGTTCGCCGTCCAGAACGACCTTCGACACCTGCCCGGCGTCCACCCGTTCGATGAAGTTCGAGTAGGACAGGGACCGCGAAGACATCGTCGTCTGGTTGCCTGAAAACAGCTGAAACAGCGCCATCACAAGAATCAACAGCACGACCCAGAAGGCGATATTGCGTGCATTACCCAAGGTAAGGGATCTCCTGAATGATCCGCCATGCCGAAATCGGCACTCGCGGCTTGGAACCTAAGATAAACCTTTGCAGGCTGTGTTCAATCCACTACTCGGAAAAGGTGGAACGGTCGGTCCAGTTTCGCCTGCCACTCTGCCGAAAGACCCGCAACAGGCGCTGCCAGCAGCGTTTCGTCCTGCCAGACAGCCGGGCTGACGACCAGAACCTCGCGCGGGACGCCGCTCTTGCGCCAGTCTTTCACCTGCGCCAGCCCCTCGGCTCCCAGCGCCCGCACCTGCGCCTCAGGTCCCGTCACCCGCCAGCGCCCGTCCCACAGCGCCCCCACCGGAACCAGAGCGCCCACGGCGCGGGGTTCGCGCATCAGCCAGCCTTTCCGCGCCCGGCAGCCCGCCAGCGTCGCATCCCGCCCCGCCGCCATCGCCAGGCCCAACCGCTCGACCTCGGCGGCGCGGGGGGAATATTCCGCTCCGGACAGCCAGTCCAGACTGCCAAGCAGCACCTGCCGCCGCACTTCCACCGGCTCTTGCCACAGCCCCGGATCAATCCGCAGCGCGCCCGCTTCGATCCGCAGCCAACGCGCCGCGACTTCGGCGACTCGGGCCGCCAGCGCCTCCTGCACAGATGCCAGGTGCCCGGCGACCTCGGCCAGACGCGCGCCGGTGATCCCAAGCGGGGTCAGGACCGCCAGCGCCCTGCGCGCCTTGATCCGGGTGAAGCGGTCGTTGTCATTGGTCGGATCGTCGACCCAGGCAATCCCTTCGGCCCGCAGCCAGTCCCGCAACTCCTCGCGCCCGGCCCCCAGCAAGGGCCGCAGGAGCCGCACGCCGCCCTCATCCCAGGCCGGTCGCATCCCGGACAGACCGGCAATCCCCGCTGACCGGGCTAGACCCATCAGCACCGTCTCGGCGACGTCGTCGCGGGTGTGGCCCAGCGCCACCACCCCGATCCCGCGCTCCCGCGCCCAGTCGCCGATCAACCCCATCCGTGCCCGTCGTGCTGCGTCCATCAGGTTGCCCTTGACGGGACCATGGTCCCAGACCCGCACCTCATGCCGAACCCCCAGCCGGGCACAAGCCACACCTGCAGACGCCGCCTCGGCCGCACTTTCAGGCCGCAAGCGATGATCCACCGTCACCGCCTCGACCCGGAACCCGGCCCGCAGCGCAAGATGCAAAAGGGCGGTGGAATCCCCACCGCCCGAAAGCGCAATTCCGATGATCTCGCCCGCAGGCAGCCCGGTCGCAATCAGCCCGACCAGCCGGTCTGTCCCTACTGGCACCCGAATCCCTGCATCGCCACGGTCGCCTGCGTCGACGCCATGCTGCCCGGGAAACGTGTGCCAACCTCGGCCAGCGTCACGCAGGCCTCGGGCACCTGGCCCAATGCACCCAGGCCCTCACCCAGCTTCAACAGCGCGTCCGGGGCAAACGGCCCCTCGGGTGCTGCGGAAAACGCATCCAGATAGGCGCGCGCGGCATTGCCGGTATCGCCCTGCTTGGTCAGCGCCTCGCCCCGCAAGTAATGCGCCTCGGGGACTAGCGGCCCGCCAGGATAGGATTGGGCATAGGTCGCAAAGAGCGCTGCAGCTCCGGGAAAGTCACCGGACCCGAGCACCTCCTTGGCCCGGTCAAAGTCTTCCTGCTCGGCCACCGCCAATTCGGTCCCACCCGTCGCCGGGGCAGCGCTCGTGCCAGTGCCCGTATCGGTCGCCACCGGAGCCACCGCCCCGCCGCCCGCATCGCCCAGCGTCGGCGTGGCCCCCAGCGTTGCCGGGTCGCAGCCTTCAGTCGCTTCGCACAACCGGTATTCGATGTCGCCGATCCGGTTGGTGCCATCCGACACCACCCGGTTCAGCTTCAGCTCGACCTCTTCGGTGCGCGCGGTCAGGCGGGCAAGCTCGGCCTCGATCGTGTCCATCCGCTGCAGCGCGTCGCCCCCCGCCGCCCCGGTCGCCGCCGCGCCCGAAGACACAAGCTCGGCCTTCAGCGCGTTGAACTCGGCCGCCAGTGCCCCCAGCTCGGTGCGGATATCGGCCAGGGTCTGTGCCCGGTCCTGGGCGTGACCCAGAACCGGCAAAAGACACAAGGCAAGCGAAAGGCCAAGCAGCCGCATCAGGTCAGACCCCGGCGCCGGCCGACAGCACGGTCACCGCCCGGCGGTTCTTGGCGTAGCAGGCCTCTTCCGAGCAGACCTCAAGCGGGCGCTCTTTGCCGTAGGAAATCGTGCGCAGACGGCCCGCTGGCACGCCCTGGCTGATCAGGAAGTTCTGCACCGCCGCCGCGCGCTTGGCACCGAGGTTAAGGTTGTATTCCCGCGTGCCCTGCTCGTCGGCATGGCCCTCGATGATCGCGGCATAGCCGGTGTTGGTCATCAGCCACTGCGCCTGCCCCGCCAGAACGGCGCGACCTTCGGGTGAAATCGTTGCCTGATCAACGGCGAACAGCACCCGGTCGCCGACCGTCTGGTTGAAATAGGCGATCGAGGTCGGGTTCGATGGATCACCTAGCCCCGTGGTGTCGATCCCGCCCGCGCCGCCTGCGCCACCGGCCCCACCGGCACCCGCACCGTAACGGTCAGGGTTGTTGCAGGCCGCCAGTCCAAGGACGGCAATCAGAAGCAGGGATTTTGCAGCAAGGGTCATGGGATCATCCTTCTTATTGGCTCGATTGCGATCAGGTTAACAGCTTTGACGGCCTCTGTGAATCAGCGGCGCGTCACATTTCATGGCAAAAGCGGCGACCAGGCCGGGTCACTGGCAGGGCCGTCGGTCGGGATCTGTTTCAGGTTCCGCCCGGTGATGTCCACCGACCACAGACTTGTCTGCCCGCCCGCACCGCTGGTTTCGCGGGTGAACATCAGCACCCGCCCGTTCGGGGCCCAGGTCGGGCCCTCGTCCAGGAAGCTGGCGGTCAGCAGGCGTTCCTCGCTGCCGTCCGTGCGCATCACGCCGATGTGGAAACGCCCGGCGTTTTGCTTGGTGAAGGCGATGTAATCGCCGCGCGGGCTCCAGACCGGGGTGCCATAACGCCCCTCGCCGCCCGAAATCCGCGTCCCCTCGCCCCCGCCTGCAGGCATCACGTAGATCTGCTGCGCACCGGACCGGTCGCTTTCAAAGACGATCTGGCTGCCATCCGGGCTAAAGCTCGGCGCGGTCTCGATGGACGGCGAATTGGTCAGCTGGCTCAGCGCCCCCGACCCGAGGTCCAGAAGATAGATGTCGCTGTTTCCGCCCCGCTCCAGGCTGAAGACCACAGTTCGGCCATCCGGGGAAAAGCGCGGCGCAAAGGTCATCGTGCCCGGCTGTTCCTCTAGTGCCCGCCGGTCCAGGCTGGCCACATCCATCAGGGTGATCCGCGGAAAGCCGGTCTCGAAGCTGGTGTAGACGATCCGGTCGCCTGCTGGCGAAAACCGCGGCGCCAGCACGATCGAGTTGCTGTCCGTCAGGTATGCCACGTTGGCCCCGTCATAATCCATCACCGCCAGCCGCTTCAGCCGCGCGTTCTTCGGGCCGCTTTCGCTCACGAACACCACCCGGCTGTCGAAATAGCCGCCCTCGCCGGTGATCTTGGAATAGATCACATCCGCCACCTTGTGCGCCATCCGCCGCCAGCCGTCTGTCGTCCCTGCAAACTGCAGTGCTGCGCCTTCCATGGTGTTGCCGTTGAAGACGTCATAGGCCCGGAACTTCACCGTGATCCGGTCACCCGCCACGCTGACCGCCCCCGTCACCAGAACCTGAGCGTTGATCGCCTTCCAGTCCTCGAAGGCCACGCCGCCGTCAAAGCTCGTCACCTTGCTGATATGCGCCTCTTCGCCGATGTTGCGAAAGAACCCGGTGCCTTCCAGGTCCGAGATCACCACCCGGCTGATCTCGCGCGCATAGTCGCCCGCACCGCCCTCGTCGATGAAGGTCGGCACCGCGATCGGCATCGGCTCGATCACCGCCGACCCGATCACGATCCGCGGCGGCTCCTGCGCCAGAACCGGGGCGGTCGCCATGCCCAATGTCAGGGCCAGCGCCAGGGCCACCACTACGGCCAGGGATTTCATCATGGGTCTCAACATCGGCCTCATGCTCCGTTCTTTTGGTTTTGCTTGCCCGCCGCAAGGGCGAGAAAAAAGGGGAAATCGCCTGTCTTGTTCCCGGTCATCGTGCCCTCATTCCATTGGCATCGAAGACGAGATCAAGCACCTGCCAGGTGTCATACTTGTCCGGCGGCAGCGGAAGTCCGCCGTCCTGATGCGCCCGGTTCACCGCACGCTGTGCGGTTTCATAAAGCTTGTCGATCCCGGTCTGGGTCGGTCCATCGGATTCGATCAGCTTGAAATCAATGGGCGTGCCGTCCTGCGAAAAGCTCACCCGGATCGTCACGGTCGAGCTCATCGCATCCGTCGAAGCGGCCCCAAGGTTCCACTTGCGTGCAATCGACGACGAGATGTTGCCCATTTCTCCCCCCGTAAGCGGCGGTCCCTGCGGCAGGTCCTGACCGCCGGTGTCGGCAGGGGTATCCGACGCCACGTCCTCGGTCACTGGCACCTCCGCAGCCGCGCCGAGCAGCGCGTCGATGGCATCCTGCGTCGCGGCGTCATCCACCGGCTGCACGGTCAGCTGCGCCGAGTCCTGCGGCGGAGTTTCTGCGGGCTGGGTTTCTGCCGCCGCGACGTCCGGTGCCGGGGCAGGCCGCTCTGGCCGCGATTTCGGACGGATCGAGGTGGTCATCCCGGTTTCCGCCGTCTGATCCTGGTTCGCCTCGGTCAGCGTCACATCGCCGGTATCCTTCGGCACCGTCGCGTCGGTCGGCGGCAAGGTCTCGACCGGCGCGTCGGTCGGCTGGTCGCTGACCGCCGGCGCAGCCACATCCGCGGTCGTTACGACGGTCTCGGGCTGCACCGGATCTGGCGCGATGATCTTCTCGGCCTCCGGCGCTGGCTGGATCTCGGTCGAATCCGACTGGATTGCCTGTTCCTCAGCCGCCTGAGGCGCGTCGCTGGGCGGCGGCTCCGGTGTCGGCACCGGGTCTGGCACCGGGTCTGGCAATGGGTCTGGCACGGGCTCGGGTGTCGGCACCGGTTCTGGCTTAGGCTCGGGCTTCGGCTCGGGCTTGGGCTGCGGCCGCACCGGCTCCTTGGCTGGGGTCGGCGTCGCCGCTGCCTGCAAGGCGTCGAACTCGGCGCTGGTCACGGTCGAGACCGTCATGACGATCGTCTCGGGGGGCTTCACCGCCGCGAACAGCCAGTCGCCGACCAGCACCCAGAGGATCACCCCCAGATGCCCGACCGCCGATACCACCGTTCCCGTCTGGAACCGCCTCTCCATCCGCCTCAGCCGCCGCCATTTCCAGAGTTGGACGCACCATCCGCTCCAAGGCTTGGGGCCGCTGCATCGGTCACAAAGGCAATCTCGTTGAACCCACCGGCGTTCAGGGCGCCCATGACCTGCGCCACACGCTCATAGGCAACGGCCCCGTCTGCCCGCAGGAAGATCTTCTTCGATGTCCGCTCGGCCGCGATCGCCGTCAGCTTCTGGATCAATTCGGACCCGGATACTTCGGTCGTCTGGATCGACAGCCTCCCGTCCGCAGTGATCGTCACTGTCAGCGGCTCCTCCTTCTCGGTCGGCAAGGCCGCGGCCGCTGTCTCTGGCAATTTGACCGGCACGCCCACAGTCAGCATCGGGGCCGCCACCATGAAAATGATCAGCAGCACCAGCATCACGTCGACCATCGGCGTGATGTTGATCTCGTGCATCGACGCCGAGCGGCGACCGCGCCTGCGCCGCCCTCCGCCGCCTGCCGATCCTGAAACCCCCATGCCCATCGCTTACGCGTCCAGTTGGCGCGACAGGATCGTCGCAAATTCGTCGGCAAAGCTTTCATATCCGCCCAGCACCCGGTCGATATCGGCGGACAGCTTGTTGTAAAAGACCGCCGCCGGGATCGCGGCCACAAGACCCACCCCCGTCGCAAGCAGCGCCTCGGCAATGCCGGGGGCCACGACGGCCAGGCTGGTGTTCTGGCTGATGGCGATCTGCTCGAAGGAATGCTTGATCCCCCAGACCGTGCCGAAAAGCCCGATGAAGGTCGCGGTTGACCCTGTCGTCGCCAGGAAACTCAATCCCCGGTTCATGAACTCGCTTTCCCGCGCGATCGCCACGTTCATTGCCCGGTCGATGCGCGACTGCGCCCCCGCGATCAGCCCGCCGTCCTGCTTGTGGCTGCGCCGCCATTCCAGCATGCCCGCCGCGAAGATCTTCTCGCTCTGCCCTTGCGGCTCGGGTCCGATCTTCTCGTAAAGCTCGTCCAGAGGCTCGCCCGACCAGAAGGCCCGGTCGAAGACGCTGGCCTCGCCCTTCGCCTTGCGCAGCATCATGTGCTTCTGGACGATGATCGCCCAGGACCAGAAGGACATGATGAACAGCATCAGCATGACGATCTTCACCGTCAGGGTTGCACGTGCAAAAAGGGCGAACATGGAGAAATCAATCTCCTGCGCCATCGCAAGGGTGTTGGTATCCATACGCCTGCTCTTGTTGATCGGGCCGCATTCGGGCTCCGTTAACGCTGATTCTATCAAGATTGCAGGGGGAATGCCAACACATGTCTGTGGCCGGCAGGGATTCGCCGCCAGATGACGGCATTTGTCATTGTCACCGCGTTCTTGGCCCGCATCTGCGGTAAGGTCGGCAATCTGCCCGTGCACTCTCTCAGTGCAGCGGTCCCGACAGCCGCGCCCTTACCTCGGGCGGCAACCGCGCCGCGTGGCCGTCCTCGCTCATGCAAACCAGCGTCACCACGGCAGCGAACAGCCGCTCACCTCCGCGCTGCACGACCTGATCCAGCACGATCCGCGCCCCGCCCAGCATCTGCAGGCTCGTCTCCACCACCAGATCGTCGCCGAACTTCGCCGGGCGCAGGAAATCCGCCTCGACCCGGCGCACGGCAAAGACGATCCCGTCGCGCGCCTTCAGGGCCATCTGGTCGACCCCCAGCGAGCCGACCCATTCCGTTCGCGCGCGCTCGATGAACTTCAGGTAGTTGGCATAGTAGACAATCCCGGCCAGATCGGTGTCCTCATAGTAGACGCGGGTCGTGAACTGGTGCGGGGTCATGCGCTCTCCCATAGGGCTTTCGGGCAGGCTAGGCCGTCGGACATGACGCGGCAAGCGGTTAAGGAACCCTGAACGCCTGCAAGCAAGTCCTTGAAATCCTTTGCACCGGACAAGCGCCCGCGCGTGGGCAGGTCAATCCACCCGCACCCGCGCCGCCAGCCGCAGCGCGTGGGACGGATCGCGCGCCATCGCCGGCAGCACCGGATCATACCCCGCCCGGATCACCGCCCCGATCTCCGGCCGCAGGATCACCCGCTCCCCCACCCGGGCCAGCGGCGAGGTTCCATCGAACGCCCGGTCCGACCACAAGACCACCGTCTGCACCGCCTGCGCCAGGGCCAGTGTTTCCGCCTCCATCTCGGCCAGCGCCGCATCCATCTTCAGAAAGACAAAGGCCGCCTTGATCGCGCCCGAAGCCTCGAACCGGAAGATCCGGTACTGGTTCGCCCCCGCCGCCTGCAGCCGCGCCACAAGACCCGGCAGTTCCGGAACCAGCCGCCCCAGGTCCTTCACGTCCAGAAGCTCGTCCCAGTCCCGAAAGGCAAAAACCAGCAGGTTCGCCCCCAGCTCCCCATCAGTCTCGGCCATCCGGTGCCCCGCCAGAGCCACCACCGCCTCGAACGCCCCTTTGAACACCCCAAGGCTCGCCGCATCGACGCCAAACACCACCGGCACGATCGGCCGCTCCCAACGGGCAAAAAGGTAGGTCCCGTCTCCCCGGGTGAACAACGCCTCGATCCCGTCCGGTCCCATGCCCGTCTCCCCGCTGACCCGGCACGGGCTAGCATTCCGGCCAACCCGGGAACAAGCCTTGCTCTTTTCCAAAATACTCTCAGGGGGTTTGGGGGCAGAATGCCGCCATCGACCGGGAAAGCGCGCTAGCGCTCCGCCTTACTTCCCGCCGAACAGGTCCGCCTGACCCAGTTTCGTGGATTCGGGCACCTTGGGTGCTTCCAGCCCCAGATGCCGCCAGGCCTTCGCCCCCAGCATCCGGCCCCGCGGGGTACGCAGGATCAGGCCCTGCTGCAGAAGATAGGGCTCGATCACCTCCTCGATCGCATCCCTCGGCTCGGACAACGCCGCCGCGATCGTCTCCACCCCGACCGGCCCGCCGCCGTAGTTCTCGGCCAGCAGGATCAGATACCGCCGGTCCGCGCCATCCAGCCCCAGATGGTCCACCCCCAGCCGCGTCAGCGCCCGGTCGGCCAGCGCGCGGCTGATCCGCCCGCCCTCCTCGACAAGTGCAAAGTCTAGTCCCTCGCGCCCGCCGCGCGATCTCGCGGCAGCCCTCCGGTTCCGCCTGAACCCCCATCAGCCGCGCCCCGCGCGTCACGATCTCGAACAACTCCGCCTCGGAATAGAACTCCAGCCGGGTCGGAATCCCGAACCGGTCGCGCAGCGGTGTCGTCAAAAGCCCCAGCCGCGTCGTCGCCCCGACCAGCGTGAATGGCTGCAGGTCGATCCGCACCGTCCGCGCCGCCGGCCCCTCGCCGATCACCAGATCCAGCGCGAAATCCTCCAACGCGGGATACAGCACCTCCTCGACCACCGGGCTGAGGCGGTGAATCTCGTCGATGAACAGCACATCCCGCGGCTCAAGGTTGGTCAGGATCGCCGCCAGATCGCCCGGCTTGGCCAGCACGGGACCCGAGGTCATCCGGAACCCCACCCCCAGCTCTCGCGCCATGATCTGCGCCAGCGTGGTCTTGCCCAGCCCCGGAGGCCCGTGGAACAGCGTATGATCCATCGCCTCGCCCCGCATCCGGGCGGACTCAATGAACACCGCCAGATTGGCCCGCGCCTCGGCCTGACCGATGAACTCGGCCAGCATCTGCGGGCGCAGCGCCTTGTCGGTGTCCTCGGGCAGGCGCTCGGGCCGCAAGTCGGGGTTGGGATCGCTCATTTCGGTGCCAGCAGCTTCAGCGCCGCCCGGATCACCACCGCCGTTTCAGCCTCGGGCGCATCGCCCATCACCGTCGCCACCGCCTGCGCCGCATCGCCCTGACCATACCCAAGGTTCACCAGCGCCGACAGCGCATCGGCCGAGGCGGAAGCCCGCCGCGCAGCACCTTCGTCACCCTTCGCCGCCTTGCGCGGAGCGGGAGCGGCCTCCTCAATCACCACATCCTCCGCCGCTGCTTTTGCCGACAGCCCGACGCCCGCAGCCATAACCCCCGGCGCTTTCGCCTTCAGCTCCAGGATCACCCGCTGGGCAAGTTTCGGACCGACCCCCGGCGCCGCCTGCACTGCCCGGGCATCACCCAGCGTGATCGCCCGGCCCACGCCTTCCGCGCCCAAAGTCCCCAGAATCGCCATCGAGGCCTTGGCCCCAACGCCCTGAACGGTCATCAGAAGCTTGTGCCACTCCTTCTCCAGCATGGTCGGAAAGCCGAAGAGCTGCAGCAGATCCTCGCGCACAAGAAGGTCGGTATACAAGCTGACCGCCTCGCCGACCCCCGGCATTCCGGCCAGCGTCCGGTCGCTGACGTAGACGATGTAGCCCACCCCGCGAACGTCGATCAGCACATGGTCCGGCCCGCGCCAATCCAGCCGCCCCGAAATCCTGCCGATCATTCCGCCGCCCTCAACGCCGCCGCAAGTCGGCCCGCAGATTGCACATGGTGCGCATGGCAGATCGCCACCGCCAGCGCGTCCGCCGCATCGGCCCCCGCGATCTTCACCCCCGGAAACTGCAGCTTGACCATGTGGTCGACCTGCACCTTCGCCGCGTGCCCCACGCCCACCACCGTCTTTTTGACTGCGTTCGGCGCATATTCCCCCACGGCCAGCCCGAACTGCGCCGGCACCAGTAGTGCTATCCCCCGGGCCTGGCCCAGCTTCAGCGTCGCCACGGCGTCCTTGTTGACGAAAGTATGCTCGACCGCCGCCGCTTCGGGCAGCCAAAGCTTCAGCACTTCGGTCAGCTGCGCATGCAGCGACAAAAGCCGCACGGCCAGGTCACCGTCGGCACCGTCGGAATGGCAGATGCCGTTCGCCACATGGGAAAGGCGCGAGCCCGCCACGTCGATCACGCCCCAGCCCAGGTTTCTAAGCCCCGGATCGATGCCAATGACCCGCATCTTGCCCCCGTTCTTCTTATGGCCACAAGGGCTAGCACGAAAAGGGAACATCCCTCAATGACTTTCGCGCCGCGCACCCGGCACCGTCCCTTTATTCTGCGCTTGCAAAATACGACGAATCGCGCAAGAAAAGCGACGCGGCCCGGACTGCTCGCCGGAAACGCCTGAAAAAGATGACAAAATTTTGCCACACGTCATGCAGCCGCTGCATGGCGGCCTTGCTTGTTCTGTGATTGCTTTGCACATGCAGCACGACTATCTGGCAGAACATGAGGGAATAAGCCCTCGATTTGTGCAGTAAGAGAACAAGGATGAAAGCCATGGCCGCTGTCGAGACGACCCGCCCGGCGCCCTTCGGCGCCATCACCACCTACCGTGCCATCAACAGCCTGTCGAACGTCGTTCTGGCGTTCCGGGCCTGGAATGACGCCCGCGTCACCCGCAAGTCGCTGAGCAAGCTCTCGGATCGCGAGCTTGACGATATCGGCCTGTGCCGTGGCGACATCGAGCTTCTTGGCCGCTAAGCGGTTGACGGCCCCAGGGACCGGTTCCTGACGGAAGACACGAAAACGGGCCGCATCAAACGATGCGGCCCTTCGTAACTCAATACTTGACGCACTATGCTTTCAGACCAGCCGAGCTTTGACGCCGGCGGGGCTTTCGGACCAGCGCAGCCTTTCGGTCAGCGCGGAAGCAAGGACTGCAACTGTCCGGACACCCAAAGCGTCGCCGGATCGGTGTACATCAGCCAGGCACCCACCGGATCGAAACCACTGCCTGCCGCCAGAGCGCTAACACGGTTCTCGTAGGTCTGGGCGCCAACAAAATAGTGGATCACGCCCTTCACTCCGACACCCATTGCCAGCACCAGCACGGCCGGTTTGGCAAGTTTCAGGATGCGGCTTCTGCCGCGCCCCGAGGCCTTGCGCCCCACAGTGCCCGCCGCCTCGAAGCCGTAGCCCTTGGCATGCGATTTCTCGATCCGCGAAACGCGGCTGTAGAAGTCGTTAAGATTTGGATCAACCCACATTTTTCTCACCCAGAGTAGCAGCTCTGACCATTAATTTCTGCCGCATGGTTATGGCGAAAATGCGGCGCATCTTTCAGGCTGTGGACTCTCGACGCTTTCGTCAAGGATTGTCCACGATTTCAATTCCTTTGTAGAACCAGCGTCGACCATTCGCCGATATCATCACGACTGTTCAGACGAAGCCCCGCTGCCACATAGGCAGCCGTAACCGAATCTGCTTGCACAGCGAGAAGACCGGACAGGATAGCTCTACCCCCAGTTGCAAGGTGAGTCGAAATCGCCGGTGCAAGCTCGATCAGGGGGCCTTTCAGGATGTTGGCGAAGATCAGATCGAAGGGGGCGGCTGCCTTAATTCGTTCATGATCAACGCCGGCGGCCTCCAGACATTCGACCCGTCCGATCAGCCCGTTGATCGCGACATTGGCCTCGGCCACGTCCACCGCCACCTGGTCAATGTCGCTGGCGATGACCAGAGCTTCGGGCAGCGTTGCCGCTGCGGCCATGGCCAGGACTGCCGTGCCGCAGCCAATGTCGGCGACCTTTGCAGGCCGTTCGCCCGCGGTCAGCAGCCGGTCGAAGGCCAGCAGGCAGCCCAGCGTCGTGCCGTGATGCCCGGTGCCGAATGCGACCGTCGCCTCGATCTGCAACGGCACCCGGCCCGCGGGCACCTTGTCCGCGTCATGGCTGCCAAAAACGAAGAACCGCCCGGCATCGACCGGCGACAGCTCGCGCCGCACATGCGCGACCCAGTCGACCTCCGGCAGTTCCGACAGCGCGAACGGCCTCGCCCCGAAGGCCGTCGCCAGCACTTCCAGCATCACCGCGTCCGGCGGCTCCAGGAAATAGCCACCAACTTCCCACAGGCCCGAGCCGTCCTCGATCTCGAAGACGCCCACGCCCGTGGGTTCAGGTGTCATCCGCTCCATGGCGGTTGCCAGGGACTGTGCGGGTTCCTCGCCGGGAAGGGTGGTCAGGGCGGAATAGGTGGGCATCGGCGTTCTCCAGGGTTCAGGGCCGGATAGTCCCCGGCCCCGCCCCGGTCAAGCCGCTCAGGCGCGGACGCCGGTCCCGATCGGGCAGGTGACCCCGGTGCCACCGATCCCGCAATATCCGCCGGGGTTCTTCGCCAGATACTGCTGGTGATAATCCTCGGCAAAGTAGAACACCGGCGCGGGAACGATCTCGGTCGTGATCGGTCCCATCCCCGCCGCCTTCAGCGCCTGCTCGTAGACGACCTTCGAGGCCTTCGCGGCCTCCTCTTGTTCCGCGTCGTAGGTGTAGATCCCCGACCGGTAGGTCGAGCCCACGTCATTGCCCTGCCGCATACCCTGCGTCGGGTCATGGCCTTCCCAGAACAGCTTCAAGAGGCCCTCGTAACTGATCACCGCCGGGTCATAGATCACCCGCACCACCTCGTTGTGGCCGGTCAGTTGCGTGCAAGTCTCCTTATACGTCGGGTTCGGAGTGAACCCGCCCGCATAGCCGACCATGGTCAGCCAGACCCCCGGGGTCTGCCAGAACTTGCGCTCCACGCCCCAGAAGCAGCCCATCCCGAACATCGCCTCGGCCATGCCCTCGGGCACATCCGATTTCAGAGGAAGACCGGACAGGAAATGCGTCTCTGCCGTCGGCAACGGCTCGACCCGTCCCGGCAGGGCCTTGTCCGGCGTGACCATTTCCATCGACTTGCGGGTGAAGAACATGTGGGGACCTCCGTTTCCACCGCTGAATATAGCGCCCCGGGCCGGTTTCCCAACCCGCGTTACAGTCGCCTCACCTCAGGGTTACTCGGCCGCCTGCGGCAATCCCCGCGAAAACACCGTCTCATGCCCCGGCGCGGGGTGCCTCGGGATCAGGCAGATCAGCGCGAACGCCACCAATGCCATGCCGGCCCCCAGAAGGAAGACATAGTCCGGTGATTTCGCCCAAAGGTATCCCAGGGACGCCGGCAGGAAGACCGCCGCGATATGGTTGATCGTGAAGGCCACCGCCGAGGTCGGCGCCATGTCCTTCGGGTCTGCGATCTTCTGGAAATAGGTCTTCAAGCTGAACGAGAGCGCAAAGAACAGCTGATCCAGGATATACAGTCCCCCCGCGATCACGATCCCCCAGCCGAACCAGTAGATCCCGCCATAGGCCAGGAACACCAGGGTAAGGCCGATATACTCGAACCCCATCACGTTGCGCTCGCCATACTTGCCCAGCGCGCGGCCCATCGACGGCGCGACCAGCATGTTGATCAGGTAGTTGGCCAGCAGCAGAAGCGTCATCTCGGAAACCTTCATCCCGAAACGCTCGACCATCATGAAGCCCGCGAAGACGACGAAAATCTGCCGCCGCGCCCCGGCCATCAGTTGCAGGGCGTAATAAAGCCAATACCGCCGCCGCAGCACCATGTGCTTGTGCTGCACATGATGCCCCTCGAACTGCGGATAGGCGAAGGTCGCAAATAGGACGATCAGCAGGGTCAGCCCCCCCGCCGCCAGATAGACCGTGTTGTAGTCTAGCCCCAGCCGGTCCCACAGCAGCACGATCGCGCCATAGGCCGCCAGCGACGCGCCCGCCCCTGCCGCCACGATCCGCCCCAACACCCGCGGAGCATCGCCCTTCTCGATCCACTGCAGCTGCAACGACTGGTTCGCCGTCTCGAAGTAGTGAAATCCGATCGAAGACAGCAGCGTCATCACCAGAATGCCGGTGTAGGACGGAAACCACGCCGTCACCGCCGTCGCAGCCCCAAGAAGCGCCAACGCCACCAGCGCCAGCACCTGCTCGCGCAGGACCAGCAGCACCAGGATCGCCCCCACGGCCAGCAGCCCCGGAACCTCCCGCACCGTATGCAGCCAGCCGATCTCCTTGCCCGTGAACCCCGCCATCTCGATCACGAAGTTGTTCAGAAGCGCCGTCCACGTGGCAAAGCTGATCGGCTGCGCCGCCGCCATCAGGAACAGCAGCGACTCCGGCCGCCGCCAGCGCGGCAGGGTGTGGGCTTGCGTAAGAGGCATGGTAGTGCGGGACATGGCCACGGGCTTACAGGGGAAGCTCCGGACCGGAAAGCGAAAGCTTGTGCCAGGAACAATCCCGCGCCACCCTGCCCTGACAGAAGGGATCGCCCATGTCTGAAAAGATCACCGTCCAGAACGTCGGCCAGCCCGGAAAGACTTGCCTTGCGGCATCGTGAAGGGCCCAGCCGGATGAAAGACGAATTCTTCGGAAGCGACGATCAACGCGCGCTGCTGAGACGTGGCCGAGGGATGGCCGCCGTGCTGGGCCAGAACCAGCGCTACAGCTACTACGGTCGCACGGTCGGCTTGCCCGGACCCGAGGACGGCGACATCGACCACCTTGCCGCCCTGGCCACCGTTCAGGGCAGCGCGACCTATTTGACCGTCCCGTTGAACCAGGTCGAAGACATCAAGGCGTCGATCGAGGCGCGCGGTCTGGTGCCTATGGTCTATGACAAGTGGGAGGGGGCGCGCTCTGCCCTCGCAGCGGCCCGACAGCTTGTCGCGACCCTGTCCCTGCCCGAAGACCTGACGATGGTGCAGCTGGATGCGTCGACCTCGGATGGGCACGTCGCCTCTCTGGCCGAAATGGCCTTGGGCTGCGGCGTCCTGCCGCCCTGCGGCGAGGTGCTGCGCGGCCTGTTGCGACCTGCCGTCTGTCTGGTGGCGATGGACCGCAGCTCGAAAGTGGTTTCCTGCGCGGCATCCTCGGCTTGCGCCCACAAAGATCACCCCAGACATGGCGGGCAGGCCTGGTGGGGCATGCTGGCCACTGACCCTGCGCGGCGAGGTCAACGATTGTCTGTTGTTCTTGGGGCACAGGCACTGCTCGAAATGGAAACGCGCTTCGGATTTGGCGATTTCATGACCGGGGTCGAGCCGGGGAACGCGCCATCAGAAGTCATCTGTGCCCGATTGGGGCTGTCGCGGGGGAGCTTTGCGATCATCGGATGCACCGACCCGCGCGCCTTGGCCAGCGGACGCATGACGAAATAGAGCATCCGGTGGCCACGCACGGCGAACAAACGCAACGGCCTCCATATCGTAGGGTGCGCTACAGCGCACCACCCGACGGTACGATTGCCACGGGTTTGATACGCACACCACGCCCATTCGCAGTCCCCTACCTTCGCCCGGAATCAAGGCGCGAATGCGCCGCCGGGCAGCGCCCGACCGCCCCCTCGGGCGGGCGCTTTTGCACCGTCAGCTCGCAGAACCTCGGTGGGAGGGGTTGCACCATAAAGTGCCCAGAACGGATGTTGCTGCGCCCACCCGGCGGTCAGGCGTTGCCTCCCTACTTCTTGTGGTTCGTGAAGAACGTCCTAAGCTTTTCTTGGCCTTCTTTTGTATCCATGGCAGCAATGCCAAGAAACATGCTCGCATCAGATGCAAATCTAATCTGAACCCCAAAGCTATCGGAAAACGCTATCTGCTTTGCTTCATCCTCCGATATCCTTGCCAAAATATTCGTATAAATACCCTCCTCCTTCCGTTCTGCACGGGAGCTAATGTCTAGCCTCTTGCTTTCCCCATTGAGCACGACCTCTACCAGCGAAAAGCCTAGCAGCTCTCTTGCTCTACCCTGTGTCTCGATAACTGCCCAGAAAACGAAACCGACCTCATTGTTGAAACCAAGCATCACCTTGTGGTACCCATAGAGTGAGTCTCTTTCCCCCTTTACATATGAAAGTCCGTTCTTTCCCTCTATGCTCCATTTGACGTCAGTCTGCCCTCCGGTAACAGCGCCAATTCCTTCCAACTCTTCACGGCTTACAAATCGCATTTGATCACTTGGTGTGGCGACCGAAAGCATAAGGAACTGTGGCGAAATTCCCATGTCGACAACGTACTCGAACATTTTGGCAGATAATGTTTGCGAGTGAGCCAAATAGTTTCGTGGAATCTCCTCTCCCTGCGCTTGAGGAAAATCAAATTGGTGAACTCCGAATTTGGACCTGTCGTCGAAGTACCTGAGTCGCCCGCCAAGGAACACAAGAGTTGCAGCGCTTAGGCATTGGCCAGGCAGCTTCTTTCGATGCATTAGCTGTATGCTGTTTGGGCTTTGGAAGTCGATTTGGTACTGTCCAACATCCGTTGCAAACCATGAACTCCGAATGAGGCGTCCAATCCCAATAGCTGCGTCCACATCGCCGCCACTTGAGTCAATGTAGACGACACAGCGCGGCGGCGGCTCTGCTGACTTCAAGAATAGTTTGAAACTCTGGTCGTCGCCGGGCCGAATCTTTCCGATGGCGTTGACACAAAAGTAACCGCCAAGCATCTTCTCCAGCTCAGTCTGTGGGGGTGTGTAGTGAAACTGCATCTTACTTGTTCGCCCCTCTTACAAATTAGAGAAAACTCTGCGGATCAATATCCACCGCGAGCCTCAAATCCCTCGGCAGCTTGAACCCCGCCAGCCACTCCGCCAAGGCCGCCTGCAACGGAGCCCCCTTCTCCGCCTTCACCAGAAGCCGCACCCGGTGCCGCCCCCGCACCCGGGCAATCGGCGCAGGGGCAGGCCCCCAGACCTCCGCTCCGATCCGCTTCAACGGCTCACACCGCCGCGCCAGTTCCCCCCCGAAATCGAACACCTGCGCCACATCGGTCGACGACAGGATGATCCCCGCCATACGCCCATAGGGCGGCACGCCCGAGGCCCGCCGCTCCGCCGCCTCGGCCCGCCAGAACGCCTCCTCGTCGCCGCCAAGGATCGCGCGGATCACCGGATGCTCCGGCTGGTGGGTCTGCAGCCAGGCCTCCCCCTTCCGCTCTGCCGTCCGCCCCGCCCGGCCCGCCACCTGCCGCATCAGCTGGAACGTCCGCTCCGCCGCCCGCAGGTCCGACCCTTGGAGGCCAAGGTCCGCATCGATCACCCCCACCAGCGTCAGCAGGGGAAAGTTGTGCCCCTTCGCCACGATCTGCGTGCCGATGATGATGTCGGCCCCGCCCTCGGCAATGCCCGCGATGGCCTCTTTCAGTGCGCGGGCCGACCCGAACAGGTCTGACGACAGCACCACCACCCGCGCCTCCGGAAACCGCGCCGCCACCTCTTCGGCCAGCCGCTCCACCCCCGGCCCGACGGCGGCCATCCGGCCTTCGACCCCACAGGAGGGACAAGCCAAAGGCACCGGCTTCGTCGCGCCGCACTGGTGGCAGACCAGCCGCTTCTGGAACCGGTGCTCCACCATCCGCGCGTCGCAGTGGTCGCAGCCCACCTGATGCCCGCAGGCCCGGCACAGCGTCACCGGAGCAAACCCCCGCCGGTTCAGGAACAACAGCGCCTGCTCCCCCCGCGCCACCACCGCGCTGACCTTCCCGGCCAGCGTCTCCGAAATCCACCGATCCCCTGGCAGCTTCTCCGACCGCATGTCGATCGCCCGCATCTCCGGCATCTCTGCCGCACCGAACCGGGACCCCAGATCCAGCCGCTGATATTTCCCCGCCTCGACATTGGCCCAGGTCTCCAGCGACGGCGTCGCCGAGGCCAGCACCACCGCGCAGCCACAGACCGCCGCCCGCAAGACCGCCATGTCCCGCGCGTTGTAAAGAACCCCGTCCTCCTGCTTGTAGGAGGTGTCGTGCTCCTCATCGACAACGATCAGCCCCAGGTCCTGGAACGGCAGGAACAAGGCCGACCGAGCGCCCACCACCAGCCCCGCCTCTCCCTCCGCCGCCATCTTCCACAGCCGCCGCCGCTCGGTCATCGTGACGCCCGAGTGCCACTCTGCCGGCTTCGCGCCAAACCGAGCCTCCACCCGAGTCAGAAACTCCGCCGTCAGCGCAATCTCCGGCAACAAGACCAGCGCCTGCCGCCTGGCCCGCAACGTCTCCGCCACCGCCTCCAGGTACACCTCGGTCTTCCCCGACCCCGTCACCCCCTTCAGAAGCGTCGCCGAATACCTCCCCAGCGCCACGGCGGCCACCAGCGCGTCCCCGGCCGCCACCTGATCGCCCTCCAGCTTCATGCCCCGATCGGCCCGCATGCGCGGATAGGGCGTATCGCGCGGCGCATCCTCCTCGGCCACTACCCCCAGCTTGACCAACCCCTTGACCACCGACGCGCCACAGCCCGCCGCCTCGGCCAGCTCGCCCAACGTGACCGGAGCCCCCCCGAACTCCCGCAACGCCTCCACCACCCGATGCCGCGCCTCCGTCAGCTGGTTCGGCACCGCCCCCGCCAGCCGGTAGACCCGCCGCGTCGACGGCGGATCGCCCAACCCTGGGGTCCGCGTCGCCAGCCGCAGCATCGACGGCAGCGGCGTCAGCGTATACTCCGCCGCCCGCGCCAGGAACGTCCGCAACTCGGCCCGCATCGGCCGCGCGTCCAGCACGCGGGTGACAGGCCGGATCTTCGTCGGATCCCAGCCCCCGGCACCCGGCCCCCAGACCACGCCCAAGACCCGGCGCGGCCCCAGCGGCACCTCGACGAAATCCCCGTCGCCGCAGCCGCCTTCCGGCGCGCGATAGTCCAGCACCCGACCCAAGGGTTCCGTCGTCAGCACGCCCACCAGATCGCCCGCCCGATAGACCCGCTCCACGACTTCACCTTCCCCTGCCTGCCCGATTGCGGTAAACCCCGCTCCGAGAGCATTCAACCCCCGGCGCGGCACCCCCGCAACCGGCAAGGAGACAGCCCATGAAATTCTTCATCGACACCGCCGACGTCGACGCCATCCGTGAGCTTCACGATCTCGGCATGGTTGACGGCGTCACCACCAACCCCTCGCTGATCCTGAAATCCGGCCGCGACATCATCGAGGTCACACGCGAGATCTGCTCGTTCGTCAAGGGCCCGGTCTCGGCCGAAGTGGTCTCGCTCAAGGCCGACGAGATGCTGGCCGAGGGCCGCAAGCTTGCCGCCATCGCCCCGAACATCGCCGTGAAAGTCCCGCTGACCTGGGACGGCCTCAAGGCCTGCAAGGTTCTGTCGGGCGAAGGCTTCATGGTCAACGTCACGCTCTGCTTTTCCGCCAACCAGGCGCTGATCGCCGCCAAGGCCGGGGCGACCTTCATCAGCCCCTTCATCGGGCGGCTTGACGACATCAACCTCGACGGGCTTGACCTGATCGGCGACATCCGCACAATCTATGACAACTACGATTTCAAGACCCAGATCCTCGCCGCCTCGATCCGCACCGCCAACCACGTCAAGGATTGCGCAATGATCGGAGCCGACGTGATCACCGCCCCCCCGAACGTCATCAAGGCCCTGGCGAGCCACGTGCTGACCGACAAGGGCCTCGACCAGTTCACCAAGGACTGGGCGAAGACGGGTCAGAAGATCCTCTGACACCTTCCTGAGTAGGGTGCGCATTCATGGCGCACCACACCCCACCCAAAACGACGCACCTCGTAGGTCGGGCTTCAGCCCGACTCTTCGACCCACGCACCACACAGGGCCGCGCCCTCCCTCGGGCGAGCGCAAACCCGCCGGTTCTGCGCACTTTATCCCTCAACCCCTCCCACCGAAGTTCGGGTGACTGCCGTTGCAAAAGCGCCCTCCCGGGGGGGTGATGAGCGATCAGAAATCCTCCAGTGGAGGATTTCCGCGAAGAACGCCCGGCCCGTGGCCGGGCAGTGGGGAGGGCGCGGCCCGGCGGCGCAAGCGCCTTGAATCCGGGCCAAGGGGCGCTTCCGCTTGAAGCGTAGTGCCACGCCAAGTCACATCGTAGGGTGCGCTACAGCGCACCATCGCTTGCGTGCGTCAGATTTGCCCAAAGCTCATCTGATTATAACTGGCAAGGTGGCGCTTAGTTACTCAGTCACTTGAAGTTTTCAAATAGACTAAACTTTGGGCCGCAGCCGCCGTTGGGGGACAGAGCCACATAGCACTTCTCATCTGTGCGCCCACAGTTCGCAGGCTCAAAGAGCCACCTAAAATTGAAGCATGGCAAATAGTCGTTGTCGTAGAACGGCCGCTCGGATTTATCGGGATGGCAAATCTCATGGCAATCCCTGCATAACGCCACAAGTTCGAAAATGAGCTCCGCACCTACGTGACGGTTGGTCGTGTGATGCACCAAGACTGCTGGCTTCTCACAACAGCCCTCGCAAACCCCATGAGCTCGCTCAAATACCTTAAATCTCTTCTTTTGCCACTTTTCTGTCCGTCGATATGCCTCGTACTCATCACTCCAGTCCTTCGACTTTCTGATTAGCTCATTGTCTTTCTCCTTCTGTAGTTTGACGTACTTTTTAACGATCCCCTCTCGCTCTTGTTCGCGAGTTTCCGCGTAACGCCAACGTATTGCCTCATCGAATGGTGGGTAGGTGCCAGGATGCTCAGACTGCTTCAAGGATTTTGACATATCCTTTCCACATTGGTCACAGAAGTCCTTTAGTTGAGTAGCGCCAGTATTGAGCGTCCATAGACGTCTGGTCACATTTGTATGCTGACACTCCCCATCCTCAAACTCTTCGATCTCTCTTTCGTAGGCATCTGCAATCTCTCCATACAAGAAGATTGGCTTGCCCTCGTCTTGGTCAATAACAGGTGTCCGCTTCAATCCGCTCTCCAGCACAAACACATACGCAATGATCTAACAACGGCTGGCAGAATGAAAGCTGATACTGGCTCAACTCGTTTCCTACTCCCCACCTCACCGCACCAACGGTCCGCCAAACACCCGCGCCTCCCCCTCCGCAACCGCCTTCTGCACCCCCTCCTGTGCCTTGGCCCGAACCGCCTCCACCACTTCCGGCCCCGCATCCTCCCACGCCTCCCCCATCGCCCGCGCTACCTCCCCGAACTGCGGCTTCTCCCCCGACCAGGCCTCCTCCCGCTCCCGGTAATGCGCCAGCGTCTCGGCCCCCCGGATCACCCCGGCCAGCCGGGCGTGCATGTAGCTGCGCAACACGTCGTTGATCCGCGGGCCGTACCCCTCGCCCATCGACTTGAAGAACTTCAGCACATCCGCCTCCAGCGCGATGCAGACCCGCTGCTTCGCGGCCCGGGGCGTGGCCGTGGCGATCTCGTGCCATTCCTCGGGGATGCGGCCGGTCAGCTCGATGGTGTTGTGCAGGTCCCATTCCAGACGCCGCATTACATCCATCATGTAGGTCATCTGCGCGCGCTGGCGGGGGGTCTGGCGTGCAAGGTCGGGCATTGGCGGGCTCCTCTCGCGGCCATCATCCCGCGCAAAGGTTAACGCCGGGGCAAGCATACGTGCGTATGCATGGGATGAATACGCGGTGGATACGCAGTGTTGCATCCCTGCCGGTCCCCTTCGGGCTCATGTGTTAATCCTGTCGCCAAGGCCTTGGCGGCTCGCCTATACTGCTGCCGAAGTCGCACCTGAACCCCTTGGCCCGTCCCATGATCGAACCCGACCTTCGCGACCGTATCCTTGCCCAGCCCGAGAGGCTGCTTGACGACCGCGACGTGATGAACGCCCTCGTTTCCGCCAACGAACGCAGCCTCGGCGAGAACATCGTCGATCTGCGCGGCATCGCCATGCAGCGGCTGGAAACGCGCCTCGACCGGCTGGAAGATACCCATCGGTCAGTGATTGCAGCGGCTTACGAGAATCTCGCGGGGACCAACCAGGTCCACCGTGCGGTGCTGCAGCTGCTGGAGCCGACGAACTTCGAGGCCTTCATGGCCAACCTGACCGGAGAGGTCGCACAGACCCTTCGCGTGGACATGGTCCGGCTGGTGCTGGAAACCCTGCAAGAGGACAGCGAAGGCGATCCGACGCTGCGCCGTCTGGGCGACGTTCTGCAGATCGCCCCCCGCGGCTTTGTCGCTAACTATCTGACAAACGGTCGAAATGGCCCCGGCCGCCCGGTCGTCCTGCGCGCGGTCACCGGGCTCGCGGCAGGCTTCTACGGCGACAAGTCGGACGACATCCGGTCCGAGGCGCTGATGAAACTTGACCTTGGCCCGGGCCGTCTGCCGGGGCTTCTGGTCTTTGCCTCGGAAGACCCCAACCAGTTCAAGTCCACCCACGGCACCGATCTTCTGGCCTTCTTCGCAGGCGTCTTCGAACGGGCGATGCGGCGGTGGCTGGGCTAGGCGCGGACCCCTTCCTCGCGCCCGCATTGGGGGCGGCGCTTATCCAATGGCTGCAACAGCTTGCGGCCCTTGAAGGCGCGGCGGCGAACACCGTTGAGGCCTACCGGCGCGACGTCGCCCGCTACCTGCGGTTTCTGTCCACGCATCGCGGCGGGGCCGAAGGCATCGCTGCCGTGGCGCGCATCACCCAGTCCGACCTGCGCGCCTGGATGGCCGACGAACGCGCCCGGGGCCTCTCTGCCCGCTCGCTGGCCCGGGCGCTTTCGGCAGTCAAAGGGTTCACCGCCTGGGCCGCCGACCGGACCGGCACCGATGCCACCACCGTCCTTTCCGCCAGAGGCCCGAGGTTCCGTCGCAAGCTGCCGCGCCCGCTAAGTGAAGACAGCGCCTCGGAAATCCTGACCGAGATCGGCGAAGACGCGCGCGAAGACTGGATCGCCGCCCGCGACACGGCGATTGCGACGCTCCTCTACGGCCTTGGCCTGCGAATCTCCGAGGCCCTGTCGCTGACCGGGGCCGACCATCCCCTGCCCCCCACGCTCCGCATCACCGGCAAGGGAGGCAAGACGCGGCCGGTCCCGGTGATCCCCGCCGCCGCCGAGGCCGTGGCGGCCTATGTCGCACTCTGCCCCTTCGATTTAACCCCGACCGAGGCGCTTTTTCGCGGGGCGCGTGGCGGTCCGGTCAACCCCCGCCTTATCCAATCTGCGATGGAGCGCGCGCGCCTTCGCCTTGGCCTGCCTGCCACAGCGACACCCCACGCGCTGCGCCACAGCTTTGCCACCCACCTTCTGTCGGCCGGAGGCGATCTTCGCGCGATTCAGGAGCTTCTCGGCCACGCCTCGCTGTCCACCACCCAAGCCTACACCGCCGTCGATGCCGCCCGTCTGATGGAAGTCTACGAGAAAGCTCACCCCCGCGCCTGACGCGACCCTGTTGCACGCCGCCGTGTATTCCGCCATCAAGAGCCCATGAACCCGCGTCTGAAAGCCCTTTCTGTTCATCTCCTCACCGCGTCAGGCGCGGTCCTGTCTATGTTTGCCATGCTGGCTGCGGTCGAACAGAACTGGAGCCTGATGTTTCTCTGGCTGGTCGTCGCCCTGATCGTCGACGGGGTGGACGGCCCGCTGGCCCGGCGCTTCGACGTGCGGAAGAACTGGCCGACCTATGACGGGGTCCTGATGGACCTGATCGTAGATTACCTTACCTACGTCTTCATCCCGGCCTTCGCGCTGTTCAAGTCCGGCCTCCTGTCCGGCTGGACCGGATGGCTCGCGATCATCGTGATCTGCTACGGCTCGGTGATCTATTTTGCCGACACGCGGATGAAGACCAAGGACAAGTCGTTTGCCGGCTTTCCCGCATGCTGGAACATGGTGGTCCTCGTCCTCTTCGCCACCCAACCCGGAGAAATGGTGATCCTTCTGGTCGTGATCCTTCTCACGGTGACGATGTTCACCAACCTCAAGTTCATCCATCCGGTGCGGACAAGCCGGTGGTATGAAATCTCGCTCGGCGTCTGCATCGCCTGGATCGTCCTGGCCGGCTGGGCCGCCTGGTGGGATTTCAACGAAGGCCCCGTGGTCAAATGGCTTCTGGTGCTGACCTCGCTTTACCTCTGCCTCGCAGGAATCGTCCAGCAGATCATTCCCGAAAGCATCCGCCGGGTGCGCTAGACCCAAAATCCTTAAGCAAGGATTTTGACAGATTTCTTACTCAGGAAATTTGACCCTTCAGATCCTTGTAAGCATCACCCCTGCCACGATGATCGCCGAAGCCAGCGCCTTTTCCCCGGTCATCCGCTCGCCGAAGGCCAGCCAGCCGATCAGCACTGCGAACAGGATCGACGTCTCGCGCAGCGCCGCCACCACTGCAATCGGGGCCAGGGTCATCGCCCAGATCGACACCGCATAGGCCCCGTAGCTTGCCACTGATGCAAAGGCCCCCATCCGCCACGCGTGCCAGTTTCGCGGGATCAACCCCCAGCCGCGCAGAGCCAGCATTCCCAGGGTAAAGAACGTTCCGTCCGCCACGAAGACCCAGGCCACGTAGGCCGCAGGAGAGCCCGAAACCCGTGCGCCCATTCCGTCGATCAGCGTATAGGTCGCAGTCGCACAGGCCGACCCGATGGCAAAAGGCAGAAGCTTCCGGTCCTCGCCGCTGGTGAACACTCCCCGTGCCATCAGCAGGATTCCCGCCGCAAGCACCGCTATCGCCAGATACTCCCGGCCGGTCACGGCATCGGCCAGAAACGCCGCTCCGAACAGCGCGACGATCATTGGTGCGGCCCCCCGGGCGATGGGATAGACCCGGCTCAGGTCGCCACGGTCATAGGCATAGGTCAGGAAGAACTTGTAGGCGAAGTGCGTGCAGCCCGCCGCGATCACCCAGGGCACCGCTGCGCGGTTGATCGCGGGCGTCAGCATCGCCACTGCCAGCCCGATCGGCACCTCGACAATCGAAAGGATCACCATCCCGCCGACCTTGGACGTCCCCAGCTTGATCAGCGCGTTCCACAGCGCATGCAGGAAGGCCGCGGCCAGGACCGCCAGAAAGACGCCAAAGGTCAAGAAGCACCTGTCATGAAACCGTTACATGCAGGCCTAAGCCCCGGCGCGCGCGCAGGCAAGCAGAGCGATGAGTCCAAGGTCGGTCATTCGATAGGCCTAGAGCACCGACCCCGTGCCGCTCAGAGCAACAGTGCGCCCTCGTGGCGCAACAGCGCGGCCTTCGTCTCGACCCCGCCCGGGGCGGAAAACCCGCCGAACCAGTCGGTCCCGGTCACCCGGTGACAGGGGATCAGGATCGGCAACGGGTTCGCCCCGCAGGCCTGGCCGACCGCTTGCGCCGGGGCGCCAGCGACCTTGGCGATCTGGCCATAGGTCCGCGTCTCGCCCATCGGAATCTCCGCCATCGCGCGGCGCACTGCAGCGTTCAGCCCCGTGCCCCAGTCCAGCGGCAAGTCGAACCGGCGCAAGCGACCCGCGAAATAGGCCTCCAACTGCGCGAGCCCTTCGGACAAAAGCGCGCTCTCGCCCGCTACCTCCGGCAAGCGCCAATCCAGCGCTACCAGAAGCCCGTCCCGCTCCACCAGGCTGACTGGTCCGAATGGCCCCGTGATCCCGGCCCGGATCATCGCACCCCTTCCCGCCGCAAGGGCGCAAAGGCCGCCCGCAGCATATCTGCCATGCCTTCCACCGCAGACGAGGTGCCACGCGGGTTCCGGCGCAGAACCACCCGCGCAGAGTCGACGATGGGAAAACCGTCCTCGGTCGTCAGCTCGCGGCACCCCGCCGGGATCGTGCTGCGCGACAGGGGCGCAATCGCCAGTCCGTTCGTGACCGCCACCCGGAACCCCGCAGCGAGGTCACACTGCCAGGCAACCCGCCAGTCGAACCCCTGCCGGTTCAGCGAAGCCTCGGCGAAGTCCTTGCACCAGTCCGACCGGAAATAGAGCCCCACCGGAAGCGGGCTGCGCAGATGCTGGGCATGGGCAATCGAAGTCACCCAGACTGTCGGGTCAATGCACAGCACTTCGCCGCCTTCGGTATAGGACCAGTCGTAGATCACCGCGAGATCCAGCTCGTCTGCCTCAAGCGCCTGCATCTGTGCAGCCGAGTGGTCGCAGCGGACCGAGACCTGCACCCCTTCGTGCCGCTCGTCAAAAGCCGCCAGCGCCCGCGGCAGGACCGTGCCCGAATACTCGTCCGGTATCCCAACCCGCACCGGCCCGACCAAGGGCTTTTCCCGCAGCGCGATCGCCGCCTCGTCCAGCAATGCGACCACCGTGCGATAGAGCCGCCCTGCCGCCGCGGTGACCGACCCGGCATCGGCCACAGCAAGGAAACTGCGCATCAGGTCACTGTCCAGCGGCTGCATCACTTCACCCATGAGCCAGGATCATGTCAGCTATGAAAGCTATTCGTTTGTGAAATGTCAAACCCTGCCTTATCTCTGGGTCTCAAGCAAAGGAGACTTATCATGTTCGCCCGCCTCTTCGACCTTCTGCAGCTGCGCCGTTCGACCGCGTTCCTGCTGGAACGCGAGGATGATCACTTGCTGGACGACATCGGCCTCACCCGCGACGATCTGCTGGCCCTGCGCCGGGGCGCAACTCTGGTTGAGGCCCGGGCCAGCACGCTGCGCTTCCGTTCGACGCCGACACCTCGCGGTCTCCCCGTGGGCGCTTCGGCCTGACTCTTCGCCGGGGGACTGGTGCCCTCGGCGAAGTCTTTCCCGTCCCTTCCGCCTTCAGACCGGCAGCATCCGCCGCAGGATCTTGCCTGAGGCCGACTTTGGGATCGCCTCGATGAAGGTGATTGTCTTCGGCAGCTTGTAATGCGCAAGCTGACCTGCCAGATGCGCCCGGATCGCGGCCTCGTCGGCCCCTTCGGCCGCCACGACGAATGCCACCGGCACCTCGCCTGCTTCGTCGTCCGGCACACCGCGCACTGCCGCATCCTTTACCATCGGCGAGGCGAGCAGCACCGCTTCCACTTCGGCCGGGGCGACCTGGAAGCCCTTGACCTTGATCAGCTCTTTCAGCCGGTCGCGGATGAAGACCCAGCCGTCCTCGTCCACTTCGGCAAGGTCGCCGGTCATCAGCCAGCCGTCCTCGGTCAGCGTTGCCGCCGTGGCTTCGGGCCGGTTGTGGTAGCCCGCCATCACCTGCGGCCCCCGCACCCACAGCTCCCCCGCCTCACCCGGCCCGGCATCGCGGCCATCGACCACGATCCGGCATTCGGTCGATGGCAACGTCACCCCGACCGAGCCCTTCCGCGCCTGTCCCCGTGGGGTTGCGTGGCTCACCGGGCTCATCTCGGTCATCCCGTAGCCTTGCACCGACAGACAACCGATCCGCGACGCAACGGCATCGCCGACATCGCCGCCCAAGGGTGCCGCACCCGAGAAGAAGCGCTCGACACAAGACAGATCGAAACCGGCAACCATCGGGTGCTTGGCCAGCGCCACGGCCACCGGCGGGGCACTGTAAAGCGTCGGCGTCCGATACTTCGCCGCGAGCGTCAGGAACTGCTCCAGGTCGAACCGAGGCATCGTCACGACCCCCGCCCCCGCTGCCAGATGCATGTTCATCAGCACAGTCTGGCCGTAGATGTGGAAGAATGGCAGGAACCCCACCGACCAGCTTCCCGCGTCGCAACAGACCAAGGCAAGCATTTGGTCCACGTTCGCCACCAGGTTTCTGTGCGTCAGCCGCACGCCCTTGGGCAGGCCCGTCGTGCCCGAAGAATAGGGCAGCACAACCACATCCGTCGCCGCGTCCACCGGCACCTGAGCTGCAAGTGCCTCGCCCATCAGTGAAGCCAGCGGAGCCGCCCCCTCGGCCTCTCCGATCACCACGATCTCCAT
>WOUW01000020.1:37924-70448 GCA_009773055.1 Paracoccaceae bacterium
CTTCGCCCCGGAATCCGCCAGCTGATGTGCCACTTCTGGCGCGGTGTACGTCGGATTGATCGTCGTCACCGTCGCTCCGGCAAAGGCCACGCCATGAAAGACCACGGCATATTCCGGGATGTTCGGCGCCAGGATCGCCACCACATCGCCCTTGCCGAAACCCCGATCGCGCAGCCCGCCCGCCAGTCGCCGGATGCCCGCCTCCAGCGTCCCGGCCGTCATCTCGCGGCCCGAGGGACCGTCGATCAGCACCACCCGGTCGGGGTCGGGACCGAGACCGCGCAGGACGCGGTCGGTGATGCTTTCATCCGTCAGCCGGATCGGCGGAAACGGGCTGGTATAGATCATGGCGTCCTCCCCTTTTCAGCGAAGGATACCACGGTTCTCGGCTAAAAGTTTCACCCCAGCGCGTCATTGCAGCGCTGGCAGGTGCCGGGGTGCTTGTGCGTGCCCACGTCCGGCAGCACGCGCCAGCAACGCTCGCACTTCCCGCCCTTGGCAGGCTCGAACACCACCGCCACCTGCGGCACATCGGCCAGCGCGAAAGCCCCTGCCGGAACCGGCTTCGTCGACAGCCAGACGCAAGAGGTGATGCAGACCTCCTCGAAGGTGACCGTCTCCAAGAGCGCCATCATCTCGGGTGTCACGAACACCTCGGGTGCCGCTTCCAGACTGGAGCCAATGACCTTCGCCGTCCGCTGCACCTCCAGCGCGCCCGTCACCACCCGGCGCACATCGCGGATCGTCTCCCACTTCGCGGCCAGCGCCTCATCCCGTCGACCAGATGGACCGAGCTTTCCTCGCCCGGGAACCGCTCCAGCCAGACCTCCTCCATCGTGAAAACGAGGACTGGGGCCAGCCAGGTCGTCAGCCGATGGAACAGGATGTCCAGCACCGTCCGGCAGGACCGGCGGGTCAGGCTGTCCTTCGGGTCGCAATACAGGCTGTCCTTGCGGATGTCGAAATAGACCGCCGAGAGGTCCGAGGTGCAGAAGGTGAAGAGCTTCTGGAACACCCCCTGGAAGTCGTACTTGGCATAGCCCTCACGGACCTCGGCATCCAGTTCCGCCAGCCGATGCAGCACCCAGCGCTCCAGTTCGGGCATCTGCGCGGGCTCGACCCGCTCCGCCTCGGAGAACCCGGCCAGCGCGCCCAGCATGTACCGCATGGTGTTGCGGAGGCGGCGATAGCTGTCGGCGACCCCTTTCAGGATCTCCTTCCCGATCCTCAGGTCCACGGTGTAGTCCGACTGCGCCACCCAAAGCCGCAGGATGTCCGCGCCGTATTCGCCGATCACCTCTTGCGGAGCGGTCGTGTTGCCAAGCGATTTGGACATCTTCATGCCCTTCTCGTCCAGCGTGAACCCGTGGGTCAGCACCCCGCGATACGGCGCGCGCCCCTTGGTGCCGCAAGCCTGCAGCATCGACGAATGGAACCACCCGCGATGCTGGTCGGTGCCTTCCAGATAGAGGTCTGCCAACCCGTCCGGCGACCCATCCTCACGGTCGCGCAGCACGAAGGCATGGGTCGAGCCTGAATCGAACCACACGTCCAACACGTCGTACACCTGTTCATAATCCAACGGATTCACGATGCCTTCCAGCACGCGCTCCTTGAATCCTTGCACATACCAAACATCGGCACCCTCGGCCTCGAACGCCGCCTTGATCCGCGCGTTGACTTCCGCGTTGCGCAAAAGGAAGTCCGCATCAGTCGGCAGGGCCCCCTTCTTCACAAAGCAAGTCAGTGGAACGCCCCAGGCGCGCTGGCGCGACAGCACCCAGTCCGGCCGCGCCTCGATCATCGAGTGCAGCCGGTTGCGCCCCGTCGCGGGCGTCCATTCGACCAGTTGGTTGATGGAGTTCAGCGCGCGGGTGCGGATCGTCTGACCATAGGTCGACATCCCGTCATCCAGCGTCTTGTCGATGGCGACAAACCACTGCGGCGTGTTGCGGTAGATGACTGGGGCCTTCGACCGCCAGGAATGCGGGTAGGAATGCTTCAGCTTCGCCTTGGCAAAAAGCGCGCCAGAATAGGCGAGCTGCTTGATGACCGACACATTCGCCGGCCCCTCGTTCCCGTCGGGAGTGATGATGTGTTGCCCACCGAACAACGGCAGGTTGGCCCGATAGGACCCGTCCGCCTCGACGTTGTAGGTCATCGGGAGGCCAAACTTCACGCCCAGTTGATAGTCGTCATCGCCGTGCGACGGAGCCGTATGCACAAACCCCGTCCCCGCATCGGACGTCATAGTCCCATTCGCCGTTGCCGCCCTCGATGGAGCGGAAAGGGTGGGCAAGCGTCATCGAGTTTAGTGCATCACCGGCTACCTCGCGGACCTCTACCCAGTCAGCGATTTTCCCGGCAGCTTTTACCGCTTCGGCGAGCTTCTTTGCTACGATGAGCTTCTCACCGATCTGAGCGGTACTCCCGTCGACCAGGGTCTGCACGGTGTACATTACGTAGTCGATGCCGTTGCCCTGCCCGTGCGCTACCGCGCGGTTCTGTGGGATCGTCCAAGGCGTTGTGGTCCAAATAACTACGCTCGCCCCGGTAAGCTCCAACGACTTACCGTCTGTTGCAGGATGACCATCCCAGCCCTTAGCAACAGCGTCTTTCATGGAATCTTGGCGAACCGACACTACGGGAAACCGCACCCAAACCTGATGGCTCGTATGGTCGTGATACTCCACCTCCGCCTCGGCCAAAGCAGTCTTCTCCACCGGAGACCACATCACCGGCTTCGACCCCTGATACAGCGACCCGTTCATCACGAACTTCATGAACTCGTCCGCGATCACCGCCTCGGCGTGGTAGTCCATCGTCAGGTAGGGCTTGTCCCACTTCCCCGTCACACCCAGCCGCTTGAACTCCTCGCGCTGGACGTCGATCCAGCCTTCGGCGAACTTTCGGCATTCCTGCCGGAAAGCGACCGTGTCCACGTCGTCCTTGTTCAGCCCCTTGGCCCGGTACTGCTCTTCGATTTTCCACTCGATCGGCAGCCCGTGGCAGTCCCAGCCCGGCACATAACGGGCGTCCTTGCCCATCATCTGCTGGCTGCGCACCACCATGTCCTTCAAGACCTTGTTCAGCGCATGCCCGATGTGCAGATGCCCGTTGGCATAGGGAGGGCCGTCGTGCAGCACGAAGGGCGCGCGGCCCGAGGCCTGCGACCGCAGCCGGTCATAGACCCCGATCCGCTCCCACCGCGCCAGCCACTCCGGCTCGCGCTGGGGCAGGCCAGCGCGCATCGGGAAGTCGGTCTCGGGCAGAAAGACGGTGTCGCGGTAATCGACGGAAGCGGCAGTATCGGCGCACATCGGGGATCAGACCTCAGGATCAGGGGCAGGTCGGACCGAGGGATAACCCGGACCAGCGGCAAGACGTCAACCCGGCCGGGCCTCAGCCCGCCGGGCCGATAATTCGCAAAGGAATGATCCGGCCTGTCTGCATGACGCGCCTTATAGCCAAAGGCCCTGCGGCGGTCCAGAGCGGCCCTTGGCACCGGCCCACCGGGTCTGACTTGCTCATTTCCCAAACACTCTCCCGGGGTGTGGGGGTGGAAAACCCCCACCCGCGGAGCCGGTTGGCCGAAGGCCAGAGGCGAGAAACGAACCCGCGCGCCAGCGCTCCGCTTTGAAACCTCCGCCACCATCCTGACGAGGCCGGGGCAGTGTCCTGACAAAACTTGACAAACAGTTACTCGGCCAAGCCAACCCCTTGATTTCCCTTGCGCCAAGAATCTGCCCACCGTGGACACCCTCGACAAGCCCGTCCCGGCCTGCCATCCTGACCCCATGCAACTCCCATCCCTCAACGTCCTCGGACAACCCCTCGAAGCCTGCTCCAGCGATCCCGTCACCGGCTTTTTCCGCGACGGCTGCTGTAACACCGGCCCGATGGACCGCGGCCTCCACACCGTCTGCGCCCTGATGACGGCCGAGTTTCTGGCCCTGTCAAAATACCTCGGCAACGACCTGTCGACCCCCCGCCCCGAATACGGCTTTCCCGGGCTGAAGCCGGGCGACCAGTGGTGCCTCTGCGCCAGCCGGTTCCTGCAGGCACACGAGGAAGGCGCGGCCCCAAAGGTTCGCCTTTCTGCGACGCATCAGGCAACGCTTGCCATCGTGCCCCTGGACGTGCTGCAGTCCTACGCCACCGACCAGGCTACTTGACCGCGACCTGGACCTGCGGGGCAGCTTCCGGCATCGGCCGGATCGACCCGTCATCCCGCATCAAATCTTCGATGAACAGCGACAAAAGCTGCGGTCGTCCTGTCACCCCGGCCTTGCGGTAGATCGCGTTCGTTTGCGCTTTGACCGTGCCCTCGCTGGTCGACCGCAAGCTTGCAATCTCGGCCGTGGACATGCCCTTGATCGCGAACAAGGCCACGTCCTTTTCGGACGGCGTCAGGCCCCATTCCTGGAAACGCTCCTGCAAGAGATCGGCAAAGGCCCCCGAGGCCCGGCGCAACTGCTCCTCGGCCCGGTGCCTCCAACACCGACCCCCAGGATCAGCCCCAGCGCAGCCCCGATTTCCACTGCCTCGCGCATTTCCCAGCTGACAGGAGTGCTGCGAAACCCCAGCAACGACGACAGGATGTCGGACACGAAAAAGAAGGCGCAGAACGCCTGGATCACAAGTATTGCGAGAAACGGGGCCGCGCGTCTCACGCCGAGGCCTGTCGCAGCGGCACCGGATCAGTCGTCGCCATCGTCCCCGCCGCCGCTTCCACTTTTCCCGCCTTCTCGCCCGCGGTGGTCTTTGTTCTTGTCCTCACCTTCATCGTCGTCCGACTTTCCTGGATGGTCATCGATGATCGTGACGCCACCAGACCCGTCGTCGGCAACCGGCATCCAGAGGTCGCGCAAGATCTCGCCGGTGTTCGGGTTCACGATGATCTCGCGCTGTCGGTCCTTGCGATCCCCAACGATCCGGACCCGCCCCAGAAGCGTGCGTTCTTGAGACACCTTCCGAAAGCCCAGCCTTTCCAGTTGGCGGACGATGCTGTCGGCTACGCTCTCGGCCATTGCGGGCGAGGCGAACACCAAGCCTGCGACAAGTCCGCAAAGGAGCTCGCGCCGTTTCATCCTGTCTCCCCGATCCTGGCCCCTGGTCCCGGCCCCTGGTCCGCGCCCGTGGAACTATGTTCCATGCCGAAGGCCCCGGCAAGACCGGGGCCAGTCTTCTGTGTCACGCCGTCGACTTAGTTATCGTCGTCGTCGTCATCGTCGTCATCGTCATCGTCGTCATCGTCGTCATCGTCGTGATCGCCGCCGTTGTCCTTGTCATTGTCGTCACCATCCGTCGCTTTGTCCGCGTCGTCATCGACATTTGTATCGGACTTGTCGTCACCGTCATCCTCGAAGTCCCGGTCTACAGTGCGGACCTGCTTGCCGGTGCGGTCGGCATCGTCGCCGGTCGCGGTTCCCTGCTCTTTCTTGACGACCTCCTGGGTCTCGTTGTCGTAGACGACTTCGACCTTGGTGCCGTCCTTGATTGCCTCGACCTTGGTCTGGGTCGGCCCGACCTTCACTTCGACGAAGGTGTAGCCATCGGCCAGATAATCGTCGGCCAGTTTGTTGCCATCAATTGCGGCAAAGGCCGCGCCTGCCGAAAGCACGAGCATGGCGGTGTGGCTCAGAAGTCTGGTTCTCAGTTTCATCGGGGATCTCCCTTGGTTTGAGGACTTGCTCGTCAAGTGGCGTTTGCCGCCGTCGGGAGCAGTGCCTTCAAAGACCGGATTCCATCGTCCCAGGCCATTGACCCAGGGTTTACCCCGGGCGCATTACGACCGAAGTTTGCGGGCATAAACGGAAGTTTAGGCCCAGATCAGGGATCTGGGTCGGATCGCGCGGTTCTGGTTTGCCGCGCCGCACCGGGCCGCAGCGAACCGGCAAGAAAAAGGGCCCGAGGCACAGCGCCACGGACCCGGATTGGCCGAAAGACGAGTTCCGGTCAGACCTTCATCGTCACGCCCAGATGCTTGGCCACGGTAAAGATGTCCTTGTCGCCGCGCCCGCACATGTTCATCACGATGATCTCGTTCTTGGGCAATGTCGGCGCAAGCTTCATCACCTGTGCCAGGGCGTGCGAAGGTTCCAGCGCCGGGATGATCCCCTCAAGGCGGCAACACAGCTGGAACGCCTCCAGCGCCTCGGCGTCGGTGATGCTGACATACTCGGCTCGGCCCACGTCATGCAGCCAGGAATGTTCCGGCCCGATGCCGGGATAGTCGAGGCCCGCCGAAATCGAGAACCCCTCCAGGATCTGCCCATCCGCATCCTGCAAAAGGTAGGTCCGGTTGCCGTGCAACACGCCCGGTCGCCCGCCGGTCAGGCTGGCGCAGTGCTCCATCCGGTCGTCCACGCCCTTGCCACCCGCTTCCACGCCCACAATCCGAACCGAGGGGTCGTCGAGGAACGGGAAAAAGAGGCCCATCGCGTTCGACCCGCCGCCAATGGCCGCGACCAGCACGTCGGGAAGGCGGCCTTCGCCCTCCTGCTCGGCCAGCTGCCAGCGGACTTCCTTGCCGATGATCGACTGAAAGTCACGCACCATCGCCGGATAGGGATGCGGGCCGGCCACCGTGCCGATGCAGTAGAACGTGTCGCGCACGTTGGTCACCCAATCGCGCAAAGCATCGTTCATCGCGTCCTTCAGCGTGCCGCGACCGCTGGTCACCGGAATGACCTCGGCCCCCAGCAGCTTCATCCGGAAGACGTTCGGGGCCTGCCGTTCGACGTCATGCGCACCCATGTAGACCACGCATTTCAGCCCGAACTTGGCACAGACCGTGGCCGTCGCCACCCCATGCTGGCCCGCCCCGGTTTCCGCAATGATCCGGGTCTTGCCCATCCGGCGGGCCAGAATGATCTGGCCCAGCACGTTGTTGATCTTGTGGGCACCCGTGTGGTTCAACTCGTCGCGCTTCATGTAGACCTTTGCACCGCCCAGGTGCTCGGTCAGACGCGGCGCGAAATACAGGGGCGAGGGCCGGCCAACGTAGTGCTTCCACAGATCGTCCATCTCGGCCCAGAAACTCGGGTCGGTCTTGGCGAAATTGTAGCGCTCTTCCAGCTCCAGAATCAGCGGCATCAGGGTTTCGGACACGAACCGCCCGCCGAACATGCCGAAACGGCCCTGTTCGTCCGGCCCCGTCATGAAGCTGTTCAACCCGTCTTCGGCCATGGCGCACCCCCGTTGTTCCCATCGGGATGTAGCGCCAATGCACCCCGCGGTAAAGCTGCGCGTCTGACGGTTTCGTGATCGTTCTACCTGCAACTTCGGCACCACCCGTTCCGTAGCTGCATCGCAATCCTGCACCGACCCGAAGGAGTAACCGATGCGTTTGCTTGCCACCGCCGCCGTTCTTGCTGCCACCACCCTTCCCGCCGCTGCCGAAACCGCTGTTGCCCTCACCGGCGACCGCACGCTTCTCTGGATCGACACCGCGACGGCCGCCGTCACCGGCCAGGTCGAGGTGCAGGGTGTCGACCGCCTGCTTGGTATCGACCTGCGCCCCGGCGACAAGACGCTGGTCGGCGTGACTGCCGATCACAAGATCGTCGTCATCGACCACATGACCGGTGCAACGACCGAGAAAGCCACGATGAACGTGATGCTGCCTTCGACCGATGGCCCGGTTGTCGTCGACTTCAATCCCGCAGCGGACAAGCTGCGCTTCATGACAGGGACCACCAACCACCGCGTCAATCCCGACACCGGCGAGGTTACGGTGGATGGCTCGCTTGCCTTCGTGGCCGAAGACATGAACGCTGGCAAAGCACCGAACGTGGTCGCGGCCGCCTACACCAACAGCTACGGCAAACCGGAAAAGACCGCGATGTTCAACATCGACGCCACCATCGCGGGGCTGATCCAGCAGACCGCGCCGAATGACGGTACGCTTGCCGGCATAGGCAAACTGGGCGTGGCGCTGGAAGGTCCGGTCGGTTTTGACGTGGCGACCGGTGCCGATGGCACCAACACGGCCTGGCTGGCGGCGAATGGCGGGCTCCATACCGTCGACCTCGCGACAGGTGCGGTGACCGGCTCGTGTCGGGCGGCCGCTCCGTCAGATCACCGAAGGATCGGGACGCCGACCTTCACACCCTGCGCCGCCTCGACAAAGGCCGCAATCCGGGCGGCATCCTTGACCCCCGGCGCGCTTTCCACGCCGCTCGCGACATCGACCTGCCGCGCCCCGGTGCGCTGGATGGCCAACCCGACGTTGTCCGCTGTCAACCCACCCGCCAGCATCCAGGGCTTCAGCCATTTGCGCCCGACCAAAAGCCGCCAGTCAAAGGTCAGCCCGTTGCCCCCCGGCAGGACCGCGTCCTTCGGGGCCTTGGCGTCGATCAGGATCTGGTCGGCGACCAGCTGGTAATCCAGCAGCGGTGCCAGGTCAGCCTCGCCAGCCACGCCGATCACCTTCATCACCGGCAGGCCATAACGCGCCTTGATCTCGGCGACGCGGGCGGGCGTCTCGTGGCCATGGAGTTGCAACATGTCCAACGGCACTTCGGCCACGATCGCGTCCAGCACGGCGTCTTCGGCATCGACCACCAACGCGACCTTGCACAGGCCGTCCGGCGCGGTCAGGGCCAAGGCGCGCGCAGTCTCGGGCGTGACGTAGCGCGGCGATTTGGGAAAGAAGTTGAACCCGGCGTAGGCCGCACCCGCAGACGCCACCGCAGCCACATCAGCGGGCGTCTTCAGCCCGCAGATCTTGACCCGGACTTCCATCTCAGCGCTTTTCCAGCAGTGCCAGCACGTCGTCCTTCGGCGGGACCGAGGTTGCATCCTTCAGCACCGCCAGTTCCCGTTCCAGCCGCGTGACTTCGCGCGATTTCTGGCTGGCGGTGGCACGGTGGCCATACTCACGGAACCATTCCCAGACAAAACCGATCAGGATCCCTGCGATGATGCCGCCAAAGATGACCAGAAACAGCGGCAGTTCCATCGCCCAGGTCAGACCGGTCAGCGACGCCATGTCCTCGGGCAGAAGACGCACCGAAACCAGACCGCGATTGGCCAGCGCCACGGTCAGAAGGCAAAGGCCGACGAGGCCGATGAAGATCAGACGAAGATAACGGATCATGCGCTTCGGTGCCCCAGAGGTTCGGGGGCCAATATCGGCCCGAACCGGGCCGGGCGCAAGGCAATGCGGGGTTACTTGCCGTTCAGCCGGTCGCGCAACAGCTTGCCGGTCTTGAAGAACGGCACTTTCTTGTCGTCGACCTTCACCGCTTCGCCGGTGCGCGGGTTGCGGCCCACGCGGGCGTCGCGCGCCTTGACCGAAAACGCGCCGAAGCCGCGCAGCTCGACCCGGTCACCCTTGGCCAGCGCCTCGATGATTTCTTCAAAGACCGTGTTCACGATCCGCTCGACATGCCGCTGGGTCAAATGCGGGTTCTCATCCGCGATCTTCTGGATCAGTTCCGAACGGATCATCCGTAGTCCCCCCTGTGGTTCGGTCCCTGGCAGGCGACCGCCACGCTCTTGTTCTCGCGCGACTATAGCGGCAGGATTTGTCTTATGACAAACAAAAACCGGGACTTGGGGATAAGGAAAAGGCCCCGCGTGTGGCGGGGCCTTTACATTCAATCAGAGGTTTGAACCCCGGAAGCCTTAGCTGCGGTCCTTCAGAGCCGCGCCAAGGATGTCGCCCAGCGAGGCGCCCGAATCGGACGAGCCATACTGTTCGACCGCTTCCTTCTCTTCGGCGATCTCGCGTGCCTTGATCGACAGACCCAGCTTGCGGGTCTTCGGGTCGATGTTGGTCACACGGACGTCCACGTGGTCGCCCACCTGGAACCGCTCGGGACGCTGGTCGGCGCGGTCGCGCGACAGGTCCGAACGGCGGATGAAGGACTTCTGGTTGTTGTACTCAACCTCGATCCCGCCTTCCTCGATCGCGGTCACGGTGACGGTGACGATCCCGCCCCGCTTCACGCCATCAACGGCATCGGTGAAGGTGTCGTCGCCCAAAGCCTTGACGGACAGCGAGATGCGTTCCTTCTCGACGTCCACTTCGGTGACGGCGGCCTTGACCGTGTCGCCCTTGCGGTAGTTCTGGATCGCTTCTTCGCCGCGCTGGTCCCAGGACAGGTCGGAAAGATGGACCATGCCGTCGATGTCGTTGTCGAGGCCGACGAACAGACCGAATTCGGTGATGTTCTTGACTTCGCCTTCGATCGACGAACCAACCGGGTGGGTTTCGGCAAAGACTTCCCACGGGTTGCGCTGGGTCTGCTTCAGGCCAAGCGAAACGCGACGCTTGGCGCTGTCGATCTCCAGCACCATGACGTCAACCTCTTGCGAGGTAGAGACGATCTTGCCGGGGTGCACGTTCTTCTTGGTCCAGGACATTTCCGAGACGTGAACCAGACCTTCAACACCGGCTTCCAGCTCCACGAAGGCGCCGTAATCGGTGATGTTGGTGACGCGGCCTTTGTGGACCGTGCCGATGGCATACATCTTCTCGACGGCATCCCACGGATCGGACTGGAGCTGTTTCATGCCCAGCGAAATACGGTGGGTTTCCTTGTTGATCTTGATGACCTGGACCTTGACGGTCTCGCCGATCGACAGAATCTCCGACGGGTGGTTGACGCGGCGCCAGGCCATGTCGGTGACGTGCAGCAAGCCATCAACGCCGCCCAGATCAACGAACGCACCGTATTCGGTGATGTTCTTGACCACGCCGTCGACGACTTGACCCTCGGTCAGGTTGCCGATGACTTCGGCGCGCTGTTCGGCGCGGCTTTCTTCCAGGATCGCACGACGCGAGACAACGATGTTGCCGCGACGACGGTCCATCTTCAGGATCTGGAACGGCTGCTTCATGCCCATCAGCGGGCCAGCGTCACGCACCGGGCGGACGTCAACCTGGCTGCCAGGAAGGAATGCAACAGCGCCACCAAGGTCGACCGTGAAGCCGCCCTTGACCCGACCGAAGATCGCGCCATCGACGCGCAATTCGGAGGCGTAGGCCTTTTCCAGACGATCCCAGGCTTCTTCGCGGCGAGCTTTCTCGCGGCTGATCTGAGCCTCACCACGGGAGTTTTCCACGCGGTCGAGGTAGACCTCGACGGTGTCGCCAACATTGATGTTGGGCTGTTCACCGGGGTTGGCGAATTCTTTCAGGTCGATGCGGCCTTCCATCTTGTAGCCGACATCGATGATGGCCTGGCCCGCTTCGATCGCGATGACCCGGCCTTTGACGACAGTGCCCTCTTCGGGGGTGTCGATCTCGAAGCTTTCCTTCAACAGGGCTTCGAAGTCTTCCATGGTTGCTTTAGCGCACATATAGATCAGTTTCCTTTTCACGTGTTTTCACTGGCCATGCGGTTGGCTCCGCCGGTCTTTGGCTTTCCCGAAAAACGAAAACGCGCCCTGATCCGGCTCACCGGACAAGACGGCATCTGTTTTCAGATGCGGGGTCTATAGTGGGAAAGACCCAGCGGGGCAAGGGAAAGTGGCCACGTCAGAGCGCGGGCGGCAGCTTCGGCGTCAAAGGCCCAACCTGCCGCGCGGGAACCCGACGCGTTCAAAGGCGGCGAAGGCGCGGTCCTCGAAATCCTTGGCGGCAAGTTCCACGGTATGACGGTTGAAATACCAGTGGACCATCTTCGGATAGGCCCAGTCCGCGGTCAAAGCCTTCGTCAGAGCCTTCGGAAAATCGGCTGCCCCCGAGGCCTGCGTCACCAGGGTCGGGAAATCTGATCCACCGAACAGGATCGCGGGCTTGCGGTGCAGGAACCCTTCCATCGCTACCGCCGAGTTGACCGACACCGTCACAGCTGCAGCCGCCAGCACGTCATGGACGTTGGCCTCGGTCGCCTGAACCTTTGCCCCCTGCGCCACCGCCCGGGCGATGGCTGCGCGACCGTCTTCCAGCACCTGCGGGTGCGGCTTCACCAGGACCGGCCGGCCGGCAGATCCTTGCGCGACGGCAAGGATCGTCTCCTCCACACTCAGCTTGCAGCGACCGTAGAAAAAGGCCGACGGGCCTTGCAGGAACAGGGCCACCGAAGCCGGCGGCAGGTCCAGCGCAACCTCGCGCGGCTGGTGAAAACGCGACCGGCGGCGCTGCACGAACCTTGCCTCCAGGTCCGCGAAGAACCGTTCCGCCGCCCCGCTGTCGACCTCGCTTGGATCAAAGACCGCCCGGGCCGCCAGGCTTTCGGCATGGACGCCCCGCGGGTCCAGGTGCCAAAAGCCGTGCAGATAGGCCAGCGCGGCGTTGAGCCAGCCTTCGCCTTCGACCCTGCCGTTTTCGACGATGTGCAGATTGCCGTCCGCTTCGGCGTGCCCCCGCCGCATTTCATCCGGGTGCCGGGCAATGGCGCGAAAGCCCAGTCCCCGCGCCTCGCACATCACGGCAAGGCGGGTGAACAGCGCAAGCCGGTGGCGTCCTCGCCAATCGTGCAGGTCGCGCGGATTTATGTGAAGATGAATATCTGGCCTTGCCGTCATCGACGCTTGGGAAGGCGCGCTTCGACAATGGCGCAGGCTGCGGCGACCGCTTCGTCGATTGCAAGCTTGCTGGTGTCGATCACCACCGCATCTTCTGCCGCCCGCAAAGGCGCATCGGCCCGGCCCATGTCGCGGGCGTCGCGCTCTATGACCTCGTCCAGAACCCGGGCCTCGTCGCCCCCCACCTCCAGCCAGCGCCGGTGCGCACGGACCTCCGGGCTGGCGGTGACGTATAACTTCACTTCGGCCGCCGGGCAGATCACCGTGCCGATGTCGCGACCATCGAGGACCGCACCACCCTCACCCCGCGCAAAGCGTCGCTGAAAGTCGATCAGGGCGGCGCGCACTTCGGGCAAGGCAGCGACCCGGCTGGCCGCCTGCCCCGCCTCCAGAGTCCGCAGGTCGCCCCGTTGCAGATCGTCGGGCGTCAGGTGGCGCGCGGCCTTGGCCGGATCGCCGCCCTTCATCCACCGTGAAGATCATAGCGCTGCGCGTCGTGCCCCCCCCGCACCCCCGTCGGATGCCTTCCGCGGAAGTAATTGGAAATGGGCAGGGCGTGAAGAGGAAAGTCAACGAAAGGCGCAGCCTCCGTCTTTTGCGCATTGGACCAACAGGCACCCAACATGTTGAAATCGCAGGCGGCCTGTCCCGCCGACGGCGCAATTTGCATGGTGTTTCCACTTGGATTCTCTGCCTTCTTGTGCAAATCTTCCGCCGCGACGTTAACTTTTCGACCACTGTCTCCGACCATCGGCCACAGCAATCGACACTAAGCTGACGGGGCCAAACCGCCGCATCCCGCGGGCGGTACGACAGACAGGAGAGTTCACGATGGCTAAGGGCACCGTGAAATGGTTCAATGAAACCAAAGGCTACGGCTTCATTGCCCCGGAAGGCGGCAAGAAGGACGTGTTCGTCCACATCACCGCACTGGAACGTGCAGGCCTGCGCAGCCTGAAAGATGGCCAGCCGGTCACCTTCGATATCGAAGCTGGCCGTGACGGGCGCGAATCCGCGACCAACCTGGCGCTGGCGTAACGCCGGACTGACGAAAGTCGGTCGGGGGCGGTCCGCCGCCCCCACACCTTTCTAGTTCATCGTGACCGCTGCCCTGTCGCGCAGCACATGGTCGAATCCGATGCGGAAACTCGCCTCGGAGACGTCCTCGGGCAGGCAGACCGCCGTGCGCCGCCCCAAAGGATAAACCGGCACATCGAACTCGCGGCTGACCAGCATCACCCGCATCTTCGCGTCACCGGCAATCAGCGCCGAGATCGCCTGTTCCGCCCCGGTGATGCCGCCGAACCCGTCGCAGTCCATCACGAAAAGATCATAGCCAAAGCGGTCGTTCAGAACCGCGCCCACTGCGTCACCAAGATCGTCGAAGGCGTCGACCAGACTGCCGTATTCGGCAAGACGCTGCCCGGTCCGGCTTTCGGCATGATCCGTCAGCAACAGCACCCGCACGCCCAAGGTGTGCGTTGCTACCGCCTGGCGATTGGTTTGAATGAAAGTCCGCACGCGCACTCCTCCACTACCTTATGCCAGTATCGTCAAACAATGCGGAGAGCATCCGCCCGAATAAAGGAAACTTGCAGGAAAAACTGCCGCTTCACCGCCACATTCATGCCAAAGTTGCCGACCCAGTCGGCCTGCGCCACGCTAAAGTTGTAAAACTCACAGTTTGCCCGGCTGGGAACCCGGTCGCCACGCTGTTAACCTATTCCAGGCGAAAAAGCAGCCCTTCTTTGCAAACGGGCATGATTCGCAGGGGAGGACCGCCATGAACCATTACACCAACATGACAGATCTCGACCTTCGGCAGGACCTGGCAGCGGCCTTTCGCTGGACCGTCCGGCTGAACCTGCACGAAGCCGTTGCCAACCATTTCTCGCTGGCAGTGAACCCGGACGGCACGCGGTTCCTGATCAATCCGAACGGTCGCCACTTCAGCCGGATCACCGCGTCATCGCTGGTCGAGATTGACGCGACCGATCCGGACACCATGTCCGGCCCCGATGCGCCGGACCCGACCGCCTGGGGTCTGCACGGCGCAATCCACCGTGCCTGCCCGCATGCGGTTTGCGTGATGCATGTCCATTCGGTCCACGCGACGGTTCTGGCCAGCCTCGCAGATTCGCGGCTGCCCGCCATCGACCAGAACAGCGCGATGTTCTTCGACCGGCATGTTGTGGACGATCACTACGGCGGCATGGCCTTCGAGGAAGAGGGCGCGCGCTGCGCCCAACTCCTCGCAGACCCGAAGATCACCACGATGATCATGGGCAACCACGGCGTCCTCGTCATCGGGCGCAGCGTGTCCGAGACGTTCAACCGGCTCTACTACTTCGAACGCGCGGCGGAAACCTACATTCGCGCCCTGCAGACCGGTCGCCCCTTGCGCGTCCTGCCCGACGAGATCGCCGAAAAGACCGCCCGGGAATGGGAGGCCTATCCCGGTTTTGCGGACGCCCACTTGCGCGAATTGCGCGCGATCCTCGATACCGAAGACCCCGGTTACGCCATCTAGGTCCCCGATTCCTCGCCGAAAGATCGCGACTTGCCGAAGTGGGCCGAATTTCGGCTTCGCTTTTGCCAGCCCCCATCCTAAATCAGGGTCAAAGGGAGTCCTGCCATGCTGTCCGATCCGCTTTTCATCTTTGGTGCCATCGCCTGCCTCGTCGTGCTGGGCATCCTTCTCTTCGGCATCGGCACCTTCGCCAAGGGCGGTGAGTTCAACAAGCGCAACGCCAACAAGATCATGCGCTGGCGGCTTGGAGTGCAGTTCATCGCGGTGGTGCTGATTGCGGCCTTCGCCTGGCTGCGCGCCCGGTCGTGAGGGTTGGGGAGTAAAAATGGTCGTCCTGTCGAAAATCTACACCAAGACCGGCGACGCCGGGGAAACCGCGCTCGGCAATGGCGCGCGGGTTGCCAAGCATTCGCTCCGCGTCAGCGCCTACGGCACCGTCGATGAGACCAACGCGACCGTGGGCCTTGCGCGGCTGCATGCAACCGGCGACATGGCCGAGGCGCTGAAGCGTATCTCGAACGACCTTTTCGACCTTGGGGCCGACCTTTGCACCCCCGACCGGCACCTCGACGCAACCTTGCCCTATACGCCCCTGCGGATGATCGAAGTCCAGGTTGACCGGCTGGAACGCGAGATCGACGCGATGAACGAAAAGCTGACGCCCTTGCGCAGTTTCATTCTGCCCGGCGGGTCTGTCCTGGCCGCCCAGCTGCATCTCTGCCGCACAATCTGTCGCCGCGCCGAACGGCTGGTCGTGGAGGCTGCAACCATGGAAGACGTGAACCCCGAGGCCGTGCGCTACCTCAACCGCCTTTCGGACTGGTTCTTCGTCGCGGGCCGCATTGCCAACAATGACGGCAAGGACGACGTGCTTTGGGTTCCCGGCCTGACACGCTGATCCTCTGATCGCCCCTCGCGATCAAAACGCGGCGTCGCGTCGCGCCAACCTGTCGCATTTGCTCTGTTGCGACGTTCCCCGATCCGGTAACAGGCGGCGAGAGCTTGTGCGGCCTTGGGGGCCGCGTCGGACAAGGAGTGCGGCCCATGAAGGTATTGGTCCCGGTCAAGCGGGTGATCGACTATAACGTGAAGGTGCGGGTGAAGGCGGACGGGTCGGGGGTTGACCTGGCCAACGTCAAGATGTCGATGAACCCCTTCGACGAGATTGCCGTCGAAGAGGCGATCCGGTTGAAGGAAAAGGGCATCGCGACCGAGGTCATCGTTGTGTCCATCGGCGTGAAGCAAAGCCAGGAAACCCTGCGCAACGCGCTTGCCATGGGGGCCGACCGCGCGATCCTGATCGAGGCCACCGACAACGTCCACACCGACATCGAGCCGCTGGCCGTGGCAAAACTGCTGGCCGCCGTGGTCAAGGAAGAACAGCCGGGCCTCGTCCTTTGCGGCAAGCAGGCGATCGACAATGACATGAACGCGACGGGCCAGATGCTTGCAGCGCTCCTCGGCTGGTCGCAGGCCACCTTCGCCTCCGAGGTCGCGATCGAAGGCGACAGCGCCAAGGTGACCCGCGAAGTGGACGGCGGTCTGCAGACCATCACCGTCAAGATGCCGACGATCATCACCGTCGATCTGCGCCTGAACGAGCCGCGCTATGCGTCGCTGCCGAATATCATGAAGGCCAAGGCCAAACCTTTGGCGGCGAAGACCCCGGCGGATTACGGCGTTGACGTCACGCCCCGGCTGTCCGTGGTGAAGACCGTGGAACCGGCCGGCCGCAAAGCCGGCGTCAAGGTCGCATCCGTGGCGGAACTGATCGCGAAACTCAAAGACGAAGCGGGGGTGCTCTGATGGCCGTTCTTCTTCTGGCAGACGTTGTCGAGGGCAAGCTTGCAACCGACCAGGTGGCCAAGACCCTGACTGCGGTGAAATCCCTTGGGCAGGTGACCGTGCTTGTCGCTGGCACGGGCGGCGATGCCGCTGCGGCCGAGGCGGCGACGCTGGACGGCGTGGCCAAGGTCCTCTTCGCCGACGATCACGTCTATTGCCACGGCATGACCGAACCTACCGCCGCGCTGGTGGCGTCGCTGGCCGGAGACTACGAGCATATCGTTGCCCCCTCGGGTGCACTGTCTAAGTCGGTCCTGCCGCGTGTGGCGGCGATGCTTGACGTGATGGTGATCTCGGAAGTCCTCGCGGTGCATGACGCATCGACGTTCGACCGCCCGATCTATGCCGGGAACGCGATCCAGACGGTCAAGACCTCGGACGCGACCAAGGTGATGACAATCCGCACCGCGACCTTCGACGCGGCGGGCAAGGGCGGCAACGCCCCGGTCGAGAAGGTCTCGGCTTCGGTCGATGGCAGCATGTCGGCCTGGGTCGAGGACAAGGTGGCCTCCAGCGACCGCCCGGAACTGACCTCGGCCGGGATCGTCGTCTCGGGCGGCCGGGGCGTTGGCTCTCAGGCCGATTTCGCGCTGATCGAAAAGCTGGCCGACAAGCTGAATGCCGCCGTTGGCGCGTCGCGCGCGGCGGTGGACAGTGGCTATGCCCCGAACGACTGGCAGGTCGGCCAGACCGGCAAGGTCGTGGCGCCTGACCTTTACGTCGCCATCGGCATCTCGGGGGCGATCCAGCACCTTGCCGGGATGAAGGATTCGAAGGTCATCGTCGCTATCAACAAGGACGAAGAGGCCCCGATCTTCCAGGTCGCCGACTACGGACTTGTCGCGGACCTCTTCACCGCCGTGCCGGAACTGATCGAAAAGCTCTGACGCAACTGCCCCGTCAGCCCAGCCCAACCAACGGGGGTCACCGCAAGGTGGCCCCCGATTCCGTTTCCATCATCCGCCGGACGATGGGCGCCAGATGCAGGGCAATCTCGGCATGGGCCGTCTGACCGGGAAGACAGCGGGCCTGCAGCGCCTCGATTTCGGGAAACAGCATTCCAGCCGGACCTTCCGCCTTGGCCGTTTCAGAGGGAACCGCCTCGACCAGATGCCCCCCCTCTGCCTGCAACGCGGCCAGCATGCTGCGGTCGATCAGAAGGGGGCCAAAGCCGGGATCAAGGTCCTCGGCCACGACCGGTGCCGAAGCGTCAGACAGCCACAGAAGGATCCGCCGCCGGGGCAGTCGCGCCAGCAGCTGCCGCATCCGCATCAGCCAGTTTTCCTTCAGCACCGTCAGCACTTGGCCGAACCGCAGCCCGTCGGTCCGCTTCAGGACCATCAGCAGGTGGCGGGTGAAATGCACCTCGGTGAAGTCGACCTCGGGATAAAGCGCGCGCAGGGCCGGAGTGGCGCTCAGGAACCGGTCATTCCGGCGGCCGTGTACGGTGTAAAGCGGGTTCGACAGCGCCTCGGCCCCGGTGATCTGCAGGATCGCGACGGTGGCACGCTGGGCGATCTTCAACGTCGCAGGGTCGGACAGGTACAGATCCGGTCCCGCATTCAGCGCCGCAAGGTTCGCAACCGGCCTTCCAAGCGCGCGTTCCAGAAGGTCGGGAAAGGGGCTGGCGACATACTTGCCGAAACTTGCCGACCCGCCCAGCACGGCCACATAGGGCACCGACAGGTCCCGTGCAGGGCCGCGGAACACCGCCTTTGACGCGCCATAGCGGCACGGAAAATAGTCAGGCGCCCCCGCGCCCGCATCAAGATGCATCATCACCCCACCCGATTGCAGTCTACCCAAGGCCATGAGTGGCAGAGGGTGGTTGCCGAATGGCTAAAATCGGGCGGTTGCCTAAAAGGCCGGGCACTTTCCCCATCCTTGCGCGGGCCGGGTGGGCCGGGCATAACCGGGGACGACAGATGGAGGTGCGGGCGATGGAGATCAAGCTGGTGGGCGTCGTGGGCGCCGGGCAGATGGGCAACGGCATCGCTCATGTCTTCGCTCTGGCGGGCTATCAGGTGCTGATGACCGACATCTCGGAAGAAAGCCTGTCCAAGGCGCTGGCGACGGTCGAACGGAACATCGAACGCCAGGTCTCGCGCGGCAAGGTCCTGCCCGCCGACAAGCGCGCGGCGATGGAGCGGATCAAGACCACGCTCAAACTGGCCGATCTGGGGCAATGCGACCTGATCATCGAAGCCGCCACCGAACGCGAGACGGTGAAGCAGGCGATCTTCGAGGACCTTCTGCCGCACCTGAAGCCGACGACGATCCTGACCTCGAACACCTCATCAATCTCGATCACTCGGCTTGCCTCGCGCACCGACCGGCCGGAAAAGTTCATGGGCTTTCACTTCATGAACCCGGTCCCGGTGATGCAGCTGGTCGAGCTGATCCGGGGTATCGCCACCGATCAGGAGACCTGGGAAAGCCTGCACGAAGTGGTGCGGAAACTGGGCAAGACCGCGTCCAGTTCGGAGGATTTCCCGGCCTTCATCGTCAACCGCATCCTGATGCCGATGATCAACGAGGCGGTCTATACGCTTTACGAAGGCGTGGGATCAGTGAAGTCGATCGACGAGTCGCTGAAACTGGGCGCGAACCACCCGATGGGCCCCTTGGAGCTGGCCGATTTCATTGGCCTCGACACCTGCCTGTCGATCATGAACGTCCTGCACGAGGGGCTGGCGGATACGAAGTACCGGCCCTGTCCGCTGCTGACGAAGTATGTCGAGGCGGGCTGGCTGGGGCGGAAGACCCAGCGGGGGTTCTACGACTATCGTGGGGAAGTGCCGGTGCCGACACGGTGAGATCGGAAACTGGCGGGCTTCGCGACCCTTTAGGTCAATGAGGCGTAGAGTGCTTTCAGAAGACGAGCGAAACAGACTGCAAGACCTCACTACTTCGGACGTCAGTCCACCGGACTACGCAGTTATCACCTATGCAGTTTGTACAGTCGACGAGAACGCATGCGGATGGGCAGGCTGGTTGCTCGAAGGCGCATTCGCGATTTCTGAAGACAGATCAGGCATCCTGGCAAACGGTGACAGTCCGTTGCCGTCGGTTGGCTTGCAGATTTGTCCGAATTGCGGAGGAACAGTTTTTCGCACGGACACGGCACAACTATACGATCTTAAGGGTACCGCAGCCGCTAGAATGAAGGCGCGTTGAACAAGGTGCGCTGTAGCGCACCCTACGACTTGTCCTTCAACGCCAGCGTATGCTCGCGCAGCCAGGCCAGGAACCCTCTCGGGTTGCCCTCCCACTTCTTCAGCTCCTCGGCCGGGATCGGCTCACCGATCACGGGCCGGGTCGGCTTGAACAGGCAGCGCTTGATTTCATACAAAAGCAGCCCCTGCCGCACCGTGTCCGACACCTGGTTGGCGATCTGGAACAGGCGGGAGTTCTGGCCGGGAAAGTAGATCGGCAGGATCGTCGCCCCGGTGGACTTGACGATCTTGTGGGTGAAGACGTTCCACTCAGCCTCGACCGCAGGGCCCCACCAGCCTTCCGACATCGCGACCTTGCCCGCAGGGAACAGGATGATCACCCCCCCGGCCTTGAGGTGGTTCATCGTCTCGTCCCGCATCTGCAGGCCCAGCTCGCGGGCGTTGTCCTCATGCGGGAACGGGACCGGGATCATGAACTCCTCGACCTCGGGGATCCCGGTCAGCAGACTGCGGGTCAGGATCTTGAAATCCGACCGGACGCGGTTGACCATCTCGGCCAGGACCATGCCGTCCACCAGCCCCGAAGGGTGGTTCGACACCACGACCAGCGGGCCGGTCGCGGGAATGCGGGCAATCTCTTCGGGCGGTGTCCCGATGCGGATGCCCATGTGGCGGATCGCCTTGGGCCAGAACGGCGCTCCGTGCGGGGCACCGGATTTCTCGAAGCTTCGGATCAGGCGCAGCAGCTGGACCTTGGCGGTCAGCCATTCCAGGGCGCGGATCGACAGGACCTTGAACGGATTCTTGAACGTGCCGGCATAGGACAGCCGACGCATGTCGTACTTGCGCGCTGCCGGATCAACGGCAACGGGCGGCACTCTAGCAGCGATCTGACTGTGGTCGGTCACGAAGCGGCAGTCCCCAACTGCAGCCCGGATTGCGTCCGGGCATCACCGCTCAATAATCCTCTCCGAAGCGCGCCGCAACCAATGCCTCCAGCGCATCGGCGAGTTTCTCCGATTCCGCACCGCTGCAGGTGATGTCGATCGCCGTTCCGCGCGATGCGCCCAGCATCAGCAGCCCCATGATCGAATCGCCCGAGACCTCCATCCCGTCCTTGGCGACGGTGGCATGCGCATCGTGTGCCTCCACGACTTCGACGAACTTGGCCGAAGCCCGGGCATGAAGGCCCTTCTCGTTGACGATGCGCAGGTTTCGGCTGGTCATGTCGGTCCTTCAGGCCCCGCCGCCAAGATCGAGGCTGTTGATATACTTGCGGCCCGCGTCCAACGCTGCCGCGACGGCCTCAGGAACACCCAGGTCGCGCGATTTGGCAAGCTTGATCAGCATCGGCAGGTTTGCCCCGTAAAGAATGCGGCGGCCCGAGGTGGCGCAGGCGGGCAAGGACAGGTTCGACGGCGAGCCGCCAAACATGTCCGTCACCAGCACCACGCCTTGCCCGGTGTCGACAGAATCGGCGGCATCGCAGATTTCCGCCTGCTTGGCGCTGCGGTCGTGGTCATCCTCGATCGAGATCGCGCGGACCCCGTCCTGTCGCCCCACGACATGCTCGACCGCCGAGAGGTATTCCCGCGCCAGACCGCCATGTGCCACGATCACGATCCCGATCAAGCGCCTGCCACCTTCGTTGCGTCCGGCTGCGCTGTCGCGGCCTTGCGTTCCAGTTCCCGGTGACGTTTTGACACTGGCCAGCCCGCTTCCGCAAGCGCGGAACCGACCATTTCCGCCATGGCAACCGACCTGTGTTGCCCTCCGGTGCAGCCAAAGCCGATGGACAGATGCGCCTTGCCCTCGTCCAGGTGGGCCGGAAGCAGAAAGAGCAGAAGTTCGCTCACCTTCTGGAAGAATTCAGCGAATCTGGGGTCGGCGCGCACGAAGGATTCGACGGCCGGGTCGCGTCCGTCCAGCGGCCGCAGGTCGGGCTGCCAATGGGGATTCGCCAGAAAGCGGCAGTCAAAGATCATGTCCATTCCGCGCGGCACCCCGCGCTTGTAGCTGAAGGACTGCACCGAAACTGACAGCCGACCCGTCTTGCCGGGGTCGAACCGTCGCGCGATCTCGGCCTTGAGGTCGTGCTGCGTCAGTTCGGTGGTGTCGATCAGGTGATCGGCCCGCACCCGGATCGGGGCCAGAAGGTCGATCTCGCGTTCCACCCCTTGCGCCGGGGTCTCGGCGGGGGCCAGCGGATGACGACGGCGGGTTTCGGAGAAGCGCTGGATCAGGACGGCAGGCGCGCAGTCCAGATACATCACCTCCAGATCGACGGCAGGATCGCGCGTCAGCTTGTCGATCAGCTCGATCAGCGACGTCGCGTTGAAATCACGGTTCCGCACGTCAAGGCCAAGCGCGATCGGGCGGCCCAGCGGCGGGCCCTCGACAAGGCGCGGCACCAGCGACAGGGGGATGTTGTCGATCCCCTCATAGCCCAGATCCTCCAGCACCCGGATCGCCGTTGTCCGCCCGGCACCCGAGGGGCCGGTGACAAAAACAAGGTGATGATCCAGCGAAGTATCAGAAGTCATGCTGTGTCCCGGCAAACGTCATGCCTGCCGTCCATGGCGAAGATAGAGCATCAGGGCGTCGGGAAAATGGTCATCTTGCACTTGCAGCACAAGAGACAGCGAAACTCCCAGCATTGTGACGCTGCGCGAAAGCGGCAAACGGTCGGTCTCGACCTGCGCAAGATCTGCTACCAGCGCCACGGGGACCAAAGGCAACGCCGGCGCATGCAGCAGACCGACCCCCCGCGCCTCGATCAGGCCGGACAGGTCGGGGTTTGGACAACTTGCCACCAGCCGGTCGCCCGTCCGCGTGACCAGCGTCCGGTCATCCGATACCAGAACCGCCCCGCGTGAAATCAGCTTCAGCGCCAGGGCCGACTTGCCGGACCCCGACGGCCCCAGGATCAAAAGCCCCTGATCCCCGACTGCCACGCAGGTCGCGTGCAGGATCTCGGCGGTCTCGGTCACACTGGAAGGCCGACGACGAAGCGCGCGCCAAGGGGGTCAGAGGTCGGGTCGGCGGCGGTCGGGCGGATGTTCTCGGCCCAGATCACCCCGCCATGCGCCTCGACGATTTGCTTGGAGATCGCGAGACCAAGGCCCGAATGCTTGCCGAACTCGGCCTGCGGGCGTTCGGAATAGAACCGCTTGAACACCTTGGTCAGCGCCTGCTCCGGGATGCCCGGGCCGGTGTCTTCCACTACGATCAGCACGCGGTTTTCCCGGCGACGGGCCCAGACGCGCACTGCATCGCCGTCTTCGCAGAAGGAAATCGCGTTGGTCACCAGGTTGACGAATACCTGCGCCAGCCGCGCTTCCAGCCCGTGAATGCTGATCGGATCGCTGGGCAGGTCGATGATGAAGTCTACGCCCTTCTCGCCCGCTTGCTGCGACAGGTACTGGCACAGGTTCGCCAGGGTCTTGAGAAGGTTGAACTCCTCCTCCTCCTCCTTGACCAGCTCGCTGTCCAGCCGCGACGCGTTCGAGATGTCGCTCACCAGCCGGTCCAGACGGCGCACGTCATGCTCGATTACATCCAGAAGCTTTTCGCGATGTTCGTCCTTCTTCACGAACCGCAACGAACCGACCGCCGACCGCAGGGACGCAAGCGGGTTCTTGATCTCGTGCGCCACATCCGCCGCGAACTGTTCGTTGGCGTCGATCCGGTCATAAAGGGCAGACACCATTCCGCGCATGGCCACCGACAGCCGACCGATCTCATCCGGTCGCGCGGCAAGGTCGGGGATGCGGACGCGGGACGGCGCAACCCGGCGCGAGTCGCGGTCCCGGCCCACTTCGGCGGCGGCGGCAAGATCGGACAGAGGGTTCGAGATGGTTGACGCCAGCATCAGGCTTAGCGCGATCGACAGCACGACGGCCAGCACGAACATCTGCAGGATCTGCTCGCGCTCATAGCGCACCAGCCGGTCGATCTCTTGCGAATCCGAAGTGACCGCGACCACCCCGACTAGATCCCCCGCGACCGAGATCGGTGTGGCCACGGTAAAGTAGATGCTGCCTTCGCCATTCCGCGTCACCCGCGTCACGACTTCGCCGCTGCGCGCGCCCTCGAAAGCGGCACGGGCATTGTCGGCAGGGTCGATGGTCTCGGTCCGCTCGGTGCGACCCTGACGGAAAAGCACGGTCACGACATTCCAGACACCTTCCAGAAAGTCGGTCAGGAAGGTCGGCTGATCCGGGTTCGACACCAGCGTGCCGATCCCCTGCCCCACGCGCGATGCCAAAAGCTGCCCGGTCGGGTCGAAGACAAAGACCTCCAGCACCGGATCAAGCTCGATGTCCTGCAAGGGCGTGCGGAAGTCGAACCCAGCGCTTCCGGGCCGCAGGTGCGCCTCATAGACCGCCGCGATCAGCTCGGCCTGCCGCACCATGCCCAGCTGGCGTTGCAGGGCCAGGCTGTCGCGGAACGGGTTCATGAACAGAACCCCAACTGCCAGCAGCACCAGAGCCATCAGGTTGAAGACGATGATCTTCCGCGCCAGCGGCGACCGGTTCAGCCCGACAATGCTCCGACCGCCCCGCGCCTCGCGCAGCCGTTCGACGGTTGCGTCGGGCGAGACCCAGTCTTCGCCCAGAAGGACGTCACCTGACCGCTTTGGTTTCAGGTCGTTCGGGGCAAGCCGGGGCGAAGAGGTCATAGCAGTCGGCCGTCACTCTTCGTTGTAGCGATAGCCGATACCATACAGCGTTTCGATGGCCGAAAATGTGTCATCAACCGTCCGCATCTTCTTGCGCAGCCGCTTGATGTGGCTGTCGATGGTCCGGTCGTCGACATAGACCTGATCGTCATAGGCCACGTCCATCAGTTGATCGCGCGACTTCACGAAACCGGGCCGCTGGGCAAGCGCCTGCAGCAGCAGGAACTCGGTCACGGTCAGTGCGACCTCTTTCCCTTTCCAGGTCACCGAATGGCGCAGCGGGTCCATCCGCAACGCGCCCCGCTCCATCATCCGGGTTTCTTCCGTGGCCGCAGCCTCTCCGGTGTTGATCGCTTCCTGCCGACGCAGAAGCGCGCGGATGCGTTCCACCAGAAGACGCTGGCTGAAGGGCTTCTTGACGTAGTCGTCAGCCCCCATGCGCAGACCCAGCACCTCGTCGATCTCGTCGTCCTTCGAGGTCAGGAAGATCACCGGGATCGAAGTTTTCTGCCTCATCCGCTGGAGCAGATCCATTCCGTCCATCCGTGGCATCTTGATATCAAGGACTGCCATGTCGGGCATCCGGCGGCTGAACGCCTCGAACGCGGATTGGCCGTCGTTGTAGGTCTCGACCTCAAAGCCTTCGGCTTCGAGGGTCATCGCGACCGACGTCAGGATATTCCTGTCATCATCGACCAGAGCGATGCGGGACATCTGCGTGCCTCCCTTAAACTGCTGCTGCCTTGTCTTTATTTTCTAAGCATTTTCGGGGCTGGTGCGCCGATAAGCAACAGAAATCCGAATCACCCCTGAAACAATGACCCGAGGGGTGGCAATTTCGCCTATACCGACAACAATTCTGCACCCGACCCGGGATTGCCGGGCCATGGTGGCGCTAACGCGGGAATGATTGCGCTAACTGTTTGAAATCACGCTATTCCCGTGCAAAAATCCCATGCTATAGGCCCATTATGGCCGGCCCCCGCAAGGGCTTGTCACGGCATTCATTGGCCCGGATGCCGACCATTTGAACCGCCGCAGGTCGCTTGCGGCATAGGGAGTTGGCAGGATGATCCACGGTCGCGTGAACCCCACCGAGACACTTGAACACCACGGCATCACGGGTGCGTCGGTCGCCCACTACAACTATGCCGAGGCTGCTCTGGTCGAGGCGGCAGTCACGCGGGGCGAGGGTCGGCTGGGTCGTGGCGGGGCGTTTCTCTGCACCACGGGCCAGTTTACCGGTCGCTCGCCGAAGGACAAGTTCGTCGTCCGCACTGCCACCACCGAAGACACGATCTGGTGGGACAACAACGCCGCGATGACGCCCGACGCCTACGCTCGGCTCAAGGCCGACATGCTGGCGCATGTCCAGGGGCGTGAGCTTTTCGTTCAGGACCTTTTCGCCGGAGCCGATCCGATGCACCGGCTTGACGTCCGCGTGGTGACGGAACTGGCCTGGCACGGCCTCTTCATCCGCCACCTGTTGCGTCGCCCGTCGCGGGATGAACTGGACAATTTCACCCCGGAATGGACCATCATCAACTGCCCGTCCTTCAAGGCCGACCCCGCGCGTCACGGCTGCCGGACCGAAACCGCCATCGTCCTGAACTTTGACGAAAAGACCGTTCTGATCGCCAACACCGCCTATGCCGGGGAAAACAAGAAGGCCGTCTTCACCGTCCTGAACTACCTTCTTCCCGCCAAGGGCGTGATGGCGATGCACTGCTCGGCCAACCACGCCATCGGCAACCCGGTCGATGCCGCCGTCTTCTTCGGCCTTTCGGGCACTGGCAAGACCACCCTTTCGGCGTCGCCCGACCGCACGCTGATCGGCGATGACGAACACGGCTGGTCGGACCGCGGCATCTTCAACTTCGAGGGCGGCTGCTACGCCAAGACCATCGACCTTAGCCCTGAGGCCGAGCCCGAGATCTATGCCACCACCCACCGCTTCGGCACCGTCGTCGAGAACATGGTCTACGACGAAGAAACACTGGAATTGGACTTTTCCAACCGCAGCCTCACCGAGAACACCCGCTGCGCCTACCCGCTTGAGGCCATTTCGAACGCCAGCGCCACCGGCCTCGGTGGCCACCCGCGCCACGTCGTCATGCTGACCTGCGATGCCTTCGGCGTCCTCCCGCCCATCGCGCGCCTCTCGCCTGCGCAGGCGATGTATCACTTCCTTTCCGGCTTCACCTCCAAGGCCGCCGGCACCGAACGCGGCATCACCGAACCGCAGCCGACCTTCTCCACCTGTTTCGGCGCGCCCTTCATGCCCCGCCGGCCGGAAGTCTATGGCAAGCTTCTGCAAGCCAAGATCGCCAAGCACGGTGCCTCCTGCTGGCTGGTCAACACCGGCTGGACCGGCGGCGCCTATGGCACGGGCAAACGGATGCCGATCCGGGCCACGCGGGCGCTTCTTGCGGCGGCACTAGACGGCTCGCTTGCGAAGGGTGAGTTCCGCCGCGATCCCAACTTCGGCTTCGAGGTCCCGGTGTCGGTTCCGGGCGTCGGTGAAGGCCTCTTGAACCCGCGCGACACCTGGACCCATGGCCACGACTACGATGCGCAGGCGGCGAAACTGGTCGGCATGTTCCAGAAGAACTTCGCCCAGTATGTGCCCTTCATCGACGCAGACGTGAAGGCCGCCGCCATCGGCTAGGCAAGCGCCAGCCGGATCATGTTCAGTCCGGTGATGACCAGCAATCCTTGCGTCCAGCGGCGGAAACGCTGCTGGTCCAGCCGGTCCTGCACCCAGTAGCCCGCATATAGCCCGGCCAGCGCGGGGACGCACAGCGCGGCGGAAAAGCCCAAGGTCTGCGCATTGGCCAGCCCCGTCAACAGGTGCGAGGCCAAAAGCGCCATCGCCCCGATCAGGAATACCACGCCCTGCGCCCGGATCATCTGCAACTTGTCCGCCCCGGTCGACAACAGGAACACCAGCAGCGGCGGGCCCCAGATGCCCGACACCCCGCCATACAGCCCGCCGATCACCCCCAGCCCCCATTCCGCACGGTCGCGGTGGTGCAACTGGATCGCGAGCCCGCGGCCCGCCAGTTGCAGTCCCGCAAAGACCGTGATCGGCACGCCCAACATCAGAAGATAGGCCGTGCGCGGGATCGCATCGGCAAACGGGGCGGAGATTGCAATACAGATCACAGTCGCAATCAGGAACCGCCGATAGGTCCGCGCGGTTTCGACCGCAGGTGCGACCCCCTGCCGGAAAGCCTGGCTCAGGTTCGTGGTCAGGGTCGGCAGGATCAGCCCGGCCAACGCCAGGTCCTGCGGCAGGAACACCGCAAACGCCGACACCAGGATCAACGGCATCGCAAACCCGACCGCACCCTTCACGAACCCCGCGAACAATGTGATCGCCATGGCCGCTGCGAAGGCCCCGACCGGCAGGCCCGCAGAGACAAGCTCAGGCATGACATATCCTTTTCGGCCATGCTTGGCCTATCGGACAGCAAAGGAAAAGCCGGTTTCTTCCGGCGGCCAGCCGAAATCCGCTGCGACATTTTAGGTCGCATTCCAGACCGCGGTTGAAATCTTGTTGCTCTGCAACTGCGAAGGCGCTACCTCTTTGCAGATGCAGAATCTTGCCGGAGCCTCCGATGCCGCATGATGGACAGGCCATGCCAGCTTCCCCCGTTCTTGCCGATCTTCCGGCCCTGACCGCCACCGCCCTCCCCGAGGTCGAGCGTCTTTTCACCAGCGCCCGCGACGATCTGAAGGCACAGGTGACCTCGGGCGGCAAGCTCTCTGGTCCCGCTCTAGACGCCCGGCAGTTTCAGGCCCATGCGCTGTCCTGGCTTGCCACTTATGTCGAGGCGCTGCGCCAGTTGCAGGCCTGGGCATCGCGCCTTACCGATGCGGGCCAGTTCGGCGCGATGGAACAGCTGATCCTGCAGATCGGCTTTGGGGAATACCTCGCGCAGATCGCAGGCGGCCTGCCGATGAGCCAGGGCGAGATTGCCCGCCTGTCAGATCTTGGCCTCACCTGGACCCCCGGCCCGGCAGCATCCCGGCTGATCGCCGAAGGCAACACCCCCGCCGCCCGCGACGCGCTCGTGGCCGTGATGCAAGACAACCATGGCCGTGCCACTTTCGGGGCTACCGGACTTGATGACGAACTGGAAATGATCCGCGACCAGTTCCGTCGCTATGCCGACGAAAAGGTCATCCCGTACGCCCAAGGTTGGCACCTGAAGGACGAGCTGATCCCGATGGAGGTGATTCAGGACCTCGCTGGGATGGGGGTCTTCGGCCTGACCATCCCTGAGGAATTCGGCGGTTTCGGTCTGTCCAAGGCGTCGATGGTCGTCGTGTCCGAAGAACTCTCGCGCGGCTATATCGGCGTCGGCTCGCTTGGCACCCGCACCGAAATCGCTGCCGAACTGATCCTCTGCGGCGGCACTGACGCACAAAAGGCGAAATGGCTGCCCGGCCTCGCCTCCGGAGAAATCCTGCCGACGGCGGTATTCACCGAACCCAACACCGGCTCCGACCTTGGCTCGCTGCGCACCCGCGCCCGCAAGGACGGCGACGACTGGATCATCACCGGCAACAAGACCTGGATCACCCACGCTGCCCGTACCCATGTGATGACCGTCCTTGCCCGCAGCGTCGAAGGCACCGGCGACTACCGCGGCCTCTCGATGTTCCTTGCGGAAAAGACCCCCGGGACCGATGAGACGCCCTTCGTCGACGAGGGCCTTTCAGGTGGCGAGATCGAGGTTCTTGGCTATCGCGGCATGAAGGAATACACCGTCAACTTCGACGGTTTCCATGTGAAGGGCGAGAACCTTTTGGGCGGCGTCGAAGGCCAGGGCTTCAAGCAGCTGATGCAGACCTTCGAGAGCGCTCGTATCCAGACCGGCGCGCGGGCCATCGGGGTCGCGCAGTCGGCGCTGGAGACAGGGATGCAATACGCACTGGACCGCCAGCAGTTCGGCAAGTCTCTGATCGCCTTCCCGCGCATCGCCGGGAAGCTTGCCATGATGGCGGTCGAAATCATGATCGCCCGCCAGCTGACCTATTTCTCCGCCTGGCAGAAAGACCACGGCCACCGCTGCGACCTTGAGGCGGGAATGGCCAAGCTTCTGGGCGCCCGCGTCGCCTGGGCCGCCGCCGACAACGCCCTGCAGATCCACGGCGGCAACGGCTTTGCCCTTGAATATCGCATCAGTCGCATCCTCTGCGACGCGCGCATCCTGAACATCTTCGAGGGCGCCGCCGAGATTCAGGCGACAGTCATCGCCCGGCGGCTTCTGGAGTAATTTCCGTTGCCTTGACCTTGCCTGCTTGCGAAACTGTCCCATATCGTCACATGTTGACACTGTAAAGACCGAGGCACGCGATGGCAGGCACTGTCCTTCTAACCGGAGTTTCCGGTTTCATCGCAAAGCATGTCGCGCTGAAGCTTCTGAACGCGGGCTACAACGTTCGGGGCACTGTCCGCAGGCTGGACCGCGCGGCAGAGGTTCATGCCGCACTCCAGCCCTATCTCACCGAAAATGCCGGGCAACTTGGTCTGGTGCAGGCTGACCTTGAATCCGATGCAGGCTGGGCCGAAGCGATGGGTGGCGTCACCGCCGTTGTCCACACCGCCTCGCCCTTTCCCATTGCGCAGCCCAAGGACCCCGCCGCCGTCATCCGACCGGCGGTCGAGGGCACCGAGCGTGTCCTGAAGGCCGCCGCCGCCGCAGGTGTCACACGGGTCGTCCTCACCTCCTCCACCGTCGCCATCCTGAACGAGGCGAAGCCCGACGCCCTGCAGGACGAGGCCGACTGGTGCGATGTCCACCTGCCCACCACCACACCCTACGCCAGATCGAAGACCCTTGCCGAACGCGCAGCCTGGGAGATCGCCAAGGCCCGCGGCCTGAAACTGACGACGATCAACCCCGGCCTTGTCCTCGGCCCGCCGCTGGACGAACACTACGGATCGTCCCTGGGGCTGGTGGAACGCTTCTTGAAAGGCAAGGACCCGATGCTGCCGCCGATCGGCCTTCCCATCGTCGACGTCCGCGACGTTGCCGAGATGCACCTGCGCGCCCTGCAGCGCCCGGAAACTGAAGGGCGGCGCTATATCGCCGCGTCGGGTTCCATGGCCTTCGTCGACATGGGCCGAACGCTGAAGGCCGCCTATCCCACCCGCCGCATCCCGACGCGGGAAGCCCCGAAGGCCATCGTCCGCTTCCTGTCCCTGTTCGACGCGCAGATCCGCGCGATCCTGCCCAAGCTTGGTCACCTCGAACGCGTCTCGAACGCCCGTGCGGTCAGCGAAATGGGGATGGAGTTCATTGCCCCGAAGGCAGCCCTCCTCGCCTCGGCCGACTGGCTGGTCAAGCACGGCAAGATCTGGGCCTAAACTGGCACCCCTCCGCGCGACGGCCTCTGCACGCCCAGCCGGTGGTGCAACCGTCCGGCCACCAGCCAGGACGCCACAAGGCCCACCCCCGCCGCAACAAAGATCCCCGGCAGCGGTGCGACAAACAGCACCAGCCAGGCAGCACCCGGCGTCAGGATCGACGAGACATCGCGGAAACTGGAATAGACCGCCGACATCTCCGTCCGCTCGGACGGCTTGACCGACATCAGGAACGGCAAGCCCCCGACCACATCCAGCATCACCAGAAAGACCGACGCCGCCATGGTCAACGCCACCGTGGCCCAGGGCAGCACAGCCAGAAGCCCGGCCGACAGAAACAGGGTGCCGCAAGCTCCGAAAGCAAACCGGACCGACCGTCGCACCGACAGCCTGCGCCCCAGCCGGTTGATCGCCGGGGCCGCAAACAGAAGCGCGTTGGTGATCGACAGGGCTATGCCGCCCACCTTGTCGCCAAGGCCAGCCTCGATGCAGAAGATCGGCAGATAGACGACATAAACCCACCAGCCACAGCTGCGCATGACGGCGAACATCCAGCCCGCGATCAAGCGCGGCTGGCGGAAGAACCGGCCAAGGTAGCCAAGCGGGTTCACCGCCGGACGCTTCGCCCGCTGGATCTGCTTGCCGTTGCCCAGCCGCAGGATCCAGAACACGATCAGAAGCGCCAGCGCGAAGGCCCCTGCCAGCAGGAACGGCGCGGGCTCCCATTGGTCGTGCAGCCAGACCCCGGTCAACGGCCCGATGGCCCAGGGGGCAGCGGCATAGACCATCTGCGTCGACTGGCTCCGCCCCAGGTTCGCCCGGTCGACATAGTCCAGCACATAGGCGTTGAAGCAGACAAAGGTCGTGGCCGTCGCCATTGCATTGCAGGCAAGCGACAACGGCACCGACCACCAGGTTCCCAGAATGGCCAGCGCCATTCCGCAAAGGTAGAGCAGGCACCCCGCGGTATAGGCCCAGCGCCGCGGGATCAGCCGCGTCGCCCAGGGGACCATCAGACCCCAGATCAGCGCCACGATCCCGGCCAGGAAATAGACCAGCGACGTCGCCTGCGCATCCTGCAGGGCCGCATAGACCGCCAGCGGCATGGCCGAAATCAGCGTGCCGCGCACGGCGGCCTCCAGCCCGGCAAGCAGGGCAAAATGCTCGATGCGCGGGGTCGGGCTGTGCGTCAGCGCAAGCGGAAGGTAACGGTTGCCCATGGCCCGAGTTGGACGACGGAGGCCCGGCACCGTCTGCAACAGGTGCGACATCTTTCGTCGTTTCAGGCAGGTCGCGACAGAAGGTCCACCAACCGTGCCCGCGCCTCGGGCAAGGGCTTGTCATGCAGCACGGGGCGCAGGCCCCGGTCAAGAAAGAAGCCGGTCAGTTGCAATCCGGCTAGAACGTCACCCGCCGGCAGCACCCCGTCA
>WOUW01000021.1 GCA_009773055.1 Paracoccaceae bacterium
CTCGAGCTTGCCGAACAACTGGTCGACTACGCTGCCGACATGGGGTTCACCCATATCGAGTGCCTGCCAGTCAGCGAGTATCCGTTTGACGGCAGTTGGGGATACCAGCCGGTCGGGATGTTTGCCCCGACGATCCGCCATGGCACGCCATCGGAATTCCGCGCCTTCGTCGATGCTGCGCACCGCAAGGGGCTGGGGGTGATCCTCGACTGGGTGCCGGGGCATTTCCCGACCGATGCGCATGGCCTCGGCCGGTTTGACGGCACATCGTTGTATGAACATCAGGACCCTCGCGAGGGGTTCCACCAGGACTGGAACACGCTGATCTACAACTACGGCCGGGTCGAGGTGAAGAACTACCTCGTCTCTAACGCCTTGTATTGGCTGGAGGAATACCACATCGACGGCCTGCGGGTCGATGCCGTCGCCTCGATGCTGTATCGCGACTACAGCCGCAAACATGGCGAGTGGGTTCCGAACAAGGACGGCGGGCGCGAGAACTACGAGGCGATCGACGTCCTTCGCACGACGAACATCACCGCTTATGGTGAAGTGCCGGGGATCATGACGATTGCCGAGGAATCGACGGCCTTTCCCGGTGTGTCGCGGCCTGCGAACTGGGGTGGACTGGGATTCGGGTTCAAGTGGAACATGGGGTGGATGAACGACACCCTGTCCTACATGCAGAAAGACCCGCTCTACCGGAAGTATCACCATCACCAGATGACGTTCGGCATGGTCTATGCCTGGTCGGAAAATTACATCCTGCCGATCAGCCATGACGAGGTCGTCCACGGCAAGGGCAGCATGCTGTCGAAGATGCCGGGCACCGCTTGGGAGAAGTTTGCCAACTTACGCGCCTACTACGGATTCATGTGGGCGCATCCGGGCAAGAAGCTTCTGTTCATGGGGCAGGAGTTCGCCCAAGGTGCCGAGTGGAACCACAACCAGAGCCTCGACTGGCATCAACTGGACGTCGCGGAACACGCCGGGGTAAAGGCACTGGTCCGCGATCTGAACCGGGTCTACCGAAATACCCCGGCGCTGCACGTGAACGACACGCGCCCCGAGGGCTTTGCCTGGATCGAGTCGAACGATGCCGATGCCGGGGTCTACGCCTGGGTTCGCAAGGGCAACGAGGGCCATAAGCCCGTCGTGGCGGTGGTGAATATGACACCGCTGGAACGCAGTTACCGCCTGGGTCTGCCCCATGCGGGCAAATGGACCGAAATCCTGAACACCGATGCCGAGGCTTACGGCGGGGGCAACCGTGGCAACCTGGGAGGGGTGACCACGGAAAAGACGCCCTGGCATGGCCAGACGCAATCGGCGCTTGTCACGCTGCCACCGCTCTCGGCAGTGTATCTGCAACAAGACTGAATTCCGGCGGGGGAACCGCCACGAGGGAGGGATGACGATGAAGGCAAGACCGAACCAGCGCCTGTCGAGCCAGGCCATGGCTTTCGTCCTGGCGGGGGGCCGTGGCAGCCGGTTGAAAGAGCTGACCGACCGGCGCGCGAAACCGGCGGTCTATTTTGGTGGCAAGACGCGGATCATCGACTTCGCGCTGTCCAATGCGCTGAACTCGGGCATCCGCAAGATGGCGATTGCCACGCAATACAAGGCGCACAGCCTGATCCGTCACGTCCAGCGCGGCTGGGGCTTTTTCCGGGCCGAGCGGAACGAATATCTGGACATCCTGCCTGCCTCGCAGCGGATGGATGAAGTGAACTGGTATCGCGGAACCGCCGACGCCGTGGCACAGAACATCGACATCATCGACAGCTATGGCATCAAATACGCGATCATCCTGGCGGGCGACCACATCTACAAGATGGATTACGAGGTCATGCTGCGCCAGCACGTCGAGGCAGGGGCCGATGTCACCATCGGCTGCCTGACCGTGCCCCGGATGGAGGCGAAGGCCTTCGGCGTCATGCATGTCGACAAGAACATGCGGATCACCGACTTCCTGGAAAAGCCCAAGGATCCGCCCTCGATTCCGGGCGATCCGGACCACGCGCTGGCCAGCATGGGGATCTACATCTTCGACTGGGCCTTCCTGCGAGACCTTCTGCTGAAGGACATGTCGGACGACAGTTCCACCCATGATTTCGGGTTCGATCTGATCCCCTACATCGTCAAGAACGGCAAGGCCGTCGCGCACAAGTTCGCCGACAGCTGCGTGATGAGCGGCCTGGAAACCGAACCCTACTGGCGCGACGTGGGGACCATTGACGCCTTCTGGCAGGCCAACATCGACCTCACGGACTTCGTCCCCAAGCTGGACCTCTATGACAGCGCCTGGCCGATCTGGACCTATGCCGAGATCGTGCCTCCGGCGAAGTTCATCCATGATGAGGATGGCAGGCGCGGGTCTGCGGTCAGCTCGCTCGTGTCGGGGGATTGCATCGTGTCTGGGTCGGCGGTGTCGAACAGCCTTTTGTTCACCGGCGTCCGGACCCACAGCTTTTCCAGCCTGGAGTATGTCGTGGCCCTGCCGCAAGTGACGGTCAACCGCAAGGCGCAGTTGAAAAATTGCGTGATCGACCGAGGGGTGGTGATCCCCGAGGGCCTGGTGATCGGCGAGGATGCCGAGGAAGACACCAAATGGTTCCGCCGGTCGGAAGGCGGCATCGTGCTGATCACGCAGGATATGCTGGACGCGCGGGCCAAGGCGTTAAGCTGAAGAACTGGACCTTGCCCGGAGGCTGCGTTAACTCCGGGCAGGAAGCTTCTGAAAGGCAAGACAAATGGGCGGTCGGGTTCTGTCAGTGGCATCGGAATGTGTCCCGCTGGTAAAGACCGGCGGGCTGGCCGATGTCGTGGGCGCGCTTCCATCGGCGCTGGCGGCGACGGGCTGGGAGATGAAGGTCCTGCTGCCCGCCTACCGCACCCTACGGGCGCAGGCGGCAAATTGGCCGGTGGTCTGGCAAGAGGCTGATCTTTGGGGCGGCCCCGGTCGGGTGCTTGCCGGTGACGTTGAAGGCGTGCCGATCCTGTTGTTGGACGCACCGCATCATTATGATCGCGACGGCGGCCCCTATTCGAGCCCGACCGCCGAGCATCCGGACAACGCCGTGAGATTTGCCGCCCTGTCCTGGGTTGCGGCCGGGATCGCGCGCGAGGGGCTGGACGGCTGGAAGCCCGATGTCCTGCACGCACATGACTGGCAGGCAGGATTTGCTCCGGCCTACCTGGCCTATCACGGCAACGGCGGAGTGAAGTCGGTCCTCACGGTGCACAACATCGCCTTTCAGGGCTGGGCGCCTGCGCACATGCTGGGCGTTCTGCGGCTGCCGGGCCATGCCTTCCACCCCGAGGCACTGGAATACTACGGCGGGATTTCCAGCCTGAAGGCCGGATTGGTCACATCGGACTGGATCACCACGGTCTCGCCGACCTATGCGGCAGAGCTGATGCGACCCGAGTTCGGCATGGGCCTGCAGGGCGTGATCGCCGCGCGGGGGCCGGTTGTGTCGGGCATCCTGAACGGGGTTGATACCGGGATCTGGGACCCTGCCGCCGAAGAGCCGGCGTTTGGCCCGAAATCGATGGCCGGGAAGGCCGCGGCGCGGGCGGCCTTGTGTGCAGAGTTCGCACTGGACGTGCCGGGACCGCTGGCCATCGTGGTCAGCCGCCTGACCGACCAGAAGGGGATCGACCTTCTGCCCGCGGTCGTGCCGGACTTCATCCTCGGTGGCGGGGGGCTGATTGTCCTTGGCTCTGGCGATCCGGGGCTCGAAGCAGCCGTGCGGAACCTTGCCGCACGGTTTCCGGGCCGGGTCGCGGTCCGGATCGGCTATGACGAAGCGATGAGCCATCGGCTGTTCGCCGGGGCGGATGCGGTGCTGGTCCCCAGCCGGTTCGAGCCGTGCGGGCTGACACAGATGTATGGGCTGCGCTATGGCACGCTGCCGGTTGTGTCGCTGGTGGGCGGGCTGGCGGACACGGTGATCGGAGCGTCGCCGGCCGCGCTGGCCGCAGGGGTGGCGACCGGGGTCACCTTCCATCCGGTCGATGCCATGGCCTTCGGGCGCGCGATGGCGCAGCTTCTGGACCTTTACCGCCAGCCAAAGCTTTGGGCCAAACTCCGGACCAACGCGATGGCGCAGCCCGTGGGCTGGGAGGCTTCGGCGGCCGCCTATGCGAGCCTTTACGAAAGGCTGACCGCGTGACACCGCAGGCGGTTTCGCTGCCCGCACGGCTGCAGGGCCATGCGGTCGCCCCGGGCCGTCCTTGGCCGATGGGGGCCAGCCTGACAGGCGACGGGGTCAACTTCGCGATTTTCTCGGCCCATGCCGAACGGATCGAGCTGTGTCTGTTCACCCCGGACGGACGCAAGGAACTGGCCCGGTTGCCGATCATCGAACGCGACGGCGACATCTGGCACATCCACGTCGGCGGGCTGACGGTCGGCACGGTCTACGGTTTCCGGGCCTATGGTCCCTATGCGCCGGAACAGGGACATCGGTTCAACCCGCACAAGCTGCTGCTGGACCCCTATGCCCGGGCGCTGGAAGGGCGGTTGAAATGGTCCGACGCGCTGATGGGCTACAAGATCGGGTCCCCGCGTGGCGATCTGAGCTTTGACACCCGTGACAGTGCCTTTGCAGTACCAAAGGCGGTGGTCACCGACAGCTCGTTCACCTGGGGCAACGATCAGGCTCCGCAAACGCCGCGGATCGACACGGTGATCTACGAGGCGCATGTCAAGTCGATGACCGCCCTGCATCCCGGCGTCGACAAGGGGATGCGCGGAACCTACCTTGGGCTCTCATCGGACCCGGTGATCGAGCATCTTCACAGGCTGGGCGTGACCGCGATCGAACTTCTGCCGGTGCAGGCCTATATCGATGACCGTTTCCTGGTGTCGAAGGGCCTGCGCAACCACTGGGGTTACAACACGCTGGCCTTCTTCGCCCCGGAAGCGCGCTACATGAGCCAGGGCGCGCTGTGGGAATTTCAGACCATGGTCCGACGATTCCACACCGCCGGTATCGAGGTCATCCTGGACGTGGTCTACAACCACACCGCCGAGGGCGACGAATGGGGGCCGACGGTCTGCTTCCGCGGCCTCGACAATGCCAGCTACTACCGGCTTGCGGGCGGCGGGCGGCATTATGTGAATGACGCGGGCACCGGCAACACGCTGAACCTCACGCATCCGATGGTCTTGCGGATGGTGATGGACAGCTTGCGCTACTGGGTCGAAGCGGCCCATGTCGACGGTTTTCGCTTTGACCTTGCGACCGCTCTGGGCCGCGAGGCGCATGGTTTTGACCCGAACGGCGGCTTCTTCGATGCGATCCGGCAGGACCCGATTCTAAGCCGCGTCAAACTGATTGCCGAGCCTTGGGACCTTGGCCCGGGCGGCTATCAGCTTGGCGCCTATCCGCACCCGTTTCACGAATGGAACGACAAGTTCCGCGATGGCGTGCGGCGGTTCTGGAAGGGCGATGCGGGGATGACCCGCGACCTTGCTGCGCGCATCCTGGGCAGCGCCGAGCGGTTCGATCATTCCGGGCGCGCGGCGACCTCCTCGGTCAACTTCATCACCAGCCATGACGGGTTCACGCTGCAGGATCTGGTCAGCTTTACCATCAAGCGCAACTTCGCCAACGGCGAGGACAACCGCGACGGCCATCATGAGAACCACTCGGACAACCTGGGTGTCGAAGGTCCCACGAAGGACGGCAAGGTTCTGGCTGCGCGCAACCAGCGCAAGCGCAATCTGCTGGCGACCCTGTTTCTGTCGCAGGGCGTGCCGATGCTGCTTGCCGGTGACGAAGTCGGCCACAGCCAGGGCGGCAACAACAACGCCTATGCCCAGGACAACGAGACCAGCTGGATCAACTGGGCACTTGCCGACCCGGCACTGCTGGGATTCGTGGAACGTCTGGCGGCCTTGCGCCGCTCGCTGCCGATCCTGCGTCAACGGCGGTTCCTGCATTCGCGGCCCCGCGTTTCGGACGGCATCCCGGATGTGATCTGGCGGCGGGCGGATGGCACGGTGCCGCAATCCGAGGAATGGCACGATCCGGTGTTCCGCTGTCTCTGTGTCGAGCTGCGGATGCAGGCCGAAGGCGGGGATCCCAACCCCGAGGCGGTCTTTACCGTTTTCAACTGCGGGGCAACCACGGCCCTGCACCTGCCGGAAACCGCAACGGGTTGGGAGCTGATGCTCGACACCTCGCGACCCGAGCTTGAGCCGTCCGGCAAGGCTTCCGACCTGACCTCGGTGCCTGCGCAATCTGTGCTACTCTTCCGGTCCCTGACCGGCAGCCCCAAGGGAGTTACGCCATGACCCAGATCACCACTGTCGCGACGCAGCCCATCGCCGGGCAAAAGCCCGGGACCAGCGGCTTGCGCAAGAAGACTCCGGTCTTCATGGGGCGCCACTATCTGGAGAACTTCGTCCAGTCGATCTTCGACGTGGTGGGTGCTGCCGGAAAGACCTTCGTGCTCGGGGGCGATGGCCGCTATTTCAACGACCGCGCGGCGCAGGTGATCCTGCGGATGGCGGCGGCGAATGGTGCAGCCCGCGTGATCGTCGGGCAGGGGGCGATTCTGTCGACCCCGGCGGCGTCGCATCTGATCCGGCTGAACAAGACCGACGGCGGGATCATCATGTCTGCCAGCCACAACCCTGGTGGCCCGAACGAGGACTTCGGCGTCAAGTTCAATATGCCGAACGGCGGTCCGGCACCGGAAGGCGTGACCGAGGCAATGTTCCAGCGGACGACCGAGATCACCGAATACAAGGTGCTGGAAGCGCATGATGTGGACCTGTCGGTCGTTGGCCGGCATCAGCTTGGGTCGATGGTTGTCGATGTAGTGGATCCCGTAGCCGACTACGCTGCGCTGATGGAGAGCCTTTTCGACTTCCCCGCGATCCGGGCGATGTTCGCCGGTGGCTTTCGGATGCGGATGGATTCGATGTGCGCCGTGACCGGACCCTATGCGATTGAAATTCTTGAGAACCGGCTTGGCGCCGAGGCGGGCACAGTGGTCAACGGCACCCCTTTGCCCGATTTCGGCGGGATGCACCCCGACCCGAATCCGACCTGGGCCAAGGCGCTGATGGATGAGATGTTCGGTTCGGCTGCTCCCGATTTCGGCGCGGCGTCAGATGGTGACGGCGACCGCAACATGGTGGTCGGGCGGGGGATATATGTCTCGCCTTCGGACAGCCTGGCGGTGTTGGCAGCGAATGCGCATCTGGCACCGGGGTATGCGAAGGGTCTGAAGGGGGTAGCGCGGTCGATGCCGACTTCGGCAGCTGCGGACCGGGTGGCGGACGCGTTGGGGATTGCGAAGTTCGAAACGCCGACAGGCTGGAAGTTCTTCGGCAACCTCCTTGACGCGGGCAAGGCCACGATCTGCGGTGAGGAATCCTTTGGCACCGGGTCGGACCATGTGCGCGAGAAGGACGGGCTTTGGGCAGTGCTTCTCTGGCTGAACATCCTCGCGGTTCGCAAACAGTCCGTCGCGGACATCCTGGCCGAGCATTGGGCAAAATACGGTCGCAACTACTACAGTCGGCATGACTTCGAGGCGATCGAGACCGCGAAAGCAGACGCGATGATGACAGCGCTGCGCGGGTCGCTCGCGTCGCTGCGCGGGCGGCAGATCGAGGGCATGACGATCAGCGCGGCCGATGATTTTGCCTATACCGATCCCGTGGATGGGTCAGTCAGCCAGAAGCAGGGCGTCCGGGTGCTGTTCGATGACGGCAGCCGGATCGTCTACCGGCTGTCGGGGACGGGGACGGAAGGCGCGACATTGCGGGTCTATCTTGAGCGTTACGCGCCAGGGCCCGGCGGCCTTGATCTGGACGCGCAGGTGGCGCTGGCCCCGGTGATCCGGGCCGCGCATGACCTTGCGGGAATATCGGGCCATACCGGACGGACGGCGCCGGATGTCGTGACCTGAAGGCGACACGGCGTTTCCTGACCTTCAGGAGTCGCGCTTTGACCAGACCGATTGTCGATTTGCGACAAACCTGACACTGGTGTCGAGTTTTCTGGAGGGGACGGCGATGGGCGAGGTCAGGGTCAGATCGGGGCGGCAGGCACGGCAGGCCGAGCGCGCGCAAAAAGGCGGCGGGGTGGGGCGGCCCTACATCGTCCGCAACATCCCGACCTATGACGTGCTGTCCGAAGAGAACCTGATCCGGATCGAGGCCGCTGCCGACCGCGTGCTGGCCGAGACCGGGATCGAGTTTCGCGACGACCCGGTGGCCCTTGATCATTGGAAAAGGGCCGGGGCAAAAGTTGACGGGCTGCTGGTCAAGTTCGAGCCCGGGATGCTGCGCGAGATCCTGAAGTCGGCGCCATCGACCTTCACCCAGCACGCCCGGAACCCCGCCAATTCGGTGCAGATCGGCGGAAAGAACGTTGTGTTCGCCCCCGCCTATGGCAGTCCCTTCGTGATGGATCTCGACCGCGGTCGTCGGTTTGGGACCATCGAGGACTTCCGCAATTTCATCATGCTTGCGCAGTCGTCGCCGAACTTCCACCATTCAGGCGGGACGATCTGCGAGCCGACGGATGTGGCGGTGAACAAGCGGCACCTCGACATGGTGATGGCCCATATCGAGCTGTCGGACCGGCCCTTCATGGGCTCGGTCACCGCCGAGGAGCGGTCGGAGGACAGCATCGAGATGACCCGCATCCTGTTCGGGGCGGACTTCGTCGACCAGAACTGCGTGATCCTGGGCAACGTCAACGTGAACTCGCCCCTCGTGTGGGACGGGACGATGACCAAATCGCTGCGGGCCTATGCGAGGGCGAACCAGGCGGCGGTTATCGTGCCGTTCATTCTGGGTGGGGCGATGGGGCCGGTTACGAACGCGGGGGGGATCGTGCAGTCCTTGGCCGAGACTATGGCGGGCTGCGCGCTGACCCAGCTGGAGCGGAAGGGCGCGCCGGTCATTTTCGGGAACTTCCTGTCGTCGATGAGCTTGCGGTCAGGGTCGCCGACCTTCGGCACGCCGGAGCCTGCGATTGGCAGCCAAGTGATCGGACAACTGGCCCGCCGCCTGAACCTGCCCCTGCGCTGCGCGGGGAACTTCACCACGTCAAAGCTGCCGGATGGGCAGGCGATGATGGAGGGCACCATGTCGATGCTGTCGGCGGTCCATTGCGGGGCGAACTTCATCCTGCATTCGGCGGGGTTCCTCGACGGGCTGCTCAGCATGTCCTACGAGAAGTTCATGATGGACGCCGACCTGTGCGGGGCGCTGCATGCCTACCTGGACGGGATCCGGATCGATGACGACCAGCTGGCAGTCGATGCCTTCGCCGAGGTCGGACCGGGCAACCATTTCTTCGGCTGCAGCCACACGATGCGGCACTATGAGACGGCGTTCTGGGACAGCGAATTGTCGGACAACGAGCCCTTCGAGAAATGGGAGGCGGCGGGGTCTACGGATGCGGCGACGCGGGCCAACAAGCTGTGGAAGAAGCGGCTGGCCGAGTATGAGGCACCCGCGCTTGACGAGGGGGTCCGGGAGGCGCTGCATGACTTCGTGGGCCGGAAAAAGGCCGAGGCGGCGGACGCCTGGTATTGAGTGCCCACGCGTGGGCACTTTTCAAAATCAAGTAATTACAACAGGTTACTCGTGGACGTTAAGGTTTTCGTAACCTTTGCCCAAGCGCCGTGAAAGGAACTGAAGCGGTCAGGTCCTGAGGCCGGTCTCGTAGAGAAGGCCCATGCGCTTGGCCTCGTAATAGTAGCCCTTGGCATACCACATCACGGCGCGGTCTTCGGACCCGCCGGAGACCATCCAGGCCCCGCGCAGGTACTTGCCCGCATACATCAGGTTGGTTTCGGCATCGAGGAGGCCTTCGGGCGGGCCCTCATAGCCCATGGTCCGCGCGGTCTGCGGCACGATTTGCATGAGACCGTAGTAGGGGCCGTTTCGCGCCCCCGGGTTATAGTTGCTTTCGCGCTGGATGACCCGGTGCAGGAGGCTTTCGGGGATGCCATGGACCCCGGCATATTTCCGGATCAGCGCCCGCATTTCGGGCGTCTCGCCGGGGTGGAGGTCGGCGCTTGACACTTCGACTTGCGCGGACCTGCGCCCGCAGGCTGCAATCAGGACGAGGGCAGGCAGAACGACCAGGCTGCGACGGGAAAGGGACATCAGAGGCTCCGCTTCGGCTTGCGGCGTGATAGCGGGGACGCCGGGGCCGTGGCAAGCCCGGCGCCGCTGGTCTGCGCGGCAACTGGCCTGCCGCCTGCGTAAACTGAGGCTGCAATCGTCACTGCCTTGTTACCCGGATCGGTCAGAAAGCCTGTGGAAAACCCACGTTGCGCTCTGGCGCTTGGGGGTTGCCACGGCGGAAACGCCAGATATAGTTTCTTAAACCGGGGCGGTCTCCCCGCCCCCGTGACAGACAGGTCGACGGGCAAGGCGTGGAGTCTTTGACGTAAATGGACGGCGATTTCAGAACCCAATTCGTGCGCGATCCTGCGGCGCTTAAGCACTACCCCGCGCTGGTGCTGAATGCCGATTATCGTCCGCTGAGCTACTATCCGCTGAGCCTTTGGCCGTGGCAGGAAGCGATCAAGGCTGCTTTCCTGGACCGGGTGCAGATCGTCGCCGAATACGACCATGTCGTCCGAAGCCAGCGGCAAGAGTTCAGGATACCTTCCGTGGTCGTCCTGAAGGAATTAGTAAGACCCCAGAAGCGCGTGGAGTATTGCGGGGCAAGGGGCGATCTGACATTTGACCATGTGCTGCCACGGTCGAAAGGTGGGATCACCAGTTGGGAGAACGTGGTCGCGGCCTGTTCCCCATGCAACCTGCGAAAAGGCTCGCGCACGCTGAAACAGTCGGGGCTGTATCTGAACCGTCTGCCGCGCGCGCCGTCGGCCGAGGAAATGCAGCTGCATGGGCGGCGCTTTCCGCCGAACCATCTGCACGAAAGCTGGATGGATTATCTTTACTGGGATGCAGAACTGGAAGCGTGAGGCCGCTTGCAGTTTCGCCCGGTTTGACCTGATGCTAGACATCAACCAGCGCAAGCTGTAGAACGCTGCCGTTAGCGCTAACAGCGCCTTCCTGGGAGACGGTCATGGTTTCGCGTGTCATTCCGGTGGATGTCTTCGACCTTGTGATCTTTGGAGCCACTGGCGATCTGGCGCGCCGCAAGATCCTGCCCGGGCTTTACCGGCGCTTCCTGGCCGGGCAGATGCCGTCCGACAGCCGGATCATCGGCGCGGCGCGCGCCGACCTGACGGAAGTGGCGTTCCGTGAGCAGGTGCGGGCGGCAATCGCCGAGTTCGTGCCCAAGGCCCGACAGGACGCAAAAGCGATCGAAGGGTTCCTGGGCCGCATCCACTATGTCGCGATCGACGCCACGGGAACGAACGGCTGGGCCGCCCTCAAAGGGCTGATGCGCGAGAATGTCGTTCGGGCGTTCTATTTCTCGGTCGCCCCGAGCCTGTTCGGCGACATCGCGCAGCGCCTGTCCGAGCATGGCATCGCCGATGCCTGGAGCCGGATCGTGGTGGAAAAGCCCTTCGGCCGCGATCTTGCGTCAGCCAAGGCGCTGAACGAGGTGCTGGCCAAGCACTTCAACGAGACGCAGATCTACCGGATCGACCATTACCTCGGCAAAGAGACCGTCCAGAACCTGATGGCGGTGAGGTTTGCCAACATCCTGTTCGAGCCTTTGTGGAAGGCCGAATACATCGACCATGTCCAGATCACCGTGGCGGAGACCGTGGGGGTCGACGGGCGCGGGGCCTATTACGACAAGTCGGGCGCGATGCGGGACATGGTGCAGAACCACCTGATGCAGCTTTTGTGCCTGATCGCGATGGAGCCGCCGTATCACTTTGATCCCGATGCCGTGCGGGATGAAAAGCTGAAGGTGATCCGGGCGCTGAAACCGGTGCCGCACGAGGATATCGTTCGGGGCCAGTATGGGGCGGGGAAGGGCGAGAAGGCCTATGTCGTCCATTCCGAAAACCCGGGTTCGAAGACCGAAAGCTACATCGCGCTTAAGGTCGCCATCAGTAACTGGCGCTGGCAGGGGGTGCCGTTCTATCTGCGGACCGGCAAACGCCTGCGGGCGCGGGCGTCCGAGATTGCGATCACCTTCAAGCAGCCGCCGCATGCGATCTTTGACGATGCTAGTGGCTGGCATGAGAACGTACTGGTGATCCGGTTGCAGCCGAACGAGGGCATGAACCTGATGGTGATGATCAAGGAACCCGGCCCGGGGGGAATGCGCCTGATGCAGGTGCCGTTGGACATGTCCTTTGCGGATGCTTTGGGCGACGAGGCCGAGGATGTGCCGGATGCCTATGAGCGTCTGATCATGGACGTGATTCGGGGCAATCAGACGCTGTTCATGCGGGGCGACGAAGTCGAGGCCGCCTGGGCCTGGACGGACCCGATCATCCAGGGCTGGGAAGCGCGGGGCGACAAGCCGCAGACATATGACCCCGGCTCATCGGGACCGGAGGATGCGTTGATGCTGATGCACCGTGATGGCCGGCGCTGGCGGGAGATCCGCGAATGAAACTGGAAACCTACCCGGACCGGGAAATGCTGATGCTGGGGCTGGCGAATGTGATTGCTGGACAGCTGGCGGATTTCCTGCGGCGGGAGGGGAAGGCGACCTTGTCGGTGCCGGGGGGGACGACGCCAGGGCCAATCTTCGACACGCTGTCGGGCGTGGATCTGGACTGGGCCAATGTGGCGGTCGTGCTGAACGACGAACGCTGGGTGCCCGAGGCATCGGAGCGGTCGAATACCCGCCTTTTGCGCGAGCGTTTGCTGCGTGGGCGCGCGGCGCAGGCGCGGCTGGTGCCGCTTTATGCGCCTGCCGACCGGCCCGAGGAGATGCTGGCGGCGCTGGAAGACGGTCTGCGGCCGCATCTGCCGATTTCCGTGCTGGTGCTGGGCATGGGTGCGGACATGCATACCGCCAGCCTTTTCCCTGGTGCCGACCGGCTGGAGGAGGCGCTGTCTCCGGGCGCTCCACTCTTGCTGCCGATGCGGGCCGACGCGGCAGGGGAACCCCGCATCACGCTGACGGCACGCGTGCTGCGGGAGGCCTTCAACATCCACATCCTGATCACCGGCGACGAAAAGCGCGCGGCGCTGGAGCGTGCGATGACCCTGACCCCGATGGAAGCGCCCGTGCGGGCGGTTCTTGACAACGCAACTGTGCATTGGGCGGAATGAGATGACGAAATGGGCTGAACTGCAGCGGCTTCACGACGTGAACAAGAGCCGCCATATCCTTGAGCTCTTTGACAAAAGTCGGGCGGGCGATTTCGCGATCAAGGCTGACGGGATGCTGTTCGATTATTCCAAGACCAATATAGACGCTGGGACCCGTGCCGCGCTGGTGACGCTGGCAGATGTGTCGGGTGTGGCTGAAAAGCGGGCGGCGATGTTCGGTGGTGCGAAGATCAACGACACCGAGGGTCGGGCTGTGCTGCATGTGGCGCTGCGGGCCGGGGACGATGAGGCGATCACCGTTGATGGCAAGGACGTCTTGCCCGAGGTGCGCCGGATTCGCGGGACTTGTGCGGCTTTCGCGCGGGATGTGCGGTCGGGGGCGTTCAAGGGGCAGGGCGGCAAGATCACGGATGTGGTGAACATCGGGATCGGCGGGTCGGACCTTGGACCGGCCATGGCCTATCTGGCGCTTCAGCCTTTCGCGGACGGGCCACGCTGCCATTTCGTCAGCAACGTCGATGGGGCGCATATCCACGACACGCTGCGGGGGCTGAACCCGGAGACGACGCTGGTGATCGTGGCGTCCAAGACCTTTACCACTATCGCCACGGCCGGTGACAAGACCGCCGCCTATGGTATTGATCCCGCGCGAGTTTTCGGGTTCGAGGACTGGGTCGGCGGGCGCTATTCGATGTGGGGGCCGATCGGGCTGTCTTTGATGATTGCGATCGGGCCGGAAGCGTTTGATCAGTTCCTGGCCGGGGGCCGGGCGATGGATCAGCACTTCCTGACCGCGCCGTTCGGGCAGAACATGCCGGTGATGCTGGCGCTGGTTGGGGTCTGGCACAATCAGATGTGCGGGTATGCAACGCGCGCTGTTTTGCCCTATGATCAACGGCTTAGCCGACTTCCGGCGTATTTGCAGCAGCTGGAGATGGAATCGAACGGCAAGCGTGTTGCCATTGATGGCTCTGACTTGACCACCCACTCCGGCCCAGTGGTCTGGGGTGAACCGGGGACCAACGGCCAGCACGCCTTCTACCAGCTGATCCATCAGGGAACGCGGGTGATCCCTTGCGAATTCCTGGTGGCGCGTCGGGGCCATGAGCCTGACCTTGCACGTCAGCATCTGCTCCTCGTGTCGAACTGCCTGGCGCAGGCCGAGGCGCTGTTGCGGGGCCGCAGCCTTGATGAGGCGCGGGAGATCATGGCGAAAAAGGGGGCGACCGGGGCCGAACTGGAGCGGCAGGCGCGGCATCGGGTGTTCCCGGGCAACCGGCCATCCACTGTGCTGGCCTATGAGCAGCTCACGCCCTTCGTGCTGGGCCAGATCATCGCACTTTACGAGCATCGGGTGTTCGTCGAAGGCGTGATCCTGGGGCTGAACTCCTATGACCAGTGGGGGGTGGAGTTGGGCAAGGAGCTGGCGCTGGCGCTGCAGCCGGTGCTGGAAGGCAAGGCCGGGACGGACAGCAAGGATGGGTCCACGGCGGCGCTGGTGGAATTTCTGCGCTAGCCATGCAGCCCAAGAATTTTCTGCGAAAATTCTTGGGCTTGACGGCCGAAGTTACTTAAGCGCGACGGTGACGATCACTTCGACCTTGTAGTCGGGGGTGGCGAGCTTCGCCTCGCCCGTGGCGCGCGCCGGGGTGTGGCCCTGCGGGACCCAGGTGTCCCAGACCGAGTTCATTTCCGGGAAGGTCGCCATGTCGGCCAGCCAGATCTGGGCGGACAGGATACGGGTCTTGTCGGTGCCGGCCTTGGCCAGGATCGCGTCGATGGCAGCAAGGGCCTGCCGGGTCTGGTCAGCGACCGAACCGCCGGGTTCGCCCAGCTGGCCGGCAACCCAGAGGATGCCGTTGTAGGCCACGGCCTCGGACATGCGGGGACCAGTGCCGTGGCGGGTGATGTCGGTGTTCATGGGCTCTCTCCTGTTGGCGTCGGGCGGCTGGTTAGCCGGTTCCGGGCGCAAACGGAAGCTACTTCACGCGAACGCAGTTGAACTGGTCGCCGGTCTGGCCAGAGACCCAGGTGAGGCCCGTCGCCGTCACCGCACCAAGCGCAAGCACATAACCGTTGCCGAAGCGCAGTGTGTAATTGTTGCCGTCCTTGGCGACGTTCTGGATCGGGTAGGTGTCCGAGCCGTTGTTATAGGTGGTGTTGGTGAAGGTGAACGTCTCGACCCCGCAATCCCAGGAGCCGACGAACGCATAGGGTTCCGATGGCCCGCTTTCCTGGACACAGGCGGCCAACGACAGAAGCAGGGGCAAGGCGATGAGGCGATGGGACGACATGGGCGGCTCCGATGGCTTTGACGCAAGCGTTAAGCGCCGCGCGGTCGTTGTCAATCGCCGAGGGGAGGGAGATGGAGCGGGTGAAGGGAATCGAACCCTCGTCGTAAGCTTGGGAAGCTTCTGCTCTGCCATTGAGCTACACCCGCGTGAGATCGGATTTAGCCATTCCACCCCGGGAAGGCAAGCCGCTTGCAGAGCGAAATCAGTGGTCGTCGGGCAGGCCGCGCCAAGGTCGAAGGCGGGCGGGGATCGACCGGACATTGGTCGCTGCCGCAGATCGGACAAGGGCTGGCCTGCATTGGTCTGGCACCACCGGCGCGTCAGCTATGGGCCGCAAGGACGGTTCGATCCCTTGGCTGTTCAGTATCGTTTGCTGCGGTCCCTTGTCGTCTTGTTCCCGCGCGGCCCGGACTGAACAGGGGTATTGCTACGGTTCTCTTCGACGAGTTTGCGCCAGCGATCCAGACGCTCCGGATCAATCCGTCCGGCCAAAACGGCTTGCCGGACTGCGCATCCCGGTTCATGGGCGTGGGTGCAGTCCCTGAACCGGCATTCAGGCGCAAGTTCGGTGATTTCCGCGAACAGGAGATCAAGACCCGTTGAAAGGTCACTGGCATGGAGCGTGCGGATGCCGGGCGTGTCGATCACCCAGCCGCCGCCGACAATCCGGTGCAGCGAGCGGGATGTTGTCGTGTGGCGCCCCTTCGCATCGGCTTCGCGGATACTGCCGGTCAGCTGCGCCTCTTCCGGCGACTTCGCGGCAAGCGTGTTGAGCAACGACGACTTGCCGACGCCGGAGGAGCCCACAAGGGCAACTGTCTGACCGGTCGCGCACCAGCGGGCCAGCGACAGGGCCGCATCCGGTGCCGTTGCATTCAGAGTGATGACATCCAGTCCGCGCTGGAGGCCAGCCACCTGATCGCGCCAGGGCCTGACATCGGCAACCTGGTCAGCCTTGGTCAGGATGATCACCGGTGTGGTCCCGGCCTCATTGGCCAGGGCAAGATAGCGCTCTAGCCGCGCGGGGTTGAGGTCGTCATTGCAGGACGAGACGATGAAAAGCGTATCGACGTTCGCAGCGATGAGCTGCGGAGCCTGCCCACCTTCGGTGCGGCGTTGCAGCGTGGTCTTTCGGTCCAGACGACGCACGGGCATGGAGGTTGCGGGGTCCACAAGAACCCAGTCCCCAACAGCGTAATCTGCGGTATTGGCCTGGCCGGGTAGGTTGAGCTTCACCGGGCCGACCGTGGATTCTGCGGTCAATCTGGCGCGATGGACGGTTGCGACACGCATCCTTGCGAGGCTGTCCTCCCCCGGTTCCAGTTGATTGTCGAAATATGCCGACCATCCGAGGTCCGCCAACGACAGGGTTTCATGATCTGATGATTGGGTCACGAAGACCTGCATGGCCGCGATATCTGGCTGATGCAAGTGTTGCCGTGCCTGACCTGTGGCTCGGGCGTCGACCTGGCACGGGGGTGGCGTTGTCTTTCTGCTGTCGCTCGCGGATCGCCGCGGGTCGGTCAGACGGGCAACTTCAGCCCCAGCAGCTCGCGCGCTTCTGTCGTGGATGCTACCCTGCGATTGGACGTGTTGCAGATTTCCACCACACGACGGACGAGGGCGGCGTTGGAGGGGGCGAGCGCAGTCTTGTCGAGACGCACGTTGTCCTCGAGCCCGGTGCGGGCGTGGCCTCCGGCGGCGACGGACCATTCGTTCAGGGTAAGCTGGTGCGGACCGATCCCGGCCGCGCACCATTCCGAGCCGGGGAGCAGGCGTTCCACAGTGCGGATGTAGTAGTCAAAGACGTCGCGGTCGGCGGGCATGGCGTTCTTCACGCCCATCACGAACTGGACATATGCCGGGGCTTTCAGTCTGCCATCGGCCTGCATGGCGGCGGCCTGATGGATGTGGGAAAGGTCGAAGCACTCGATCTCGGGCTTGATGTCGTGGGCCAGCATCTCGGACGCCAGCCAGTCGACGAGGTCGGGCGGGTTTTCGTAGACGCGGGTCGGGAAGTTGTTCGAGCCGACCGAAAGGCTTGCCATGTCGGGCTTGAGGGAAAGCATTGCGCCACGCGCCTTGCCCGCGCCGGAGCGACCGCCGGTCGAGAACTGGATGATCATGCCGGGGCAATGCTTCTCGACGCCTTCCTTCAGGCGGGCGAATTTCTCGGGGTCGGCGGAGGGGGTCTCGTCATCGTTCCTGACATGGGCGTGGACGATGGTGGCCCCGGCCTCGAAAGCTTCGTGCGTCGATTCTACCTGTTCCGAGACGGTGATCGGCACGGCGGGGTTGTCGGCCTTGCGGGGCAGCGATCCGGTGATGGCGACGCAGATGATGCAGGGTTTCATGTCGGGGCCAGGACGAAGTCGTGTTCCACGAAAAAGTAGGGTTTGTCGAAGCCTGCGTCGGCGATTGCGGCGGGGTCGGTGATCTTCTGGAACGTTGCGAGCAGGCTTTCCTTCACGCCAAAGACAGCGTCGGAGGTGATGTAGGGATCATCCGGGTCGAAGATATGAGTGACGAGGCGGGCATGGGCCGGGGCCTCGATGATGTAGTGGAGATGCGCAGGGCGGAAGGGGTGGCGACCGAGAGCTTTCAGCAGTTGGCCGACAGGACCGTCGTCGGGGATCGGGTAGAACTTCGGCTTCACGCCCTTGAACCAGTAGCTGCCGTCCGGCCCGGTGCGGAACACGCCGCGCAGATTGAAGTCGGGCTGGATGCCCTTCTGCTGGACGTCGTAGAACCCTTCGTCATTTGCCTGCCAGACGTCGATCTTGGCATTCGCCAGGGGCGTCCCGTCGGTCGAGCGGATCGTGCCCCGCACCAGCATCGGGTCGCCCTTCTGGTCAAGGCAGATGTCGGCGCCCATCGGCAGTTCCGGCGCGTCGGCGACGTGGAAGGGGCCGAGGACGGTGCTTTCGCTGGCCCCGGAGGGTTTGCGGTTGTTGATCGCGTCGACCAGCATCGAGACGCCGGTGACATCGGACAAGAGGATGAACTCCTGCCGCCAGTCGTTGCACATGTGGCCGGTGGCCGTGAGGAACTTGATCGCCTCGAACCATTCGGCCTCGGTCGGTTCGATTTCCTTCACGGCGGCGTGGAGGTGGCGGGTGAGAATGGCCATGACTTCGGCCAGGCGCGGGTTTGTCGCGCGGGCGTTGCGAGAGATGACGACATCGGCGGAGGTGGCTTCAGTGAAGAAGCCCTGTTCGGTGCTGGTCATGGTCAATGTCCAAGGATGCTGCGCAGGACGCGGGTGAGGTCGGCCTCGGCGCTGGTGGAAGCGGTGCTGCTGCGCCAGGCGACATGCTGGTCGGGGCGGACGAGGAGGCAACCGCCATCCTTGATCTCGCGCACCTTGTGCCAGTCGCCTACGTGGTCTTCGTAGTCGGCCCGGGGGCCGATGGTGACGGTGCGCACGTCCATGTTCAGGGCCTCTTCTGCGTTTTTGGCGGCCTTGACCCAGGCCGCGCCGCCAATGCCGGTGATCAGGGTGAACTTGCCCTTGCCGCAGAGGTCCAACGTGGAGTGCTTGCCCCCGGTCCGGTCATAGACCCAGGCGTGGGGCAGGCGCGCGCCGGGGGTTGTGGTGGGGTGGTAGTAAAGCTCCATGTTGTCGTTCACAGGGGCGGTTGTCCCGTCGCCGACCACGGCCCCGGAGACGTAGCGCTGGTTCATCTCGACCCCGTGGCAGTCGAATTCGTAGACCTTGAAGTCGATGGCTTTGCGCAGCGCCTCGCGCTGCGCTTCGCCTGCGGGTGTGGCGTCGCAGCGGGCGGCCATCGAGGCCTCGATCCGGTCGTGATCGACGCCGCCATCCATGCCGAGGGCCTCGAAGATCGGGCCGAATTCGGCGATGGACTGGTTGGCGCGGGTGACGATCTGCCGGGCGATGGGCGCGCGTTCGGTGGAGTAGCTGTCGAGAAGCTTGGGCGTGGCCTGGCCCTTGACCACGGCGGCCAGTTTCCACGCAAGGTTGAAGGCGTCCTGGATCGAGGTGTTGGATCCAAGGCCGTTCGAGGGCGGGTGCCGGTGCGCGGCGTCGCCCATGATGAAGACGCGGTCCTTCTGCATGTGCGTCGCAAAGCAATTGTTGACCGTCCACGTATTGGCCGAGATCAGGTCGATCTCGAGGTCCGGGACGCCGACCAGCTGGCGGGCCACTTGCGTCGCCATCGCTTCGTCGACAACCGGGGCGGGCTGGTTGATGTCGTAGCCCCAGACAATCAGCCATTCGTTCCAGGGGCGGACCATACGGACAAGGCCCATGCCGATACCGCCGACGTCGGCGCCAGGCTGCATGACCCAGTAGAGGACGCTCGGCCGATGAGCGACGTAGCGGGAAAGGTCGGCGCGGAAGAGGATATTCATCGACCCGCCAACGCCCATCTTGCCTTCGAACGGAAGGCCAGCGTGTTCGGCCACCAGCGAGTTCCCGCCGTCGGCGCCGACGAGGTATTTCGAGCGGATCGTCAGGTCGCGACCTGTCAGCCGGTCGCGGCAGTTGGTTGTCACGCCCTCGGCATCCTGGACGTGAGAGAGGTATTCGGTGCTCATCCGGGGCTGCGCGCCGCGGGAGCAAGCGGTCTTGAACAGGATCGGCTCCATGAAGGTCTGCGGCAGGTCGTTCATCTCGCAAGGCGAGGCGCGGAGGTGGCGGGCTTTCGATTCCGGGCTGGTGCCCCAGGATTGCATCCTGCCCAGCTCTTCACCGGCCAGCGAAACGCAGAAGACGTTGTTGCCCATCAGGTGCTGGGGTGCGGCATGGAGCATTGCTTCGGCCTCGACCTCCGACCCCAAATCACGCAGCACCTCCATCGTGCGCTGGTTGGTGATGTGGGCACGGGGGGTGTTCGCAAGCCAGCGGTAGCGGTTCACGACCAGCACATCGACCCCGTATGAGGCGAGGAGTGCTGCGGTGGCCGAGCCTGCGGGGCCGGTGCCGATGATGAGAACGTCGGTAGTGATGTCGGCCATCTTAGGCTCCTTCGAAGATGAGGCGGCGTTGGACGGGGAAGAGGGCAATGCCCCAGCGGTCGGCGATAAGTCCCCAGAGGCCGCGCGGGGCAAAGAGCATGGTGGCGATGGCGAGGAGACCGAGGGCGAGGAGATACCAACTGCCATAGTCGGCAAAAGCGGTCTGCAGCCCCCAGAAGACGAGAACGCCGATAATCGGGCCTTCCAGACGCCCGATGCCGCCGATGACGGCGATGAAGATGACGTAGGCGGTCCAGTTCGTGACGGAGAAGGCGGCGTCAGGCGAGATGCGCGCCGTCTGGACGTAGATCAGCGCCCCGACGAGGCCGGTCATGGTGGCGGCGGACAGGAACACCAGCCATTTGACGCGGGCGGCATCGACGCCGACCGACCGCGCGGCGTTGTCGTTGTCGCGGACGGCGGCGAGTGCAAGTCCGGTGCGGGAGCGCAGAAGTGCGTAGATCGCGGCCATGGTGCCGACGGCAAGGGCGAGGGCGAGCCAGTAGGCGAGCACGTCGCGGGCTGCGGCGTCGCGAAGGTCGAAGAGGCTGGCGATGGCCCCGACTCCCATGATGTCGGAGGTGGCTTCCCGCGGAAGCGAGGTGCCGGTGCCGCCGCCGAGGGTTTTCCACTGGGCGATGAGAAGGCGCGTCACTTCGGCAATGACCCAGGTGCCGATGGCGAAATAGGCCCCGGTCAGGCGAAAGGCGAAAAAGGCCATGGGGATCGCCAGGAGGAAGGCAGCGAGGCCGCCGAGGAGAATGGCGGGGACGGGGTCCCACCCCATCAGGATGACCCCGGCGAACATCGCGTAGGCTCCGATCCCGACGAAGGCTTGTTGCCCGACGCTGACCATGCCGCCGAAACCGGCGATCAGGTTCCAAAGTTGGGCGAGGGTGAGCATGGTGAGGATGAAGAACAGGTCCTGGATCAGGCTGCGCGACGCGAATGCCGGAAGGACTAGGCCAAAGGCGATCAGCGCGAGGGCGATGATCCCGGCGATGCTGCTGGCGCGGGTGCGGGTGGTGACGGTGTAGGCCATCAGTCCACCGCCCGGGGGAAAAGACCGCGTGGGCGGATCAGGAGCACAGCGAGGAAAGCCAGGTGTCCGGCGAGGATCTGCCATTCGGGATTGAGCTGCGCACCGATAGTCTGTGCGACACCGATGATCGCTCCTCCGAGAAGGGTGCCCCACAGGGAACCGAGGCCCCCGATGATCACCGCCTCGAACGCGTAGATCAGGCGGGCGGGGCCGATCGAGGGGTCGAAGTTCGACCGCATCCCGAGGTAAAGGGCAGCGATGGTGACGATGACCATGGCAAGGCCGGTGGCGATGGCGAAGACTGACTTCGGGTTGATGCCCATCAGGCTGGCGGTCGTGGGGTCATCCGACACGGCGCGGAAAGCGCGGCCGAGGGCGGTGGTGTAGAAGATCCGGTTAAGGGCGAAGATCACCAAGACAGCGGAGGCGAAGGTGAGAAGCGGCATGGTGCCGACAGTGACCGGGCCAAGGTCGATCGAGGCACTTTCCAGCGGGCCTGCGGCAAGGCGCTGGCTGTCGGCGGAGAAGATCTCCAGCATCCCGTTCTGGAGGGCGACCGAGAGCCCGAAGGTGATGAGGAGTGGGGGAAGGATGTCTTTCCCCATCACGCGGTTCAGAACGAAGCGTTGCAGCGCCCAGCCAGCCGCGAACATCAGGGGCGCGGCGAGGAGAGCGGCGAGGAACGGGTGGAGGCCCGTGGACCCGGTGATGAGAAGGATGGCGAAGGCGGCGAAGACGATGAGGTCGCCGTGGGCCAGGTTCACAAGACGCATGATGCCGAAGACGAGGGAGAGGCCCGCGGCGAAAAGGGCGTAGAGCCCGCCGAGAAGGATGCCCTGGACGAGGACGTCTATCCAGATCATTTGGTGCCTCGAGCTGTAGGGCTGTTTTCGAGATGAGCGCTGGCGCGCAAGCCTTTCATCTCGCCTCTGGCGCAAGCGCCAACCGGCTTGGGCGATGGGGGCATCCTGCCCCCAAACCCCCGGGGAGTGTTTGGGAAAAGAGCAATAGGGAGGGGCCAGTGGATCATGCGGTGGCCCCGAAGTAGGCGGCGTGGATCGCTTCGCGGGTAAGGTCTTTGGCAGGGGCTTGCAGGGTGACGCGGCCCTCCATCAGGCAGTAGACCCGGTCGGCGACGGAAAGCGCGCGGGCGATGTCCTGTTCGACGATCACCACGGCGGCGCCGGAGGCGCGGATCGCGGGGAGGGCGGCGTAGATGTCGCGGATCACCACGGGGGCCAGGCCAAGGCTGATCTCGTCGCAGAGGAGAAGTTCGGGGTTGGACATGAGGGCGCGGCCGATGGCGACCATCTGCTGCTGACCGCCGGAAAGCGCGGTGCCGGGAGAGTGGCGGCGGTCTTTCAGGATGGGGAACAGGCTGTAGATTTCGTCCAGCGACCAGCGGCCCGTGCCGCGGCGGACTTGGCCCCCAATGCGGAGGTTTTCCTCGACCGTGAGGGAGGGGAAGAGCTTGCGGCCTTCGGGCACCATGGCGATGCCGCGTTGCAGGATCAGGTCGGCGGGGAGCGCACCGATGGGGTCTTCGTTGTGCCGGATCATCTCGGGGGCGTTCCTGAGGACACCTGTGATCGAGCGCATCAGGGTAGTCTTGCCGGCACCGTTTGCGCCGATGATCGCGACGCATTCGCCTGCGGCGACGTGCAGGTCGATGCCGAAGAGGGCCTTGAACTGGCCATACTGGGCGGTGAGGCCTTGGACAGAAAGGAGCATGTCAGACCTCCATCCCGAGGTAGATCTCGCGGACTTCGCGCGAGGCCATGATCGCCTCAGGCTCGCCGATGCCGATGACGCGGCCGAAGTCGAGCACGAGCAGGCGTTCGACGACCGAATTCAGCGCATGGAGGACATGTTCGATCCAGATGATCGTGACCCCCTTGGCGTGCAGTCCCTTGATCGTCGCGACCAACGCCTGACACTCGCCTTCGGTCAGGCCGCCCGCGATTTCGTCGAGGAGGAGAAGTTCAGGCCCGGTTGCCATGGCGCGGGCGAGTTCCAGGCGCTTGCGGTCAAGAAGGGATAGCGTTCCGGCGAGCTGGTTGGCACGCGCGAGGAGTTCGGTGTCCTGCAGGATAGCGACGCAGTCATCGGCGACGTCGGCCTCGCGCTTGTTCCGGCCAAAGGCTGCGGCGGTGAGGAGATTTTCGAAGACGGTCAGGCCCTCGAACGGCTGGGGGATCTGGAAACTGCGACCCACGCCCAAGCGGACGCGGTCCATCGCTGGGGTGCGGGTGACGTCGCGACCCAGCAGGGTGATATGACCGGCGTCAGGCAGGATGTTGCCGGTGATCAGGTTGAAGAGCGTGGATTTGCCCGCCCCATTCGGACCGATGATGCCAAGTGCCTGACCCTTGGGCACAGAAAAGCTGACATCGTCGGTCACCTTGAGAGCGCCGAAGTTTTTCGAGACGGAAGTGAGGGTCAGGACGTCGGTCATGGGTGTCGGGCCTTGGGTGCGGCCCCCTGAGACGGGGGCCGCACAGGGATCAGGCCAGTACCTCCATCGTGCCGCCGGTCGGGATGGCGGGGGCGGTCTGGTTGTCGACGATGACGAGGTCGAAGGCGCCGTCCTCTTTCCGCCGCCACTGGCCACCGACGAGGGGGGTCTTGGTGACGTTGGCAGCAGCAAAGGGTGGCACGCCTTCGCCCTTCCACGCGACCTTGCCGACCATGGTGTCGAGGTCTGTCGCGGCGATGGCGGCGGCGATGGCATCAGCATCGGTCACGTCCGAGACTCGGCCCATCACGTTCGACGCCACTTCGAACAGCGAATGGACAAAGCCGATGGGCTGGGTCCAGGGGCGACTGGTCTTGGCAGTGAAGTCGGCAGCAAGGTCCGCCGCGGACTGGCCGGTAAGCGAGGACTTGAAGGGATGGGTGTTCGACCACCACACCTCGGATGAAAGGTTGTGGCCAGCCTCACCCAGAGCCTCGACCGACTGCGGGAAGAGGATCGCTTTGGCAACGGTGATGATCTTGGGGTTGAAGCCCTGCTGCAGGGCCTGATTGCGGAAGGTAGTGAAGTCCGGCGGGATCACCACGCCGGTGACGATGTCGCAGTTTGCGGCCTTGAAGGCGTTGATCTGGGCCGAGAAATCGTCGTTCAGGTTCTGGTAGCGGCCCGGATCGTTAAGCATGTAGCCCTGCGCCGCAAAGCCGGGTCCGACGCCGACATTTGGATCGCCCCAGGCGTTGCCGTCGCCGTCATTGGGGAAGAGGCCCCCGACCTGCTTGTTGGTCTCGACCTGGTTCCACATGTTCAGGAACACAGCGATGACGTCTTCGAGGCCCCAGAAGTAGTGGAAGGCGTAGTTGAAGGGCTTCCAGCTTGCCGGATCACCGGGGTTGCCTTGCTGGCCGATGAACCAAGGCTGCCAGGGTGCCATGGTCGAAATGACGGGCATCCCTTCCGCCTCGCAGGTGGTGGCGACGGGGTTGGTGGTCTCAGGCGTGGAGGCGACGACCATCAGGTTGACCTCGTCGTCGACAATCAGCTCCTTGGCGACAGAGGCGGCGCGGTTCGGATCGGACTGGCTGTCCTTGACGATGACCTCGAAGTTCGCCCCCGCTTCCGAAGCGAGGAACGCCTCGATATTGTAGGCATCGCTTTCGGCAAAGCCCGCGAGCGGGCCAGACTGCGGGCTGACATAGCCGATGCGGATCTTGGCACCCTGCGCGATGGCCGGGGCGAAAAGGCCGGGGGTGGTCAGCGCGAGGCCGGTGGCAGCGCCGGATTTCAGAAGCTTGCGTCTGGTGATCATGGTTGGTCCTCCCTTTGTTGTGGTTCAGGCTTGCCTTGAGTCAGGCGGGGCAGCGCCCGTCGAAGGCCTGTTGCAGCAGGTGTCGGATGCCGTCACGGGTGACGGGGCGTGGATTGGCGTAAGGGTTCTTGGTGGCTATTTCGGTTGCGCGGTCGAGGTCGGCTTCCTTGAGGCCCAGGTCTGACAGGCGCAACGGGGCGTTCAGGGACTTGGCAAAGTGCCAGAGGCCCTTGCCTGCAGCGTCGTAGCCGAAGGTATCGGCTATGGGCCTCAGGAGGTCTTCCACGGCGGGTTCGTTGTAGGCGGTGGTATGGGGCAGAAGGACGGCATGCGTCTCGGCGTGGGGCAGGCCGAAGCTGCCGCCAAGGACATGGGCGAGCTTGTGGTGCAGTGCCATGGTGACATGGCCCAGGGTCAGCGAGCAGCCCCAGGCGGCGTAAAGCGCCTTTGCGCGGGCCTTCTTGTCCTGCGGGTCTTTCGCGAGGGCAGGGAGGGCATCGCGGAAGGCGGGCATCGCGTCGCGGGACAGGGCCTCGGTGACCGGGTGGCGGTCAGGGGCGTAGAAACCCTCCATCGCGTGCGCGATCGCGTTCAGCGCCGAGGTGACGGTCAGGGCGAGGGGCAGGGTGAGGGTCAGGTCCACATCGTAGACCACGACCTCGGGCCGGATCTCGGGGTCGCGGCGGGTGGTTTTCTCGCCACCTGCGGTTTCGCCAAGAATGTCGGTCATTTCGGACCCGGCATAGGTGGTAGGGATCACGACCTGATCGGCCCCGGTGCGGACGGCGATGGCCTTGCCAAGGCCTGTGGTAGAGCCGCCACCGAGGGAGACGACGCAATCGGCGTTTGCGGCGCGGAAAGCGGCAATGGCCTGGTCGGTCACGTCAGTTGGCGTGTGCATCACGGCCCCGGCGAAGACACCTGCGGCCCTGTCGCCCAGACGGTCGGCCAGAGCCTGTGCCTCGGCCTGTTGGTGCGGGGTCGAAAGGACGAGTGCGCGGTGGTGGCCAAGGCGGGCGACTTCATCGGGGACTTGCGCGAGGGTGCCGTGGCCGAAGACCACGCGGGTGGTGAGGCCGGGGAAGGTGAAAGGGCGGGTCATCGGGGGGCCTCCATCCGAGGGGTGCGACCGGCGGCGAGGTCGATGAGGAGGCTGTCGAGAAGCGCGATCTCGGTGGTGGAGACTTCGTGCGGGCGGGCGGGAAACACGTCGCAGCGCAGGCGGGCTTCGGCCCGGCCAAGCTCAGTTGCGGCCTCAGCGAAGGCCTCGACAGGAATCCACGGATCATCGCTGCCAGCGGAGAGGTAGACGGGGAGCCCAGGGGTGAGATCTGCCGAGCGCATGTCGGACGCAATGCCGACGCGGCAGCCGGTGAAGGCTGCCACGGCGTCGGGAGAGGCCTGGCCAGTGAAGGCGTGCTCCAGCGACAGACAGGCGCCCTGACTGAAGCCGGCGAGGACGAGGGGCAGGCCGGGGGCCATTTCGCGCAGGTCGGTGATGGCTAAGGCGATGCCTTGCAGGGAGGTCGACAACTCGGCCCGCGTGCTGTCGGTCAATGGGTCGATGGCGCGGGCGGTATACCAGCTCTTGCCCTCGGCCCGGGGCAGGGCGAAGGCGACGTCCGGGGCGGACAGGTGGTGGATGACCGCCGCCGCCATGTCTTCCGGTGACTGGCCTCGACCGTGGACGAAGATGCACAGCACCTTCGCCCGGTCGGGCGGCACGCAAAGGAAGGTGATGTCCGCGACCCCCGGCATCAGAAGTTGGCCGGTTCCAGGCCCGCTTCCATCTCGGCCTGCCGGTCGGCGAACCATGGCGGGAAGACGAGGGACCGACCGATGGCGTCGGCGGGTTCGTCCTTGGCCCAGCCTTCGGGGACGGTCCAGGCAAGCTCGAACATCGCGCCACCGGGCGAGCGCATATACATCGACTTGAAGTACATGCGGTCCTTCTGTTCGCTGACGTCGGTGTAGCCCATGCCTTCGAGCCGGGCTTTCAGGGCGATCTGGTTGTCCTCGTTCCCGGTGTTGAAGGCGAGGTGGTGGACGGTGCCCCCGGCCAGCGTCCAGGTGCCCTGCGGGCTGTCGCGGTCGGTGATCAGCTCGATGACAGACCGCAAGCCGTCATTCTGCGGCACGATCCACATGCTGCCGTTCGGGTCGGTCCCTTCCCGCCGGAACTGCATGCCGATGTCGAGGAATTCCTCCATTGTGCCAGCATCCATCACGGCAACCGCGCCGCCGTAGATGCCCTTGATCGCCACCTGTGCGGTGGTGCCCTGTGCTTCGTTGACGATGGGTTTGCGCGGATCGTCGGGGTTTTCCACCAGCTCGTGCGGGATGCCGCAGGGATGGGCGAAGACCACGCGCGTCAGGCCGAAGCGTTCGCCCTTGGTGGCCGGAATGCCGTGTTTGTTCAGCCGGTCGACCCAGAAGTCGGCGGCCCCGACCGGGATCGCCTGCATGATCGTGCGCGTCTGGTTGGTGCCGCGACGGCCAAAGATGCCGGGCTTCTTGAACGGGAAGGTGGTGATGATGGTCGAGGCATCGCCGTGCCTTGACCCATAATAGAGGTGATAGACCGGTAGGACGCCGTCAAAGAGCACGGTACGCTTGACCGAATAGAGGCCTAGGGCCTTGGTGTAGAAGTCGTAGTCCTCCTGCACGCCGTGCGTGCTCATAGTCAGGTGGTGGTAGCCGGAGACAAGGGCCATCGGGGTCATCCTTCGGTCTTTGAGGGTTGCGGGACGGACTCCCGGTCGAGGACCAGAGAGACGGTGAGGGAGCGGGGGCCGAAATCGGCAATCAGGGCGGGTTTGACGGCAAAGAGCGCGTCGCGGGCGATGGCGGGATCGGCGCCATCGAAGATGGCTGTCACCAGTCGACGGTGGCCCGGAGCCGTGACGGCGAAGTGGATATGCGCAGGCCGGTCCAATGAAAGTCCAAGGCGGCGCGCAAGCTGGCCCACTGGCCCATCATCGGGCAGAGCATAGCCACCGGGCCGGATCGTGCGGAAGTGGAAGCGGCCGTGGGCGTCAGCGGTGAAGCAGCCACGGAGGTTGTGTTCCGGCTGATTGTCGGGGTCCTGGTTTTCGTAACGGCCTGCGCCATTCGCGTGCCAGACCTCAACCCGCGCGCCGGCCAGCGGAACCCGGTCGGCATCCATGACCTGGCCGCTTACGGAAATGGACTCACCAGTGCCGTCCCGGCAGAGGTCGGCTCCGAGTGGCAAAACCGGCGCGTCGGCGCGGTAGAAGGGGCCCGGCAGGGTGGACGGAGTGATGCCGGAGCTTGCCGCCCGGTCGCCGGAAAAGACACCGTCAGTCAAACCGAAGACATCGGCCAGGAGAACCCATTCCTGGCGTCGGGCGTCGGTCGCATAGCCGACGTCGGTCAGGAACTGCACGAAGGCATCCAGTTCCACCGGCGACGGGCGGAGGGTGGCGATGACCTGAAAGGCGTGGTCCATGATCAGCCGGACGGCATCGCCAAGCCGGTCCGACGGGCTGGCTGCAAGGCGATGACGCAGCTCGGCTGCGACCTCGTGGCCCTCAGAGCTGTTGCCCTGTCCGTCCATCCCCTGTGCCCCTCCCAGATGCACGGTCAAGCCTAGGCGCAGAGCGTGTGTCGGGTGATGACTTTTCGGAAGATCAATATACCATCTGGTTATGAAATTGAGCGAAGCCCACCTGATCCAGCTTTCTGCAGTGGTGGATGCCGGCAGCGTCAGCAAGGGCGCTGCGGCGTTGGGGCTGTCGCAGCCCGCCTTGTCGCGGTCGCTGGCGCAGTTGGAGGCGCGTGTGGGCAAGCCGCTGTTCATCCGCGACCGGCGGCCCTTGCAAGCCACACCGCTGGGGGTGCAACTGGCCGCACATGGTCGGCGCATGTTGATGGAAAGCCGCCGCGCAAGCGAGGCGGTGCAAAGCCTGCTACGGGGCACGCGGGGACTGGTGCGGGTGGGCGGCGTGCCCTTCTTCATGGATGCGATGATCAGCCGGATCATCGCGTCGTTCCAGAACCAGCATCCCGACGTGGATTTTCAGCAAAGCTATGGCAACCTGTCCGAGGTCGGCACTGGCCTGCGCGCCGATCAGCTTGACCTCGGAATTGTGCCTCTGGGGATATCGGGTGAACCAGACGGGCTGTCCTTCACCGCCATCCTGGCCGCACGCAATGTTGTCTGCTGCCGGGTTGGTCATCCGCTGCAGCACAGCAAGAGAGTTTCGACCGGCGATCTCGGCCACTATCCTTGGATCGCCCCGCTGCCCGGTTCGCCGCTTCTGGCGGATCTGTTCGCCATCAGGTCCTCGCTGGGTTCGGTCGAGCTGAATATCCGCTACTCGGGCGGATCGTTGCTGTCGGTGATCAACTATATGGCCGAGACCGATGCTCTTGCCATCCTGCCGTTTTCCGTCTGGTTTGCCGAGCGCAAGCACAACCGCCTGGCCGTCCTTCCGGTCGACATTCCGCAGCCGCAAAGAAACCTGGGCATCTTGCGGCTTCCGGGACCTGCCACCAACGCGGCAGCAGCGGCTTTCTCGAACTTTGTGGTCCAGTCATTCGACTCCATGCAGCAACTGATCTTGCGGCACGAAAACGCGGTCGTCTGGCGGCGCTAGGGCAGGGCAAAGCAGGCAACCTGAAGCGAAAGGCTTGCCTTGGTCGACACTGACGGCGACGACAGAGCCTTGCTTCCGCTTTCTCACTTTAGCCAGCGATTTTTTCTCGCTTCGTCCGCTTCTGGCGCAGGGATCAGTTCAATACCGAAGCCATTGCAACCGGAGCCCAATCCCTGGCCGACCGCGTAGCGGCCTCTGCCATCGCAAGGGCGGCCACTCCATCGGCAAGCGTGACTGGCAAGGCCGATCCTGTCTTGACTGCGGTCACGAAGGCGGCCCATTCGGCGGCGGATAAGCTGGACGACGTCCGGGGCGAAATTGTCATAGTTCACGAGGCGAAGGTAGGTCACCTCGCCACCGTTCGCGACCACTCCCGGAGTGGCGTCGTCAATGCCCTTCTTGATGATGTTTCAGAAGGCGTTGTCGTTTGATCCGCCGATCACGGCGATCTTCGCTGCCATCGCGGCAGAACCGACTGACACCAGCGCCGTGGTCGCCAGCACTTTGGCGAAGGTTTTCATGAAGCTCGTTCTCTGTCTTCTCCCGGAGGCCGCCTGATTGGACGGCTTGTTGATCCTGGGGTCGTCACCACCTGGCCAGCCTCCTCGACCGGTCGGTGGAATGGTTGTAGGGGTCAGGTGCGGGCCGCTTTCGCGTTCATCCGCGCTTTCTTTTTCTGGAAGCGTGCGTTCATAAGTGCCTCGCCGTCCTTCGAGCCGTCGTGCCAGTAGCCGAACCACTTATCCAAGGGGATCAGCCCGTCGCCGCCGTAGTTCACCTCGAAATACTTGTGGTGCAGGTAGTGGGCGTAGGCGTGGCTATCGAGCGTGCGGTCCTCGGTCAGCTCCAGCTTGTCAAAGCCGATATGCCCGTTCACCGCCCCAAATCCCGCCAGGTGCAGCTGGTAGATCGCGAGCAGCGGGTTCGACGGGATGATCAGGTGCCAGAAGGCGACGGCGTGGTAGAGGAACCCTTCGACCGGATGCATGGACAGCGACGACCACGGCGACGGATTTACCGAGTTGTGGTGGACCGAGTGGATCCATTTGTAGAGGATCGGCACATGGATCAACCGGTGGATCGCGAAGAAGTGGACCTCATGGATCGCGGGGCTGATCAGGGCCAGTGCGACCAGCCAGGGCCAATGCGTCTCCCACGGTAGCCAGGTGGCCCAGCTGTTGGCAAAAGCCCAGAGGAACAGGACTTCGACCAGCGTCCAGAGCGGGATCGAGATGAAAAAGGACCGCAGGAAGTTGTCGATGGTCTGGCTATTGAACCAGAAGACGTCCGAGGGCTGCTCGGCGGGGAACTTGCCGTTGTACTTGAACCGGGTGCCCTGCTTTTTCTTCACATACCAGAACAGCTCGACCGAACCATAAAAGACGAAGATCGCCGCCGCGTTGGCCGCGTAAAGCCACAACGCCCAGCCCCAGGACAGAGTCTTCATCACCTCGACATCGGGCACGACGAAGAACCACCAGGTCAGGGTCGTTGCCATATGAAAAGCGTTCCAAGGCCAAAGATACTCCGGAACCCAGGCCAGCACCTTTGGCAGGCTGAAAGGACGACGCCAGAACGGCGGCAGCTCAAGATGTGCAATTGGAGCCCAATCGCCGCGCTTGTTGCGGATGCCGTGTTGCAGATCGTCCATTCTGGTCCTCCTTCTCTGCGTGGTCCGGCTCTTTGCAGTCGGACTGCGGACAGCACAGAGGTCTTCGTCCCGGAGATATGTCCCCAGGCTGCTGGGCCAGTGGCCCCATCCAATGCGATCCGAAACCTTCCTCCCGAGGACGGCGAGACTCAGTCTCTTGTCCCGGCTTGATGAGGTGGAGATAAGCGCCTTGACGGAAGTCAAATCAACCCGCCATGATAGTGGAAGCGCTATATCGTCGCATTCGTATCTTTTAGTCAAGAAAATGACATGAAAAATATCAGGATAGCCTATGCGCCGCCCAACAATCCCCGACGTTGCCGAAGCCGCCAGCGTGTCGATCGCGACCGTGAACCGCGTCCTCTCGGGGGCGACCAACGTGCGGCAGGCAACGCGGGAACGGGTTCAACGCGCGGCTGAAGAGATCGGGTTCTATGGTCTTGGCAGCATCCAGGCCCGCGTTGCCGCCGCGCGACCGCACATGCGCTTTGGGGTGCTGCTGCTTCAACCCCATCGTCCGTTCTATCAGAACGTAGCCCGCGCACTGGAGCAGGCCGCGTCCAGTGCTGACGGAGCGGAGGTAGACCTGCGGATCGAGTTCCTCGAAGACCTGTCGCCCCAGAATGTAGCGACCCGGGCGCTGGACCTTGCCAGCACCTGTAATGCGATCTGCGTGACGTCCGCCGTGCATCCGGTGGTGACCCAGGCGCTGGAGCAGATCCAGGCCCAGGGCGTCCCGGTCTTTGCACTGATCTCGCAAATCTCGGTAACGGGTCAGATTTCCTACATCGGTCTGGACAATTGGAAGGTCGGCCGCACCTCGGCCTGGACCTTCGCCAACATCTGCAAGGCACCGGGAAAGATCGGTATCCTGATGGGCAACGCCCGCTATCGGAACCAGGAAATGAACGAGGCCGGTTTTCGGTCCTATTTCAGGGAATACGCACCGGACTTCATTCTGCTCGAACCGGTCTCTACATTCGAGTCGGCAGCTGTCGCGCAGGAGCTGACCGAGAAGTTGCTAACCGAGCACCCGGACCTCGCAGGCCTCTACATCTCGGGTGGGGGTGTCAGTGGAACATTGGCTGCGCTTCGCGCTTCTGGAAGGGCCGGATCGATGGTCGTCGTGGGGTACGACCTGATGGACGTGACGCGCGCAGCTTTGCTGGACGGGACGATGACGCTTGTGATTTCACACCCATTGGCGCGCCTGGCCCGTGAAGCAATAGATGGGATGGTCCGGGCTTGCACTGCACCAGGAAGCAACCAGACGAGCATCGTCCCGTTTGAAATCTACACAAGGGAAAACCTCTGATCGGGGTGGACGAGAATCGCAGTTTTGGGCCGAAAGAGATCGTATCCCCGCCACAGCTTTCGCCCACCGGTCTGGTCGACGTGCTACCTGACTGTCCAGCGCGGTGGCGAGACAGTTCCGTTTGCAGTCACCAGAAACTACCGTCAAGCGGGCAACCTTGCGGATACGGCGCTGCACTGCACATGCCAGTGTGGGCGTCAAAGTTGGGACGTCTGAGGTGCCCCTAGATTTGTAGACGCTTTGCCCCCTAACTTTGAGGCTAGGAGGCCGACATGGGGACGAGCAACTACAGCGACGAGTTCAAGCGGGATG
>WOUW01000022.1 GCA_009773055.1 Paracoccaceae bacterium
AAATGCACGTTGTCGAAAGTGATCTCGCCCGAGGTGACCAAGAGGGGCTTGGCATCAGGCGCGTCGATGATCTCGGCCGGTTGGCCGAGCAGGCCGAACATCTCGCCCATGTCCACAAGCGCCTGCCGGATCTCGCGGTAGACGGTGCCAAGGAAGTTCAGGGGCATGGTGATCTGGATCATGTAGGCGTTGACCATGACGAAATCGCCCACGGTCAACTGCTTTGCGATGACGCCCTGCGCGCTCATCGCCATGACGATGACAAGGCCCGTGGTGATCAGCGTGGCCTGGCCCATGTTGAGGAACGACAGCGACAGGCCGGTCTTGACGGCGGCGGTTTCGTACTGTCGCATCGCGCCGTCGTAGCGGTCGGCCTCACGCTGTTCGGCGTTGAAATACTTGACGGTTTCGCGCCGCAGCTTCACGCGCCACTCGGTCACCTTGAAGGTGAAGAGGACATAAAGCGTGATGGTGACGATCACGACGGCAGCGTACTGCCAGCCGAAGACCCAGGCGAAGATGCCCGCGACCATGCTGAGTTCCAGGATCAGCGGCCCGATGGAAAAGAGCATGAAGCGCAGAAGGAAGTCGACGCCCTTCACCCCGCGTTCGATGATGCGGCTGAGGCCCCCGGTCTTGCGGGTGATGTGGTAGCGCAAGGAAAGCTGGTGGATGTGGGTGAAGGTCTCGATGGCAAGGCGGCGGATGGCGCGCTGGCCGACACGGACGAAGACGGCATCACGCAGTTCACCGAAGACCACGGCGCCAAGGCGCGCAAGGCCGTAAGCGATGACAAGGCCGACGGCACCAAGGCCGATGAGCGCACGCGGGTCAGTGCCCGCTTCGTTCGACAGGGTGTCGACGGCAAGCTTGTAGACGTAGGGTGTCGAGACCGAAACAAGCTTGGCGGCGAAAAGGAAGAGAAGCGCGATGACGACCCGTCGCTTCACCCAGCCTTGCCCCTCGGGCCAGAGATAGGGGGCGACGCGTCGCAAGGTTTTCCTGGCCCGCCAAACGCGTTGCGCGGCGGTCATGCTTGGGGTAATGTCATTTCAACGCTTCTTGAATAGTTGAACGATGGACCGAAGTAAAGCCCTCGCCGCCCTGTCGGCCCTGGCACATGAGACGCGGCTGGACCTGATCCGCCTCTTGACCCCGCAGGGCGATGAAGGCATGGCCGCCGGCCTGATCGCCGAGACGTTGGGCATTGCTGCCCCGCGCCTGTCGTTCCATCTGTCAGCGCTGGAACAGGCGGGCCTTCTGCGGTCGCGCAAGGTGGCGCGGAACGTGTTTTACAGCATCGACACGCATGGGATCGGATCGACGATCTCTTTCGTGCTGAACGATTGCTGTTGCGACCATCCCGAAGTGCTGGCGGCCTGTTCGCACCGCCGCACTGTGCCTCAGGGTGAGGTTGCGGGGACCGAGAATACCTGACCGGGATAGATCAGGTTCGGGTCCTTGATCTTGTCGCGGTTGGCCTCGAACACCTGCACATACATCACGCCGTCGCCGTAGCGTTCCTGCGCGATACCCCAAAGGGTAAAGCCGGGCTGGACGGTGACTGACACCGGGACCGGGGTGTCGGAAGCCGGGGCCACGGGATCAGCCTGGGGCGCTGCAGGTGCTTCGGGCGAGGCGGTGGTTGCTGGGGCGGTTTCCGATGCAGCGGGTGCTGCAGGCGCGGCCGGTTCGCTTTCAGGTGCGGCACCGGCCGCGGGTTCGGCCACAGGAGGCTGGGCTGGGGCTTCGGTCGCAGCGGCCAGGTCCTGGGTGGCAGGCTCGGGAGCCTCGGCCACGGCGGCCAGCGCCTCCATCGTTTCGCGCTTGAACGGTGTTTCGAAGCGCGAAGTGACCTTGCCGCCGGCATCCAGCTGATCGACGCGGAGGGTGTAGATTCCCGGCGCGGTGTCCGGCAAGGTCGCAAGCCACAACCCGGAGGCTGGAATCTGCAAGGTCGCCTTTTCGGCGTTGTCTAGGTAAAGCCGCAAGGACGCCCCGCCTGCCCCGCGACCGCCGACCTGCACTTCGCCGTCCGGCGCATAGGAGATCGTGTCGATCATCACCGAAGCCGACGGCCCCGCGCTGGCCTCGGGTGCCGACGGGTCCTGCAGGACGACTGCGCCCTTGTCGGACAAAAGCAGCGCCGGGGGCGCGGCGGGGTCTTCGGCAAGGGCGACCTGACCTTCGGCCGGAGCGTCGGCTTCGGCAAGCTTCGGGCCCTCGATCGGGCCCAGGGCAACCATCTCTTGGGAGGCGACCACAGGCCCGTCCGACGGGGTCATCGACAGCCACATCAGGCTGGGCTTGGGGTTGGGCGGCAGTGTGAACAGGATTGCGAACTCTCCTGTGGCGGTCGCCGCACCGCTTGCCACGGCTACGTCATCGACCACGACCTCGACAGTTGCACCGGGTGCTGCACTGCCCGAGACAACTGCCTCGCCGTCCGCCGCGACGCGCCAGGTGTCGATGACCGGCAGGCTGGGTGTGGCTTCAGTGACGGGATCTGCGGCAGCTTCAGGGGCGGTGGCCGGCTCGGGCGATGCGGCGGCAGTCTGGTCTGTGGGGGATGGCTTGGTGGTAGCTTCGGGGGTCACCGGTTCGCCAACCAAAAGCGCAGGGTCGGCGGACGCTTCGACGGTCGGCAGGGGTCGCGTGGCCTGCCAGGCGAGGTAGCCGATCCCGACCACAGCCGTCCCGCCCAGAAGCAGGATCGCAACCCGTGTTCCCCGGTCCAAGGCACCGAATGCCGACATCCCCGTAACCCCCCGGCGCTCTTTCGCCGCTTTGCGTTTCTTGTCATCAGGAATCGCTATATGACGGGGCAAAGCAACCTTTTTTCCGGCTTACACATGTCCATGCGTTCCGTCTGCGTCTTTTGTGGCTCTCGATCCGGCCGCAACTCCGCCCATGACCGCGCCGCCCGCCAGACCGGCGAGATGCTGGCACGTCGCGGCTGGCGGCTGGTCTTTGGCGCGGGCGATGTCGGGCTGATGGGGGCGGTGGCCGAGGCCGCGACGGCTGCGGGAGCTTCGACGCTGGGCGTGATCCCGACGCATCTTCTGGGCAGGGAACGGGCCGTTCGCGATCACACGCGGCTGGTGGTCACCGAGGACATGCACGAACGCAAGAAGGTGATGTTCATGAACTCGGACGCGGCTGTGGTGCTGCCGGGGGGTGCGGGGTCGCTGGACGAGTTCTTCGAAGTGCTGACCTGGGCGCAGATCGGTCTGCACAAAAAGCCGATCCTGCTTCTGGATGTGGACGGCTACTGGCAGCCCCTGTTGCGGCTTTTGGACCATGTGATCGCCGAAGGCTTCGCCGATGCCTCGCTTTTGCAGCATTTCCGGGCCGTGCCGGATGTGCCCGCGCTGGAAGCCGCCCTGGCCGAGCCCTTCGGGTAAGACGAGATCGGGCCCGCAGATCGCTCTGCGGGCCCGTTGGTATCGTTCGACCGGGTCAGAGACCGGCGGCCACCGCTTCCCAGTTCGCCAGCTTTTCCAGGAAGTTGGTCAGGTAGGCCGGGCGCTTGTTGCGGAAGTCGATGTAGTAGCTGTGCTCCCACACGTCGCAGCCCAAAAGGGCGGTCTGGCCGAAGCAAAGCGGGTTAACGCCGTTCTCGGTCTTGGTGACCTTCAGGCTGCCGTCCTTGTCCTTGACAAGCCAGGCCCAGCCCGAACCGAACTGGCCCGCACCTGCAGCGGCGAAGTCGTCCTTGAACTTCTGGACTGACCCGAAGCTGTCGGTCAGCGCCTTTTCCAGCGCGCCTGGCATCTTCTTGCCTTCGCCCGGGGCCATCCAGGTCCAGAACATGTTGTGGTTCCAGTGCTGGGAGGCGTTGTTGAAAATGCCGTTCTGGGCGACCGCACCGGCCTGGTAGGTGCCGCGGATGATGTCCTCGACGGATTTGTTCTCCCACTCGGTCCCGGCGATCAGCTTGTTGCCGTTGTCGACATAGGCCTTGTGGTGAAGGTCGTGGTGATATTCGAGCGTTTCCTTCGACATGCCGAGCGCAGCCAGGGCGTCGTGGGCATAGGGAAGATCAGGCAGGGTGAAGGCCATGGCGGTACTCCTGTTGGTTTGACGGCTTGCGACGAATAAGAGGGCATCAGCGGTCAAGGTCAAGGGCAAGCGGGCGATATGCCCGGTGTCACTGCGGGTTTAACGCTGCCGCGCCGAACCGGTTGCGTCGGTCCGGGACAGTCGCGATCAAATCTCGCTGCCCGGCTGCGCGGAATGGGTCAGGAGGCCCATCACATAAGTCGCAACCGACCGGAAGCAGACCAGCGTAAACCCTTGATCTTGCTTCCATAACGCAGCGGGGACCTGGGCTGCGCGGCTGCGACGCATCTCTCCGGGTTCAAGCACTTCGAAATCGACCGGAAACAGCTTGCGCAGAACATCCGCAGCCTTGTCGCCTTCGATCCGGAAGACGGCGCGGGCGTCAGAGACGTCGACGGCAAGATGATGCTCTCCCGACAGGGACTTGGCGAGTTTCGCCAATGCGTCGGCGACCCCGGCGTAGGGCAGGATCAGCAGATATTCGTCGGGGCTCATCCAGCCGCAGGCGCGGTCGCCGTTAACCTCGATGCGCCTTTGGGCCGGGGTCTTGGTGCCCGTGACCGACTTGATCGCCTTGTCCAGCGATTTCAGTCCTTTGGCACGCAGAGTTATCATTCCGATGGGGCCGATTTCACGGATGGAGGCGAAGCCCTGGAAGCTTGCGCCGTTCAGCGCCGAGACTGGATCAGACATTCTGCTTCTCCCCGTCCTTGTCATAGAAGACCATGTCTCGCACCCGCGCTTTCACTGTGCCGCCTGCAACCGTGTTGAACTCTACCACCTCGCCGTTCCGCGCAGGCCCTTGTTTCAAAAGGCCCATTGCGATGCCGCGCTTCAGGGTCGGTGAATAGTAGGTCGAGGTCACGCGGCCCTGGACGTTACGCTGGCCGTTGGCGTTTGTCCCATCGGCGATGATGTAAGCGCCGTCCGGGATAACCGACCCGTCGAGGGTTTCGAACCCGACCAGTTTCCAGCGGTCGGGGCTGGCAAGGTAAACGCGTTCTTGCCCGCGTTTGCCAAGGAAGTCGGCTTTCTTCTTGGAGATCGCCCAATCAAGGCCAAGGTCCTGCGGGATCACCGTGCCATCGGTTTCGTCCCCGATCATGATGAAGCCCTTTTCGGCGCGCATCACGTGCAGGCATTCCGTCCCGTAAGGCATTGCGCCCAAAGCCCTTCCAGCGTCGACACAGGCGGCCCAGAAGGCAGCGCCGTGGCTGGATGGGACTGCAATCTCGTAAGACAACTCACCCGAGAAGCTGATCCGGTAGACGCGCACCGGGAAGCCCGCCAAAGTGCCGTCCGCCCACTGCATAAACGGCAGCGTTTCCTTGGAAACGTCCATGCCACCAAGAACTTGCAGCAGTTTCCGCGCGTTCGGGCCGACAACTGCGACCTGGGCATACTGTTCAGTCACGTTGGCGGTGTAAACTTTCCAGTCCCACCATTCGCACTGCAGCCAGTCCTCCATCCAGGCGTGGATGCGGTCGGCGCCGCCCGAGGTGGTGTGGCAGAGCCAGGTGTCCTCGTCGATCCGGGCGACGACGCCGTCGTCCGAGAGGAAGCCCTGTTCGTTGCACATGAGGCCATAGCGGCACTTGCCGACCGGCAATGTGGACATGACTCCGGTATAGAGCATGTCGAGGAACCGGCCCGCATCGGGGCCTTTGACGATGATCTTGCCAAGGGTGGAGGCGTCGAGAAGTCCGAGGTTGGTGCGGGTGTTCAGGACCTCGCGGTGGACGGCCTGTTCGTGCGTCTCCCCGGCCCGCGGGAAGCAGTAGGGGCGCCGCCAGAGGCCAACAGGTTCGAAGTAGGCTCCGGCCTTTTCATGCGCTTCGTGCATCGGCGTGCGGCGGAGGGGCTGGAAGATCTCGCCCCGGGATTCGCCAGCCAGCGCGCCAATAGTGACGGGCGTGTAGGGCGGACGGAATGTGGTGGTGCCGACCTGAGGAATCTCTTGACCCAAAGCATCAGCAAGCACGGCGAGTCCGTTGATGTTGCTAAGCTTTCCCTGATCGGTGGCCATGCCCAGCGTGGTGTAGCGCTTGGTATGTTCGACCGACTGATAGCCCTCACGCGCGGCAAGCTGCACGTCCGAGACCTTCACATCGTTCTGGTAGTCGAGCCACATCTTCGAGCGCAGCTGGATCGGCGCGCCCTGCGGCATGACCCAGACCGGGGGGATCGCGACTGAAGAACCCGTAAGGCTCAGGTCTCCGGCAGCAGCGCCGACGACTTCGACCATGGCCGAGCCGTCATGGTTCAGCGGTGGGCGGGACGGGTCGGGGATGAAAGCCGAGATGCCTTCGTCCCAGGTTAGCTTGCCGCCGCAATGGCTCCACAGGTGGACGACGGGGGACCAGCCGCCGGACATCGCGACGGCCTCGCAGGCGATTTCTTCCTGCACAGCCCCCTCGCCTGCCTGGGCGCAGATGGCGACGCCGTTGACGCGCTTGCTACCCTTGACCTTGGCGATGGCCTTGCCGGTCAGGACGCGGATACCAGCGGCACGGGCAGCCTCGGGCAGAGCGCCGTCGGCGACCTCACGGGCATCAAGGATGGCCGGGACGTCGAGGCCCGCAGATTTCAGGGCAAGGGCGGTATGATAGGCAGAGTCGTTGTTGGTGACGATGACAGTGCGGTCGCCGGGCGAGACGGCGTAGTTTGTCACGTAGTCGCGGACCGCCGAGGCCAGCATCACGCCTGGGATGTCGTTCCCGGCAAAACTGAGCGGGCGTTCAATGGCGCCGGTGGCGGTGACGATCTTGCCCGCCCGGATGCGCCAGAGGCGGTGCTTGGGGCGGCCGTCGCCCGGCGTGTGGTCTGCGACGCGCTCGTCGGCCAGCACATAGCCGTGGTCATAGACCCCAAAGCCGCAGGTGCGGGTGCGGATCGTGACGTTGTCGCGGGCGGCGAGATCGGCTTCGATGGCGGTCAGCCAGGCATCGACCGGCTGGCCCTGGATTTCGGTGTCATCAACCGGGGCACGACCGCCAAGCGTTGGGGTCTGCTCCAGCAGGATCACGCGGCTTCCTGCGTCAGCGGCGGCTTTTGCCGCCAGAAGACCCGCGACACCTGCACCCACCACCAGCACGTCGCAGAAGGCGTAGACCTGTTCGTAGCGGTCGGCGTCGCCGGTGGTCGGTGCCTTCCCAAGCCCGGCCGAGCGGCGGATGATCGGTTCGAAGACATGCTTCCAGAACGGGCGCGGGTGGATGAAGGTCTTGTAGTAAAAGCCAGCGGGAAGAAAGCGGGCGGCGGTGTTGTTGACCACGCCTATGTCGAATTCGAGGCTTGGCCAGTGGTTCTGGCTGGTTGACTCCAGCCCGTCGAAAAGCTCGGTCGTCGTGGTGCGCTGGTTCGGCTCCAGTCGGGCGCCCGACCCGAGGTTCACCAGCGCGTTCGGCTCTTCGGGGCCGGACGCCACGATGCCGCGCGGCCGGTGATACTTGAAGCTGCGGCCGACAAGCATCTGGTCGTTCGCCAGAAGTCCGGCAGCAAGGGTATCACCCTCGTAACCCCGGAAACGTTTGCCATTGAAGGAAAATTCGACTGGTGCCGCACGGTTGATCAACCGGCCGCCCTTGGCGAGACGCGTGCTCATTTCGTGACCTTCCCGTCAGGCTGCCAGCCGGGGCGGCGGGCCTGGATCTTCGCAATGATGTCGGCGGGGGGTTCAGAGACCTGTGAAGAGTAGGTCCCGAAAACCTCCAAAGTGGCGGTGCAGCGGGCCGCAAGGAACCACTTGCCGCAGCCGTAGCTGTGCCGCCAACGTTCGAAATGGACGCCCTTGGGGTTCTTGCGGGCGAACATGTAGGCCTCGAATTCTTCGGGGCTGGCACCCGGGCCAAAGCGCTTCAGATGCGCCTCGTAACCGGGCGACAACTCGGTCTCATCGGCCTTCACGCCGCAATAGGGGCATTCAAGGATCAGCATGGCAGGAGTTCCAGGGTAAGGGATGCGGCGAAGGTCATGCTTCGATTTCCGAAGCGCCAAGGGTCTTGTGGAAGAACGTCAAGAGCTCTTCCAGCGGGACGGACAGGCGGGAGGGGGCGAGGCCAACCAGCCAGTCGGCGACGCGGAAGGGCGTGGAACCGGCGGCGATGACGGTGGCGACGCAGGTATCTTCGTTGGCCGTTCCGGGCGTGGAATGGATCAGCACAAGGGACGGATCGAGTGCCGACAGGTCGAAGCTATTCAGTGCCTGAGCCTCATGCCCGCCGACGTTGATCACAACGAGTTGGGCAGAGTCGATGCCAAGCTCATGCAGGACGGTGTCCATGCGCAAAAAAGGCACCTCGACGGACTGAATGTCCTCGTCCGTGACGCCGGGCGTGGCAATGCGGTCGCGGATCAGCGACGCCCGGCCCCGGGGCGCACGGGGGTAGCGGGATTCGGCGTCGGGGTTGAGCGAATGAAGCGGCAAGTTGCCAGAGATATCCGAGATGCCAAAGTTCAGGACGGCAACACGGTCGCTGTCGGCGTGGAGCGTCTCAAGCTCAGAAAAGGTCTGCGGTTGGGGTTCGATCAGAAGGCCGGACCATCCGTCTTCGCGGAACCGTTGCAGAAGCGGCAGGTCGGCTTCACCGTTGCCCGCGCCGATCTGAAGAACGAAAACACGGCCCTGATGATGGTCGTGCAAACCGTTCAATAGCATGGCCAGAATCGGTGGGTTGAGTTTGTACGGTCGTTTCGGCACGTAGGGACCAAGGTCGCGGATCATGACCGAACCTCGCTCGAACCCTGCGATCCGGCGCGCGACGGAAGCCGCGCGCCGGACAGGTGGTTGTTACGGGTTGGCCGGAGGAGTTGCGGGCGCGGCAGCTGCGGGCGCGTCTCCGGTTGCGGGTGCCACAGGCTCAGGATTGGGTGCTGCCGGTGCGGGATCGATAGTGGTATTTGTCGTGCTATCCGCCGGAGCTGCGGGTGGCTCGATGGTGACGTTTGTGGTGTTGGACGCAGGCTCGGACGTGGAAATGGGGCCGGGGCTGCCGAAAACGAGCCACAGGATGAATCCCACGGCCACGACAAGGCCGCCAACGATAAGCGGCATGCTGTTGCTGGAAGATTCGGTGGTGCGGACGGTCTCACGGACGTTCGTCTTGGTATTGTCTTCATAGGCCATTGGAGGGTCTCCATGCTAAGTTCAACTGGCATGGAAACGCGGACTGCCGGGCGGGGGTTCCACCCGGACATGTCATCGGCAAGGAGTTGCCGAAAGGTGAGCATCAGTGCGCCACCCCCGCGGCGACAGACTCGTCTATGAACTGGCCGTCCTTGAAACGCCACATGTTGAACGCTTCGGCCAGAGGCCCGGGTTCGCCCTTGGCCATCAGTTCCGCCATCGCCCAGCCGGAGCCGGGGATCGCCTTGAACCCGCCGGTGCCCCAGCCGCAGTTGATGAAGCAGTTGCCGAGGGGTGTTTTGGAGATGAGCGGCGAGCGGTCACCAGTCATGTCGACGATGCCGCCCCATTGCCGCAGCATCTTGAGGCGGGAGATGATCGGGAAGGTCTCGACCAGCGCGCGCAGCGTTTCCTCGATGTGATGGAACGACCCGCGCTGGGTGTAGTTGTTGAAGCCGTCGGTGCCGCCGCCGATCACCATCTCGCCCTTGTCGGATTGCGACATGTAGCCGTGCACGGTGTTGGCCATCACCACGACATCCATGCAGGGCTTGATCGGTTCGCTGACCAGGGCTTGCAGCGCCACAGCCTCGATCGGCAGGCGGAAGCCGGCCATTTCGGCCAGCTGCCCGGAATGGCCGGCGACGACCATGCCCAGCTTCTTGGTGCCGATGAACCCCTTGGTCGTGTCTACGCCGGTGACTTGGCCGTTTTCGGAACGCACACCCTTAACTTCGCAATTCTGGATTATGTGCATTCCCATAGCTGAGCAGGCCCGGGCATAGCCCCATGCAACGGCATCGTGCCGCCCGGTGCCACCGCGCGCCTGCCAGAGCGCGCCGAGGACCGGGTAGCGCGGACCGTCGATGTTCAGGATCGGGCACAGTTCCTTGACCCGCTGCGGGGTGATGAATTCGGTCGCCACCCCTTGCAGGGCGTTGGCGTGCTGGGTCCGGAGATAGCCCCGCACCTCGTGATGGGTCTGGGCCAGCATCATCACGCCGCGGGGGCTGAACATGACGTTGTAGTTCAGGTCCTGGCTGAGCGTTTCGTAAAGGCTGCGGGACTTTTCGTAGATCGCGGCCGACGGGTCCTGCAGGTAGTTCGAGCGGATGATCGTGGTGTTCCGGCCGGTGTTGCCACCGCCAAGCCAGCCCTTTTCGATGATCGCGACATTGGTGATGCCGAAGTTCTTGCCCAGGTAGTAGGCGGTCGCAAGCCCATGGCCCCCTGCCCCGACGATGATCGCGTCATAGGCCGCCTTCGGCTCGGGCGAGGCCCAGGCGCGTTCCCAGCCCATGTGATACCGCATTGCCTCGCGGGCGATGGCAAAGACCGAATAACGCTTCATCGGGGCCTCTTGTCGGACGGGGGCTGCCAGAGCGGGTCCGGCTACCATGTCTTGGATCGAGTTTGGGTTATAGCCACACCCGCCTGCGGCACAATCGGGAAAATTGCGACATGATCTCGGCTTCCGCGGCGATGCGGCGGGCGACATCGGCCGCTGCGGCTGAATGACCCTTTCTTGAGCACAGGGAAACGACTATGTCGGGCCCGAAATGTTGGTGGGAACGCAGGCGATGGCAGGCTGGGAATTCTGGGCGGTGGCCGGGGGACTTGCGGCGGTGGTCGTGGCACTTCTGGTGGCTGCCATGCGCCGGGTGCCGGCTGCGGCAGCAGACAGTGCCGCATCCGACCTTGCGGTCTACCGCGACCAGCTGGCCGAGATCGAGCGGGACCTGACCCGAAACACCATCGGCCCGGACGAGGCTGCAAGACTGCGTGCCGAGATCGGCAAGCGGGTGATCGAGGCGGACCGCACACGGGCGTCGGCCCCTGCGGTGGGCATGTCCACTGCGCCCTACCGTGTGTCCCTTGGGCTGATCCTGGGCCTGGTCCTGCCGGGGGCGCTTGGGGCCTATTGGGGGCTTGGGGCACCGGGCTACAAGGACATGGCCCTGGGTCCGCGGCTGATCGAGCTGGACGCAGGTATGGCCGGTCGCCCCGGACAGGAAGCCGAGCTGGCGACCCTTGGCCGGGCGCGGGATGCTGTCGTCGACCAGCGGTTGCAGGCAGAGCTGGCAGCGGCTAGCGACCCTGTCGCGTTGCGCGACCGCTTTCGGCAGGCATTCGAGGCAGGGCGGTTGCAGGAAGCGGTCCGGGTTCAGGAGCGTCTTCTGGTCGTTCTTGGAGATGCGGCCGGGTCGAACGATCACGCGAACCTGGCGCTGGCGCTGGTGGCCGAGGCAAACGGCTATGTCTCGCCCGAGGCCGAGGCCGCGCTCAGGGCCAGTCTGCAGGCGGACATGGGCAACGAGCTGTCCCGCTATCTTGTGGGCGAGATGTTCCTGCAGGGCGGACGCTTTGACCAGACCTTCCGCTTCTGGCGGCCCATCGCCGAGGACGGAATGCCAGGATCGCCCTGGGTTGCCTCGATTCGCGAGCGGATCGGACAGGTGGCCGAGCTGGCCGGGATACCTTACACCCCGGCCGCGGCGACAACGGGGCCGACGACCGAAGATATGGCCGCGGCAAGCGAGATGAGCCCGGAAGACCGACAGGCGATGATCGAGGGGATGGTCGCGCAATTGTCGGACCGGTTGGCAACCGAAGGCGGCGCCGTCGAGGACTGGAACCGGCTGATCCGGTCGCTTGCCGTGCTGGAACGTCTGCCCGAGGCGCAGAAAATCTATGATGAAGCCAAAGCCAAGTTCGAGGGTCGCCCGGCGGAGCTGTCCTTCCTGCGGCTGGCGGCGGTCGAGACCGGGCTGAACCCGTGATTTGTGCGTCGGTCGAGGAGTTTCTGGCGGCCCTGCGTCCGAACCGGGCTATTGCCGGGCTGGACCTTGGCGACAAGACCATCGGCGTTGCGCTGTCGGACCTGCGCCGGCAGGTGGCAACGCCAGTCGAGGTCATCCGGCGCGAAAAGTTCACCGTGGATGCAGGGCGACTGCTGGCGCTGCTGGAGGCCCGGGGGGCCTTCGGGATCGTGCTGGGCCTGCCCTTGAACATGGACGGTTCTGTAGGTCCGCGGGTGCAGGCGACGCAGGCCTTTGCGCGCAATCTGGAGAAGCTGACCGCGTTGCCGATCTGCTATTGGGATGAGCGTTTGTCAACCGTTGCGGCAGAAAGGGCACTCCTGGAGGCGGATACGTCAAGAAAACGTCGCAAAGAGGTGATCGATCAGGTGGCGGCGGGCTATATCCTGCAAGGAGCGCTGGACCGGATGGCGCATTTGGGGCGGAGTGACCTTTCGTGAAGGACGATGTCTGGAAGCGTGACGAAATCGCCAGCCCTTGCGTGAAGCTGTGCGTCGTCCACCCCGAGGAACGCATCTGCGTCGGTTGTTTCCGGTCGATCGACGAGATCTCGACCTGGTCGAGGATGACGCATGAAGAGCGGGCCGAGGTGATGGCTGACCTGCCGGCGCGTGCCCCCCGGCTGCAGAAGCGGCGCGGCGGGCGGCTGGCCCGGCTGGAGCGGTAATCAGGCAGAGTGCCTTGGCAGGCACGGAGTCCTTGGGTCGCCCGCGCGGGCCATGGCCCGCTTGTCTCCGAATTGGGGGCTTCACCCCCAAACCCCCAGAGTATTTGGGACATGGGCAAGATCAGGGGGCGTTGAGCCACTGGTGGACGCTTGGGTATTGCGGGCGGAGATAGGCGATCATCCGGCCCTCGGGCGGGGCCTTGTCCTGGGGTTTCCAGGGGGCAACGCCGTGGAGAGTGAGGCGATGGAGGAGCGTGGCTTCTCCAGGTCGGGCGGGAAGTTCGATACGGCGGCAGGCGGCGAAGATCTCGCGCCGGGCCTGCTGGTAGGGTTCGGTGATGTCGACGTCGCCCCAGGTTTCGGGCGGATGGGGTTCGAGGGCCTGCAGGAGGGCGGCGCGGAGACGTTCGTGGCTGCCCTCCCAGACGGTCAGGGGTGATGCGGTGCCGTCGTTCAGCGGCAGGCCGAGAATCCAGGCGTGGGGTTCCTTGACCATCCGCCGCTTGTCGGGGCCGATGGGCAGAAGGCCATCGAGATGCGCGGCATCGCGGGTCTGGCGGTAGGTGAAGGCAGCCGAAGTCTCGTCCAGTGAGGGTTGCGGATAGCCGGGGCGGATCACCGACAACTGGGCGCGGTGCAGCGGCTGCGGCGGGATCGGAAGTGCGTCCCAGGGGAAGGCAACGCCGCCGACCGCGCCGTCCGGGCCGTTCGGCAGGGCGTCGACGCCGACAAACCAGGTGCCGCCGCAGCGCCAAGTCTCAGTCGTGGTGGACAGCGTGGCAAGGGCGGCTGTCCGTGCCGCAGCAGCCCAGGCGGAAATGGCAGGATGCGGGCCGAGCTTTTGCCAGCCGGGCATCACCACCCCAGGACCTTGCGTAGCATGTTGAGCGCGACGAGGGTCAGGAACACGGCGAAGGCGCGTTTCAGGGGCTTCGGGTTCATCGCATGCGCAAGGCGCACCCCGAAGGGCGTGGTCAGAAGCGTGGTGCCGATGACCACCAGGAAGGCGGGAAGGTTGATCGCTCCGACCGTCCAGGGCGGCGCGTACGCGACGGGGAGAAGCAGGAAGCCCAGCACCGCAGGCACGGCGATCAGGACACCAAAGCCCGAAGCGGTGGCGACAGCGCGGTGGATCGGCAGGGAATACAGCGTCATCAGGGGCACGCCGAACGTGCCACCGCCGATGCCCATCATGGCCGAGAAGAAACCAACTGCCCCGGCCAGAACGCTGCGCACAGGCTGGTCGGGCATCTGTTCACCTAGCCGCCAACCATCACGCCCGAAGGCCATCCAGAGGCCCGCAATCCCCGCCAATGCCCCGAAGACCGCCTGCAAGGTGACCGAGGAGACCCTGGAGGCGACGAAAGTTCCGATGGCTGCAGCGATGACGAGGCTCGGACCCCAGGTCTTCAGAACCTCCCAGTCTACCGCACCCTTGCGGTCGTGAGCCGAGACCGACCGGAACGAGGTGATGACGATGGTCGCCATCGAGGTGGCAACGCAGACCTGCATCAGCTGATCGCCACCGTAACCAAGACTTCCGAAAGCGTAGAAGAAGGCCGGGACGAGGACGATCCCGCCACCGACGCCGAGAAGCCCGCCGATCACCCCGGCGAAGGCTCCGATCACCAGAAGGGCGGCAAACATGGGGAGAAGCAGGGAAGGATCGGGCATCGGGCTTTCGGGGGGAACAGGGTCTGGACAGGCGGCCAGCCTAGCCGCGGGACGACGGACAGACCAGACCGCAGAACGCTTGGGGCGGGGCTTTCCATTGCTACCGAATCCGCGTAAGGCTGGCGGCCTTCCGCATAGCAGTTCATAGAAAGGTCCATTATGGCCCGCACGGTATCTTTGACCCTTATGTCCGTGATTCTCGGACTTGTTGCCGCCGTTGGCCCCTTTGCAATCGACATGTATCTGCCCGCGATGCCCGACATCGGGCTCGACTTCAGGGTCGACCAGCAGGCGGTGCAATGGACGATTGTCGGCTACTTCATCACCTTCGGCCTTGCCCAGTTGGTCTATGGGCCCTGGGCGGACCAGGCGGGGCGGAAGCCGCCGCTATATGCCGGGCTGGCGCTGTTCATCACCGGGACGGTCATGTGTGCGCTGGCCCCGTCGATCGGCTGGCTGATCGTCGGGCGCATGGTGCAGGGCCTTGGCGGGGCTGCCAACATGGTCGTCCTGCGTGCCGTGATCCGCGACCTTGCAACCGGCCCGCAAGCGACGCGGATGATGTCGACGATCATGATCGTCATCGCGGTTTCGCCCCTTCTCGCTCCACTGTCCGGGGCAGGACTACTGACCATCGGGGACTGGCGACTGATCTTCTGGGCACTCCTGGTCGCGGCGGTCCTGAGCTTTTTCCTGATCCAGTTTGCGCTCCCTGAGACGCTGACGGAAAGGAACCGGCAGCGGTTCGATCTGGCTAGCACTTTGGCCGGGGCGAAACTTTTGCTGGCCGACCGGGATTTCATGGTGATGACGTTTCTTGCCGGCTTTGCGTTCGCCAGCTTCTTCGTGTTCATCGCAAGTGCCTCGTTCGTCTACACGCAGGAGTTCGGGCTGAGCCCGACGCAGTTCTCGTTCGCCTTCGCGGTCAATGCCATCGGCTTCTTTGCGGCATCGCAATTCGCCTCGCCTTTGTCCCAGCGGATCGGAACGCTGCGGATGATCTCCGGGGCCAGCCTTGGGTTTGCCCTTGCCACCTTCGCGGGCTTCGGCTTGGCGCTTGCGGGACTGGCCAGCCTGCCGGTCACCATGTCCACGCTGTTTGTCGGCAACATCTTTCTGGGGGTGATCCTGCCCACGGCGCAGGTGCAGGCGCTGGAAGCGCATGGCGAGAATGCAGGCCTTGCCTCGTCCCTGGGGGGAACGATGCAGATGGTCGCAGCTGGTGTGCTGGTGGCAGCGGCAGGGCCGTTCCTTGATGGGACTGTGGTGCCGATGCTGGGGGCGATCGCCCTTTGCGGACTGATCGCTTTGCTTTTGTCGCGGATGATCCCGCGTCAGGCGGCCTTGGCCTGAAGTTCGGCCAGTGCGGCGTCAAGGACCTCAAGTCCCGCTCCATCACGGCTGGCGCGTTCGGACAGAACCCGCCGCCAGCCCCGGGCTCCGGGTCGGCCGGTGAAAAGGCCAAGCATATGCCGGCTGATCTGGTGCAGCCTGCCACCCGTCGCAAGGTGGTCGGCGATGTAGGGACGCATGGCGTCCGCGACCTGCAGCGGATCGGGCGCGAAGGCGTCGCCCCAGAGCGCGTCCGCGCCAATCAGGACGGAGGCGGGATCGTGATAGGCCGCGCGGCCCAGCATCACCCCGTCCAACCCGGAGGCGAGCAGGCTCTGCACTTGGGTCAGCGCGGTGATGCCGCCGTTGATGCAGATCGTGAGGTCCGGGAAGCGTTGCTTCATGCGGATCACGAGATCATGGTCCAGCGGCGGGACTTCGCGGTTTTCCTTCGGGCTGAGGCCCTGCAGCCAGGCCTTGCGGGCATGGATGATGAAATGGCGGACGCCGGCCCGGGCCACGGCTTCGATGAAGCGCGGAAGGTGCGTTTCGGGGTCCTGGTCGTCAACCCCGATCCGGCACTTGACGGTGACTGGGGCGTCGGTTTCGCCCTGCATCGCTGCCACGCAGTCAGCCACGAGGGCAGGCCGCTCCATCAGGACCGCGCCGAAGCAGCCGGACTGCACACGGTCCGAGGGGCAGCCGCAGTTGAGGTTGACCTCGTCGTAGGTCCAGGCTGACGCGATCTTCACCGCCCGCGCGAGTTCGGACGGGTCCGAGCCGCCGAGCTGGAGGGCGACGGGGTGTTCGACAGCGGAGTAGTCGAGGAGGCGCGGTTTCGGGCCGTGGATGACGGCGGGGGCGGTCACCATCTCGGTATACAGCATCGCCCGCCGGGTCATCTGGCGGTGAAAGACGCGGCAGTGCCGGTCGGTCCAGTCCATCATCGGGGCGACGGAGAGACGGTGGGCGTCGGGGTGGGTCATGGGCGGGGGGTATCGCACAGGCGGGGCGGAATTTCCAGAGCGGGGCTGCCCACGCGTGGACAGGCTGGCGGGGTCTTGGAAATCAAGGGGTTGGCTGTGGACGTTAAGACAGTGGTGACCATGACTGGTCCGGTCGCAATCTGGTGCCCTCTTTGTCTGGTCAAGCACATTCACGTGATCAGGACGACTGCCGCCCATACGGATCGCAGGTCACTTGGGTCCGAAGATGAACCCAATATGAACGGCGGGTTCGTGGCGGGTTAAACATGGCCGATGCATGTTCAATACAAGGCGAGTCGTTGTCCGTGGAAATGCGCGGGAGGCTGGCTGGGTCAATGGGGGTTGATCATGCTGCGTTCGAATGCTGAAGAAGGCCGTTTGCACCTGACCGCCGACTTGCGCGCAACTGAGGGGATTGCGCTCATGCCGATGCAACGGAAGGTGAAGGCCACCTTGTTCCTGACGGACCGCAAGCAGTTTCCGCCAGTGGATGACGTCGTCGCGATCCTGGATCGGATCGCGTCGAGGGCATTCGTCGCCTGAACTGCAATGAACTGCCGAAGAATGGCCGCCCTGTCACCGGGGCGGCCTTTTCTTTTGCAGCGTCTGGACACCCTTACGCACGCCCGCAGCAAGAAGGGCCGCCCTGTCACCAAGGCGGCCGTTTCGATTGCTGCGTCTGGCCACGGTGTTGATGACCGGCAGGAAGACTGCCGGTCAGGCGTGCCTTTCGGTCAGAGGCCGAGAAGCTTTTTGACCGCTTCTTCAACAGCGTCGGTCACCGGCTTGTTGGCGGCCGCGTCCAGAAGATCGCGTTCCAGTTCCGGCTGAGCCTGAAGTCGTGCTTCCAGATCGGCAAGCTGGGCTTCAAGGGTTGCGTAGGCTTCGGCTTCGGCCAGTTCGACCTGGAGCGACCGTTCGGTCGCTTCGGCATTTGCCAAGGCATCGCGGGCGGCCGCAAGCTCGGCCTCGATGCTCGGGTCGGCGCCACCAGCCATTGCCAGATCGGCTTCCAGTCGTGCCACGTCGTCCGACTTGGTGGCGACGTCATTCAATGCACCATTCAGATCGGTCTCGATCAGGGAAACATCGCGGGCCGGCGGGGTCATCGCATCCAAGACCGCTGACTTTTCCTCGAACTCGGCCTCAAGTTCGCGCCCTTCAACGACCGCGTCACGATAGGCACCGATCCGGCCCACGCGCGAATTCGGCGATGCGTTCTTGAAGGCATTGGCATTCGCATGAGCCGCATTCAGAGCGCCAAGCTCCGAGGCGCTAACCCCCAGTTCGTCGGACAGGCGCTTGGACTTGGTCGAAGACTTCGACTTGGTTTTGCTGCTGGTCTCGCTGCCGCTGGACTTGGACTTGGACTTTTCGCCGCCGTCATTGGACTTGGCATTGCTGCCGTTCCCATTCCCATTTCCGTTCGACTTGCCGTTGCTACCGCCATTGCCGTTGCCGTTGCCACCGCCGTTGCCGCCATCATTTCCGGACTTCGCGAAGGCCATGTCGGGAACCGAAACAACCGTGACAAATGCGGCCGAGCCAAGGAGAGCGATGGTCAACGAGCAAGTGCGCAGGATCTTGAGAGTTGATGTTTTCATGACGGAACCTTCTCTTTAGGTGTGGTCCTGACGTGCTTCAGGACCACGAGGGTGAATTCTCTGCAAAGCGCGACCGGCAAGCCCCGGCTTTGGCCCGGCTTCCAGCCCGAGTCGCAATCTGTGGTAGAGTTAGACACCAAGCCGGTTTAACGAGGCAGGAACCGAGTGTTAATTTTGGGTTCATCCAGAGTTCGCTATACTTCTTTCATGCGAATACGTTCTGCCCTGCTGTGTCTTGCCATGATTGCTCTGACCGGTCCGGTTCTGGGGGCAACGATGCGCGAACTGGACGGGGCCGAGTTGCGCCGTGTGGTCCGCGAAGGCGACCTTCTAGGGTTGAAGCAGGTCATCTCGTCCGTCGCCCGCCAGACCGAGGGCGAGCCGGTCGAAGCCCGCGCCTTCGAGGCCGACGGTGTATTCTACCGGATCGTGCTGAAGACAACCGACGGAAGTCTGATAAGCATGATCATCGACGCCAAGACCGGGAAACAGGTGGCCAAGGGGTCCGCCGTCGGCAAGCAGATTGTCGCCGCAGCCGAAAGCGGCGCCAAGTCCAAGGGTGGCAAGGGCCCGGCCGCGAGTGACAAAGCCAAGGGCAAAGCCGGCGGGAACGGGAACAACGGTGGAAGTGGGAACGGGAACAGCGGCGGAAACGGGAACGGTGGGGGCAACAGCGGCGGAAACGGTAACGGTGGGGGCAACGGCGGCGGGAAGAACTGATTTCGCCTTAATTGTTGCCAGATTTGCGGATAATCCTTGCCGACATGAGAATACTGCTGGCTGAAGACGAACTGGTTCTGTGCGATCAGATCAAGAAGGTCCTCGTGGCCGAGGGCCGGATCGTGGACGTCGCCAATGACGGCCAGGAGGCCTGCTTTCTGGGGACGACCGAACCCTATGACATGATCATCCTAGACCTCGGCCTGCCGATCCGCGACGGAATCTCGGTTCTGCGCGAGTGGCGCAGCGTCGGCGCGCGACGGCTGGTCGGACCGGGTCGACGGGCTGGATGCCGGGGCGGACGACTATCTGACCAAGCCCTTCCACCTGCCGGAACTTGCCGCACGGGTGCGGGCGACGTTGCGGCGCAGCTCGGGCCGGTCGAATCCATTGTTCCAGATGGGCGGTGTGGTTTTCGACACCCGCCATGGCCGCGCGACGGTGGACGGGGTGCCGGTCGATCTGACCTCGCAGGAGGTCGCGGTGCTGTCCTATCTGATCCACAACACCGGACGGCTGATTTCGCGGACCGAACTGTCCGAGCATATCTACGAATACGACGGCGACCGCGATTCCAACACCATCGCGGTCTTCATCAACCGCCTGCGCAAGAAGCTGGGGCCTGACCTGATCCAGACAGTGCGCGGGCGTGGATACATGATCGACGCAGCGTGATGGTGTCTCTGCGCCAACGAGCCTGGATCAGCGGCGGAGTGTCGGCGCTGGTGTCGATGGCGGTTGGCATCCTGCTTCTGTATTCCTTCCTGAACCAGCGCGAATCCGACCGCTTCGACCGCGCGCTGACGGAACGCCATACGCAGGCGGTTGTGGCGTTGAGCTATGCCGCGGACGATCCGGCGCGGCTGGCCGAGCTGTTGTTCGACCCGCAGTATCAGACGCCGTTTTCGGGGCGCTACTGGCAGGTGACGTCACCAGAGGGTGAGATCTTCGCTTCGGGGTCGCTTCTGGGCGCCAGCCTGCCGGGCGGTGACACGGTAGAGGCCAAGCTGGAACTGCGGGATGCGGCCAACCCGGATGTCGAGGAGGTGCGGGTTGCTGCACAGCGCATCACGCTGGAGGACGGTAGCGCCTGGGACGTCGCGGTTGGCGAAAGCCTGGCGCAACTGAAGGCCGACCGCCGGGACCTGCGGCAAAGCCTGGGAGCGGCCTTTGCGCTGGTGGCGGTAATCGGGCTTGCGAGCGTGCTGTTCCAGACGGCGGCGATCGTGCGTCCGCTTGACCGGCTGCGGCGCGATGTGGCGCAGCGCTGGGACCGGGACGAAGCACTGAGCGTGGCGGACTACCCCGAGGAAGTGGCTCCTCTGGTCAGCGACATCAACACCCTGCTGACCCGCAACCGCGAGATCGTCAGCCGGTCGCGGCGGCAGGCGGCGGACCTTGCACATGCGCTGAAGACACCAAGCGCGATCCTGCGCAACGAGCTGTCGGTCCTGGCCGAGAAGTCGCAGGACATGGGCAAGGCGCTGGACGCGCTGGACAGGGTCGACGCCCAACTTGCCCGGTCGCTGGCGCGGTTGCGCACCGCCAACACCGGCGAGACGGTGCAGGTGAAGACCGACCTCAGTCATTCGATCAACCGGTTCCAGCGGCTGTTCGGCATGATGGCGGACCGCGAGGGCAAGACCCTGTCAGTCGCCTGCGAGCCGGGGCTGATGGTTCGAATGGATGCGCAGGACATCGAGGAGGTGCTGGGCAACCTTCTGGACAATGCGCTGAAGTGGTGCCGCACGCGGCTGTCGCTGACGGCCTTGCAGCGCAAGGGCGGAATCGAGGTGCTGATCGAGGATGACGGGCCCGGCATTCCCGAAGCGGACCGGGCCGAGGCGGTGCGGTCGGGTGCGCGGCTGGACACGTCGAAACCCGGGACGGGGTTGGGGCTGGCCATCGCCAGCGACCTTCTGCTGGCGTACGGAGCGGGGCTGGTGCTGGAAGACAGCAAGGGGCTGGGCGGATTGGCCGTCCGGATCACCCTGCCCGCCCGCCCGGCGCGTCCGTCGCGGGAACTGGCCTGACCGCATTCAATCCGGTGGCAGCACCAGAATCGCGCGGAAGTCGTTGACATTGGTCAGCGTCGGGCCGGTGACAACCTGCGCGCCGGCGCGGGAAAAGTAGCTGTGCGCGTCATTGCGCGACAGTGCTTCGGCGGCCCCTGGGATTTGGAGCGTCGTGGGAGAAACCAGAGCGCCCGCCACTTCGGCAGCGCCGTCCACCCCGTCAGTATCGCAGGCAATGGCATGGATCTGCGGGTGGCCGTCCAGCGCAAGGGCGAGGGCCAGACAGAACTCGGCATTCGGACCACCGATGCCGTCGCCCCGGCGGGTGACTGTGAGTTCGCCGCCGGACAGGAGGAGGACAGGTCTGTCGCCAGGTTTCAACTGCGCCGCAATCTCGATGGCCCTGGCGGCCTGATCGCGGGCGACCACGCGCGCCTCTCCCTCAAGGCTGTCGCCAAGGGTGCGCACCTGGGCAAAAGGCGCGGCAAAAGCAGCGGCGGCGGCAAGGGATTGGGCGGGGGCCGCGTAGATGACATTCTCGGTGCGCGACAGGCGCGGGTCGCCGGGAGGGATTACGCCGGAATGGTCGAGCGCGACGCGGGCATTGTCGGGGACCGGGATCGCCCAACGGTCGAGGATCGCGCGGACCTCGTCCGGGGTCGTGGCGTCGCCGACCGTTGGGCCGGAGCCGATGAAGGCAGGGTCATCGCCGGGAACATCCGAGATCATCAGCGCCAGCATGTGCGCCGGATAGGCGGCAGCGGCAAGCTGACCGCCCTTAACGCGGGACACGTGCTTTCGCACGGTGTTCATCGCCGAAATTGGCGCACCGGAGGCAAGGAGCGCCGCATTGACCGCCTGCTTTTCGGCCAGCGTCATGTCCTGCGCGGGCGCGCACAGAAGGGCCGAGGCCCCGCCCGAGATCAGCGCAAGGACGAAGTCGTCTTCGGTCAGGCCCTGCACAAGTTGCAGCATCCGCTGGGTGGCCTCCACCCCGGCCTGATCGGGGACGGGGTGCGCAGCCTCGACAATCTCTATCCCCTTGCAGGGGCGACCATAGCCGTAGCGGGTGATCACGAGGCCGACGCATGGCCCCCAGACAGCCTCCACCGCTTCGGCCATCCGAGCCGAGGCCTTGCCTGCACCAATGACGATCAGGCGGCCCTTAGGCTTTTCCGGCAGGAACCCGGCCAGCGAGCGCATCGGATCGGCAACCTCGACGGCACGGTCGAAAAGCTGGCGCAGGAAGGTGGCGGGATCAGGAATCATTTGGCAAGGCTCGACGCGCGGGGAACGAGTGTGACGGGCGTAACGGTTTCCGGGGCGGGACGCTGGTCCTTTTCCAGCCAGTTGAGCACCGTTTCCGCCATTGCCCGGCCAAAACCTGCGATGTCGCAGCGAACCGACGAAAGGGCGGGAAAGGCCTGGGCGCAATCTTCGATATCGTCGAAGCCGACGACCTTCAGGTCCGGGCCTACAACACGGCCAAGCTCGGCGCAGCCGGTCAGAAGGCCAAGCGCGGTCAGGTCGTTGAAGCACAGGACCGCGTCGATCTGCCCATGGTCCCGCGCCAGCCGGTGCGCGGCCTCGCGTCCGAAAGCGCGGCCCGGGCGGCCCGGAAGGTGCAGCGGCTGCAAGCCCCGGGCCGCCAGTGCGGCAAGAAAGCCAGACATCCGCAGCTGCGTGACGGCGCGACCTTCAAGACCGCCGACGAATGCGATGGCCTTCGCGCCCTGGGCCAGAAGGTGCTCGGTCGCAAGACGGCTGCCTTCGGGATAGTCGGGGGCGGCAAAGGGAAAGCGCGTGCTGTCCACCACACGCCGCAGCACTTGCAAGGCGGGGACATTGGCCCGGGCGATGGCGTCGAAGGTCGCGGATTCGGCGCCATAGGCGGGCGACACGATCAGCGCGGAGACGGAATGTTCCAGCATTGCGCCGACGACCTGGGCCTGAAGCCCGGGGTCTTCGTCGGTGTTGGCGATCACGGTCGCATAGCCGCGGGCCGACAGCGCCATCTGCAGCGATGTGGCAAATTCGGTGAAGAACGGGTTCCTAAGATCGTTGATGACAAGGCCGATCAGTCCCGCGTTGGCCGAGCGCAGGTTGGCTGCCGCGCGGTTGTAGACATAGCCAAGCTCGCTCATCGCGCGGCGCACGTCTTGGCGCGTCTGGTCCTTGACCAAGGGGCTTTGCTGCAAAACAAGGCTGACGGTCGATTTCGACACCCCGGCCAGGGTTGCCACATCGATGATCGTCGGCCGCTTGTCCATCGCACCTTACGCCTGTTCGACCCCGTGCAGGGCCAGAAGCGTCTGCATCCGCGCTTCTGCCAGATCGGGGCGGGAAAGCAAGCCTGCTTGGTCCGCAAGGCGGAAGACCTGCGCATAGTGGGTGATGTCGCGGGAAGACTGGAAGCCCGCGGGCATGATGAAATGCCGCTGGTGGCCGTTGAGCCAGGAGAGGAATGCGATACCCGCCTTGTAAAAGCGGGTGGGGGCCCGGAAAATCTCGCGGCTGAGCGGGACTGTGGGGGCGAGAAGGCGGTGATAGGTGGCGCTATCGCCTTGCGCCAGGGCTTCGAGGGCCTGGGCGGCAGCGGGAGCGATGGCCGCGAAGATGCCGAGAAGTGCGTGGGAATAGTGCGTGCCGTCGCCTTCGATCAGAGGGGCGTAGTTGAAGTCGTCGCCGGTGTAGAGGCGGACGCCTGCGGGGAGCCGGGCGCGGAAGGTTTCCTCATGCGCCTGATCGAGGAGGGAGATCTTGATGCCGTCCACTTTCGCCGGATTCTCGGCGATGAGGCTGAGAACGAAGTCCGAGGTTTTGGCGACGTCGGTGGAGCCCCAGTAACCGGCGAGGGCCGGGTCGAACATGTCACCAAGCCAGTGGAGGATGACCGGGTCCTTGGCCCCGTCGATCAGGCGGCGGTAGACGTAGGTGTAACTGTCTTCGGTGGCGTTGATCGCGGTGAAGGCACGCGAGGCCATCAGGATAAGCTGGCCGCCCGCCGCCTCGATCGCTTCGGCCTGGTCGGTGTAGGCGGCGAGGATGGCGTCGGGGGTGGTGAGGTCGCCCGGCGATTTGTGGTCGGTGCCGGCCCCGCAGGCAACGCGGGGGGTCATGGGGTGGACCCTTGCGGCGCGCATGGTGCGCTGGATCAGTTCGACGGCGGTCGGCCAGTCAACGCCCATGCCGCGTTGGGCGGTGTCCATCGCCTCGGCGAGATGCAGGCCCTGGTCCCAGAGCTGGCTGCGGAAAGCAAGCGTCGCGTCCCAGTCGACGGCGGGGCGGGTGTCCCAGGGGTTCCGCTCACGCAATGGGTCGGAGACGACATGGGCAGCCGCGAAGGCGGTTCTTGTCAGTGCGGCTTTCGGGGCGCGGGGCGCGAGCGGGGTGCCGGTGAGGCGGTAGGATTCAAGCCGGGCGTCGGCGGTGGGGAGGGTCAGCATGGGTCGGCCTTTCGGGCGGGTCGTGAATGGAGCGCTGGCGCGCAAGCCTTTTGTCTCGCCTCTGCGCGCCAAGGGCGCGCAACCGGCTCGGTCACTGGGGGTGCTTCGCCCCCCAGGCCCCCAGAGAGTATTTGGGAAATGAGCAAGGGAAAGGTCATGGCTGCTCCTGAAGGATAGGCAGGTCAAAAACGAGGATTCCGTCGATCCCACCCTGGGCTGCGGCGACGAGGGCGGCTCCGACACGTTTGTGGTCGGGGTGGTCCTGGTAGGCTGCAAGCGCTTCCCAGTCGGCGAAATCCACGGTGAAGCCGTGGAGATAGCCGCGTTCGATCTTTTCCGGGCTTTCGCTGCGGCCGGAGTGGACGGCGAGGATGCCGCGGAGGTTCAGGCTATGGAGGTCGGCGAAGATCGCTTTGATTTGCGCTTCGGAGACCTCGGGGCGGGCTTTCAGAAGGACGATGTGGCGGATCATGCGGGGACTTTCCGGACGGCGTTGATCATGTCGGCGGCTTTCTCGGCGATCATGATGGTGGCGGCGTTGGTGTTGGAGGAGACGACCGTGGGCATGATCGAGGCGTCGACCACGCGGAGGGCCTCGATCCCGTTGAAGCGGAGTTGGGGGTCGACGACGGCTTCCGCGTCCGTGCCCATGCGGCAGGTTCCGGCGGGGTGGTGGTCGGTCTTGGCGTTCTTCACGGCGTAGGTGAAGTAGTCCTCCTCGGTCTTGATGTCGGGGCCGGGCAGGCGTTCGGCGAGGACGAAGGGTTTCAGGGCGGGCTGGCGCATGATCTCTTGTGCGAGTTTGAGGCCCTTGATCGACATGTCGCGGTCGTAGGGGTCTTCCCAGTAGTTCGGGTCGATCAGGGGGGCGGCTGTCGGGTCAGCAGAGGCGAGGCGGACGGTGCCCCGGCTGCGGGGGCGGAGGAAGGCGGAGTTCAGGGTGACGCCGCCTTGCGGCATGGCAGCGACGCCTGCCTCGATCCCCGAGCCGAGGCCGAGGTGGAACTGGATGTCGGGCGAGCGGGCGGAGGGGTCGGCGTACCAGAAACCGCCGGTCTCGAAGAGGGAGGAGGCGACGGGGCCTTTGCGGGTCAAAAGGTATTGCAGGCCCGCCAGCGCCGACCAGAGCGGTTTCGCGTAGCGGTCGTAAGTGTGCGGGCCGGTGCATTCGGCGATGACGAAGAGGTCGAGATGGTCCTGCAGGTTCGCGCCCACTTGCGGGCGGTCGAGGACCACTGGGATGCCAAGGCGCTGGAGGTCGTCCGCCGGGCCGATGCCGGAGAGTTGCAGGAGGCGCGGGGAGCCGATGGCGCCGGAGGAGAGGATGACCTCGGTCGTCGCGCGGTGGGTGGTCTCGGAAGTCTGGACGCCGATCGCCCTGCCCTTTTCGGTGACGATGCGCAGGACTTGCTGGCCGGTTTTCACGGTCAGGTTGGGGCGGTTCAGGGCCGGTTTCAGAAAGGCTGTAGCGGTGGAGGACCGGCGATACCAGCGCTGGGTCAGCTGGTAGTAGCCGAGGCCGTCCTGAGTTTCGCCGGTGAAGTCGCGGTTCCTCGGGATGCCGATTTCGGACCCGGCGGCGAAGAAGGCTTCGCAGATCGGCAGCGGAGCGCGGGGTTGGCTGACGCCGAGGGGGCCATCTTTGCCATGAAAGCGGTTTTCAAAGCTGTCGTTGTGTTCGGACTTCCGGAAGTAGGGGAGGACATCCTCATACCCCCAGCCGGGGCAGCCCATCTGGCGCCAGTCGTCGTAGTCCTGCGCATTCCCGCGCGTGTAGAGCTGGGCGTTGATCGAGGAGCCGCCGCCGATCACCTTGGCCTGGGTGTAGCGGATCTGCATGCCCTTCATGTGCCGCTGCGGGACGGTCTGCCAGCCCCAGGAGCCGATGCCCTTGGTCATCTTCGCGAAACCGGCGGGCAGGTGGTAGAACGGATGCCGGTCGCGGCCTCCGGCTTCAAGGAGGAGGACCTTGGCCGCCGGGTTCTCAGACAGGCGCGCAGCGAGGACGCAGCCTGCCGAACCTCCGCCGATGATGATGTAGTCGTAGCCTTCGGTCATATTCACAGTCTTTCGATGGACAGCCCGCCGTCGACGGGGATGACCGCGCCAGTGGCGAAGGCCATCTGGCCGGTGACGAGGGGGAGGACGGCCAGGCCGATGTCGGAGGGCTGGCCCCAGCGCCCCGCGGGGACGAGGCCCTCGGCGATGCGGGCGTCGTATTTGTCTTTGACGGACGAGGTCATGGCGGTCTCGATGATGCCGGGGCGAAGCTCGAAGACGCCGATGTTGTGCGAGGCAAGGCGGAGGGCGAGGGTCTGGGCGGCCATCGACGCGGCGGCTTTGGAGATGCAGTAGTCGGCACGCTCGGGGCTGGCCATGCGGGCCGAGACGGAGGTGATGAAGGTGATGGAGCGATAGTGCTCGCCCGGGGTGGCCAGCATGCGTTTGGCGACCTGTTGGGCCAGGAAGAAGCTGCCCTTGAGGTTGATGTCGAGGATCCAGTCGAGGTCTTCCGGGGTCAGGTCCAGCATGTCGCCCCGGATTTTCGCGGCGACGCCCGCGTTCAGGATCAAGGCGGTGCCGGGGCCTTGTGCGGCCTCGATCCGGTCGAGGAGCGCAGGGATGGCGGGCAGGTCGGCGAGGTCGTGCTGGTAGTAGCGGGCGTCGGTGCCGAGGGTTTGCAGGGCCGGTGCGGCCTCGGCCTCGGGCGGGAGAGAGGCGATGGCGAGGCGGAAGCCTTGTTTCACAAGGGCTTGGGCGATGCCGAGACCGATGCCTTGCTGGCCGCCAGTGATGAGGGCAAGGGGTTTCATGGTATGGCCTTGGCGATGTGGTCGCCTGCCCGAAGCGCGAGCGCTGCGATGGTGAGCGAGGGGTTCACGGCGGCGGAGGTGGGCAAAACCGAGGCGTCGCAGATGTAGAGGTTGTCGAGGTCGTGGGCTTTCAGGTTCGGGTCCACCACGGAGGTCGCAGGGTCCGCGCCCATGCGGTTGGTGCCGCATTGGTGGGAGGGTTTGGATTTGGGGAAGCCGCGAGACAGGGTAATCGGCCAGCCTGCCATCTTCATCGCTTGCTTGAGGCGTTTGACCAGAAGGTCGTGGGCTTTCGTGTTCGTCTTCTTCCAGTCCAGCACAACCTCGCCGTTGCGCCACAACACGCGGGAGGTTGGGTCGGGCAGATCCTCGGACATGGCCATGATGTGGATCGAGTGGTCGGCGATGTGGTGGGCGAGCCAGAGGGGGAGGCCAGCTTCGCCCGCGAGGATCGGGCCGGTGATGCGGCCAAGCATCTGGATGTTGCCGAGGGGTTCGCCCTTCGGGCCGCCGGTCAGGTAGAAGTCGTTGATCTGGATGGTCTTCTCGTAAACCGTCCGGTTCCGGCGGAAGGGGTTGTAGGCGACCATGCCGGTCAGGTTGTGGTTCATGAAGTTGCGGCCGACCTGATCGGATGTGTTCGCAAGGCCGGTTGGGTGGTCGTCGTTGGCGGAGGCAAGGAGGAGGGCGGAGGAGAGGATCGCCCCTGCCGCCAACACGACGATGGGGGCGGAGAGGGTCTCGCGGGTGCCGAAGCGTTCGACCTCGACGCCGGTGATCTTGCAGCCTTGGGAGAGGAGGCGGGTGACTTTCGTGCTGGTCTGGAGGGTGACGTTGGGGTGCTTCAAAGCCTCGGCCAGGGCGCAGCTTTCGGCATCGGATTTGGCGCCGGTGGTGCAGGGGAAGGCGTCCCAGCCGGTTTTCGCGCGTTTGAGCCAGGCGTCGATGTCGACACCGAGCGGTAGGGCAGAGACGTGGAGGCCCTGGGCGTGGAAGGCGGCGCGGAGGCGCCGGATGTCCGGCTCGTCGGGGACTGGCGGAAAGGGATAGGGGGCGGAGTGAGGAGGCTCGGAGGGGTCGTTCGCGACGTCACCCCGGACGCGGTAGAGGGTTTCGGCTTTGGAGTACCAGGGTTCAAGATCGGCGTAGCGTATTGGCCAACCGGGAGTGGTGCCTTCCATGTGGCGGAGGGGTGCGAAGTCATCGGCCCGGTAGCGGAGAAGGACTGCGCCGTAGAACTTGGTGTTGCCGCCGACATAGGCGTAGTTGCCGGGGTGAAGGGGCGCGCCGGAAATATCCCGCCAGGTCTCATTCGGCTTGAAGTGGCCGCGCTGGAAGATGGCGGCGGGGTCGCGCGCCTCGGGCGAGTCCTTCAGCCGCTCGCCGCGTTCCAGGATCAGGATGCGGCGGCCAGTGGGTGCGAGAGCGGCGGCCAGCGTCGCGCCGCCCATGCCCGAACCGATGATGATAATGTCAGCAGTGTTTGGGGCAGGTTGCATTCAGGGGGTGATCCGTTCCTCGGTTGCCGGATCGAAGGCGACTGCCTTCTCCATGTTGATGGCGAAGTCGAAATGTTGTCCCGGTACGACGGCAGCATCAGCGCGCATCCGGGCGATGGCGTCTTTGCCCGAGAGGGTCATGGTGACGAACGTGTCGGAGCCTGCGGGTTCGGTAACGGTCACGCGGTTGGTGAAAGGCTGGATGTTGCCGGACTTGCGATCCGCGCCTTCGGGGTCGGTGATCGCCTCGGGGCGGATGCCGAGGTGGATGGACTTGCCCGCCCATTCGGCGAGGTTGGCTTGGGAGAACCGCAGGTGGCGGATTGACCCGTCGGCGTCCGCAATGGCGGCGTGGGGCTGGCCGTTCTGCATTTCCACAGTCGCCGGGACGATGTTCATCGCCGGGCTGCCCATGAAGGTCGCGACGAAAAGGTTTGCCGGGGTGTCGTAGATTTCCTTGGGCGTGCCAAGTTGCTGGACATGGCCCTTGTTCATCACGGCGATGCGGGTGGACAGGGTGAGCGCCTCGATCTGGTCGTGGGTGACGTAGACGATGGTGGTCTTGAGCTTCTGGTGGAGCTTCTTGATCTCGGTCCGCATGTCGACGCGGAGTTTCGCGTCAAGGTTGGAGAGGGGTTCGTCGAACAGGAAGACATCGGGGTTCCGCACCAGGGCGCGGCCCATTGCGACCCGCTGGCGCTGGCCGCCGGAAAGCTGCCCGGGCTTGCGGTCGAGAAGCGTCTCGATCTGGAGGAGTTTGGCCACATCGGCAAGTGCGCGGTCGCGGTCGGGCTTCGGGACGCCGTGCATTTCAAGCCCGAAGGTCATGTTCTGGCCCACCGTCATGTTGGGGTAAAGCGCGTAGCTTTGGAACACCATCGCGATGTTGCGTTTCGACGGGTGGACCCCGTTGACCACGCGGCCCTTGATTGCGATCTCGCCCCCGCTGATGCCTTCCAGCCCCGCGATCATGTTGAGAAGCGTGGACTTTCCGCAGCCTGAGGGGCCGACGAGGACAAGGAACTCGCCTTCCTCGACCGCGATGTCGATGCGGTGCAGGACCTCGACCGGCCCATAGGATTTGGTGACGTTTCGGATGTCGAGAAAGCCCATTGTTTCATTCCTTCGGAATGCCCGGCCCCTCGCAGGGGCTCGGTGCGTTCAGCATTTCAATCGCTCCACTGGACCGATTGATTTTTCTTCGAGAAACCATGCTTCACCCTTTCACAGAGCCCGCCATCAGCCCGCGCACGAAGTAGCGGCCGATGTAGACAAAGAGGGTGGGAAGGGCGGCAAGGATCGCGCCCGCGAAGTGGACGTTGTATTCCTTCACGCCGGTCGACGATTGGACGAGGTTGTTCAGCGCCACGGTCATTGGCTGGCTGGTGCCCCCGAAGCTGACACCGAACAGGAAGTCATTCCAGATGTTGGTGAATTGCCAGATCACGCTGACGACGGCGATGGGGCCGCTAACGGGCAGAAGGATGCGCCAGAAGATGCGGAAGAACCCTGCCCCGTCGATCATCGCGGCGCGGACAAGCTCGGTGGGGAAGCTGGCGTAGTAGTTGCGGAAGTAGAGCGTGGTGAAGCCGATGCCGTAGACGACGTGGACCAGGATCAGGCCGGTGACCGTGCCCGCAAGGCCAAGCTTGCCGAGGACGACGGCCATCGGGATCAGCACGATCTGGAACGGGATGAAGCAGGAAAAGAGCATCAGCCCGAAGACCCAGGTGTCGCCCCGGAAGCGCCACTTGGTCAGGACGTAGCCGTTCAGTGCGCCGACAATGGTGGAAATGGCGACAGCGGGGACGACCATCAGGATCGAGTTCAGAAAGTAGGGCTTGAGGCCCGTTGGTTCGACGCCGATCTGGGCGGTGGACCAGGCCGAGCGCCAGGGGTCGAGGGTCCATTGCGACGGCAGAGCCATCATGTTGCCGCCGGTGATTTCAGACAGTGGTTTGAGGGAGTTTACGCCCATGACGTAAAGCGGCAGGAGGTAAAAGAGCGCAAAGAGGAGGAGGGTCAGGTAGATCAGCGCCCGGGTGAAGCGACCGGTTGAGACGGCGGTGTCTTGTGTCACTGCAGCCATCACTTCTTCTCCTTCAGCTCGGCGTAAAGGTAGGGAACCATGATCGCGGCGATGGTCATCAGCATGATCACGGCAGAAGAGGCCCCGATCCCCATCTGGTTGCGGGTGAAGGTGTAGGAATACATGAAGGTCGCTGGCATCTCGGTCGCCCGGCCCGGGCCGCCACCGGTCAGGGCGATGACCAGGTCGTAGGACTTGATCGCCAGATGGCTGAGGATGACGAAAGCCGACAGGAAGGCGGGGCGGAGGAGCGGGATGACGATGCGGCGGTACAGCTGCCAGTTCGATGCGCCGTCGATCTGGGCGGCCTTCAGGATCTCGTTGTCGATCCCGCGCAGGCCGGCGAGGAACATCGCCATCACGAAGCCCGAGGTTTGCCAGACAGCGGCGATGACAATGGTGTAAAGCGCCATCTCCCCGTCCTTGATCCAGGTGAAGGAGAACGACTCCCACCCCCATTGGTGCATGATCCGTTCAAGGCCGATGCCCGGATCGAGGAACCATTTCCAGGCGGTGCCAGTGACGATGAACGACAGGGCCATGGGATAGAGGTAGATCGGGCGCAGCACGCCCTCGCCCCGGATCTTCTGGTCGAGGAAGATCGCCAGCATCAGGCCGATCAGGGTGCAGATCACGATGTAAAGCGTGGCGAAGATCGCGATGTTGACGATGGCGGTGTGCCAGGCCGGAAGCGCGAAGAGCTTGTGGTAATTCTCGAATCCCACCCAGGTAAACTTGGGCAGCATCTTCGAGCCTGTAAAGCTGAGCACGATTGTGAACAGGATGAAGCCGTAGACGAAGAGGAGCGTCACCGCGAAGGAGGGCGCAAGGACAAGCTTTGGTAGCCAGTCCTGCAAACGTGTGCGGAAATCGACCTCGTTGGCCATGCTCGTCCTCCTTTGCGTCCAGGTCGACCAAAATCCTTGCTTAAGGAATTTGGGACGGGGGGCGGCCGTAACCGCCCCCCCAGGCGGTTACTGAGCGGCAGCGACGGCTTCGGCCAGCGCGGCAGCGGCAGCGGCACCATCGGCATACTCGCCGTTGAAGGCCGCGGTGATCACGTCATAGGTGGCGTTTTTCACCGCCGCCGGGGCTGCATGGCCATGCGCCATCGAGCCGAAGAGTGTCCCGGCAGTATTGGCCTCGGCCAGGTCGGCCATGCCCTTCTTGCCGCAGTCATCGAAGGCCTCGTTCGACACGTCGGTCCGCGCCGGAACCGACCCCTTCACCACGTTGAACGCCGACTGGAAGACTGGGTCCATGATTGCCTTGGCCATTGCGACTTGCGCTTCCTGCTTCGCAGCGTTCGTCTGGTTGAACATCGCGAACTGGTCGGAATTGAACGTGACTGACCCTTGCGTGCCCGGGAAGCGGATGCATACGAAGTCGGTGCCAGGGACCTTGCCGGCCTTCAGGAACTCGCCCTTGGCCCAATCGCCCATCATCTGCATGCCGGCCTCGCCATTGATCACCATGGCCGAAGCGAGGTTCCAGTCGCGGCCCGAGAAGTTGTCGTCGACGTAGGAGCGCAGCTTGATAAGGTGGTCGAACGCGGTGGCCATCTCGGCCCCGCCCAGGGCTGCGGGATCAAGGTCGATGAAGGCCTTCTGATACAGATCGCCGCCCATGCCGAGGACGATACCGTCGAAAACGGTCGCTTCCTGCCAAGGCTGGCCGCCGTGGGCCAGGGGGGTGATCCCCGCCTCTTTCATCTTGTCGAGGACGGCCACCAGCTCGTCCCAGGTCGTCGGAGCAGCAAGACCGGTCGCGTCGAGGGCCGCCTTGTTGATCCAGACCCAATTGGTCGAGTGGACGTTGACCGGGGCTGCCACCCACTTGCTGTCATAGGTCGAGAACTTCTGCAGCGCGGCGGGAACGACCTTGTCCCAGCCTTCCGCCGTGGCCGTAGCGGTCAGGTCGGCGAGTGCGCCTTCGGCGGCCCAGTCCTGAATGTCGAAGCCCAGCATCTGCACGGCGGTCGGTGGGTCGCCAGCCGTGACGCGGGCACGTAGGGCGGTCATCGCGGCTTCGCCACCGCCACCCGCGACAGGCATGTCGACCCAGCCGGTGCCAGCCTTGCCGAGGTTGTCCTTAAGGACGTTCAGCGCGGCCGCTTCACCGCCGGACGTCCACCAGTGCAGGACTTCGACGTCTTCCGCGAATGTGATCGAAGTCGTCATCACCAGGACCGCCGCAGCGGTCATCGTCGTTCCAAAAAGGCGCATGGTTTCCTCCCGTATTGCGCTTCGATTTGCCCGCTGTTCAGCGGGGTCTTACCCAAGGCGTTCGCGTGCGGCCGATCCGCATCACGAGCGACTTGATTTCAGTAAACTCGTCGAGGCCGTAGCGGCCGATCTCGCGGCCGAGGCCCGATTGCTTGACGCCGCCGAAGGTGACTTCGGGGAAGCCGTCCATCCAGGTGTTGGTCCAGACGGTGCCCGCTTGCGCACCGCGCGCGAAGGATAGGCAGGTGTGGACATTCTCGCTCCACACGCCTGCCGAAAGGCCGTAATCGGCGTCGTTGACCAGGGTCAGCGCCTCTTCCAGCGTGCGGAATGTGAGGACGGTCAGAACCGGGCCGAAGACCTCTTCGCGGGCGATAGGCATGTCTGGGGTGACGTTTGTCACCACGGTCGGCTGGTAGAACTGGGCCGCCAGGCCGGGAATGGTCAGCGGCTGGCCGCCAAGCGCGACGGTGGCCCCGGCATTGCGGGCGGCGGCAACATAGGCGTCGATCTTCGCGCCGTGTTCGGGCGAGACGATGGCCCCGACCTGCGTCGCGGGGTCCAAGGGATCGCCAAAGGCCACCTGCCGCGACAGTTCGACCACGCGGGCGGTGAACGCCTCGGCAATGTCTGCATGCACGATAATGCGGCTGCCCGAATTGCAGCACTGGCCGACGTTGAAATACACCCCAAACACCACAGCATCGGCGGCGCTTTCCAGATCGGCATCGGGAAAGATCACCTGCGGATTCTTGCCGCCAAGCTCGAGCGCGACCTTCTTCAGCGTGCCGCTGGCCGCAGCGGCGATGCCCTTGCCCACGGCGGTTGAGCCGGTGAATGTCACCATATCCACGTGCCGGTCGCTGGCCAGGGTCGCACCGACGGGCTGGCCAAGGCCAAGCACGATGTTGACGGTGCCTGCAGGCAGGCCCGCCTCGACCAGAAGTTCGCCAAGGATCACGGTTGTCGAGGGGGTAAGCTCGGAGGGTTTGACAACGCAGGTGCAGCCCGCAGCCAGCGCGAAGGGCAGCTTCTGCGACAGGATCCAGAACGGAAAGTTCCAGGGCGTGATGATGCTTACGACGCCAATGGGTTCCTTCAGAACCACAGCCAGAATATCGGCGCCCAGCGCATTGTGACTGTCGCCCTGCAGCGTCCGGGCAAGCGAGGCGGCATAACGCCAGAGGTCAGCCGCCCCCGACACCTCACCCCGCGCCTGCGTGATCGGCTTGCCGGATTCCAGCGTCTCCAATAGCGCCATGCGCTCGACGTTCGCTTCGATCAGGTCAGCGACCTTCAACAGGACTGCGGCGCGCTCTTTCGCCGAAAGCTGGCTCCAGCGGCCATCGTCGAAGGCCCGACGTGCAGCTGCGATGGCCGCTTCGGCTTCGGGTTTGCCGCCTTTCGCGGCCCTGCTCACGACAACCCCGTGCGAGGGCGAGACGCGTTCGGTCACAGCCGCGTCAGAGCTGTCCAGCCATCGACCGTCGATCAGATGCCGGGCGCGGAAGGGCGCTGCCGGAAGCGTGGCGTTCGACGAGGGGATCAGGGTCAGGTCAAGCATGTCAGGTTCCCGGGAATTCTGGTTTGCGCTTGCCCTGAAAGGCGGTAACGCCCTCTTGCCGGTCGTCACTTGCTGCGATGGCGGCAGAGCCCAGCGCCTCGATCAGGGCTGCGGAGTCCTCGCCTTGTCCGGCATGGATCATCGCCTTGGTGATCTCGGTTGCGCGTGGCGACAGGGCGGCGGCCTTTTGGGCGATCTCCTGCGCTGTGGCGCGAACGTCCTCGGCTATTTCGGCGACGAAGCCGCAGGCGAGGAGCCTCTCGGCTCCGATCCGGCGGCCGAAGAGCGCCATTTCCTTCACCATCCCCTCGGGGATCAGCCGGACAAGGCGTTGACTGCCGGACCAGCCGGGGACGATCCCGACCCCTGCTTCGGGCAAGGCGATGGTGGCTTTGGGCGTGATCAGGCGGATGTCACAGGCAGCGGCCAATTCCAGTCCACCGCCGAAAGCGTGTCCGTTCAGTGCTGCGATAGAGGGTTTGGAAAGCCGCGCGAGGCGGTCAAAGATGCGGTGCCCGCCCCGAACCCAGTTCCGGGCGAATTCTGCCGGGGACAGCCCGCCCCAGGCGTTGATGTCTGCCCCCGAGCAGAAGGCACGGTCGCCTTCGCCGATCACGATCACCGCGCGGACTTCCGGGCGGGCCTCGATCACCTCGAGATGGCTGGAAAGCTGCCCCAGCATCTCGACCGTGAAGCAGTTGAGCTTGGCCGCATTGTCAAGCCGCAGCTCGGCCACCGGACCGGCAATGTGCAGGCGGACGCTGGTCATGGCTGCCACCCCATCGGGCCGTGGGTCAGCAAGGACAGCGGCATGGTGGCGGCGGTATCAGCGATGGAAACGCGCCCCTGCGACGCGGCAACGATGTCGCGGGCGGGGTCGATACCGGGCATGATCTCGGTTGCGACGAGGCCCGTGTCAGTCAGCCGGATCACGCAGCGTTCCGTAACATACAAGACCTCTTGCCCCTGCTGACGGGCGCGGCTGCCCGAGAAGGTGACGTGTTCGACCTTGTCGACCATCTTGCAAAACTTGCCCGGGGTGGTGACCTTCAGGCCCGTAGCAGTCAGTTCCACCCCTGCCCCGGCCTCGAACCAGCCGGAGAAGACGATCTTGCGGGCATGCGAGGTGATGTCGACAAAGCCGCCGCAGCCGGCTGTCAGATAGGGCTTCTTGCCAAGCTTCGAGACGTTGACGTTGCCTTCAACGTCAATCTCCAGGAACGACAGGAAGGACAGATCGAAACCGCCACCCTGGAAGTAGATGAACTGCTGCGGTGCCGGGACGAAGGCGTCGGCGTTCGAGGCGCAACCAAAGGCGAAGCCAGTCAGGGGCATACCGCCGACCGCGCCTTGTTCGATGGCCCAGGTGACGGCTTCGGGGTGGCCTTCTTCAAGCAGTATGCGGGGGACCATCGCGCTGATGCCGAAGCCGAGGTTGGCAGTCATGCCGTCCCGCAGTTCCAGCGCCGCGCGACGGGCGATGACCTTTTCGACTCCATGCTCGGCGAGGGTGAATGACGACCATGGCCGCATGATCTGGCCGGAAATGGCGGGATCATAAGGGGTTTCGCAGGTCTGCTTCTGGTCGGGGTCGATCACGATCAGGTCGACCAGATGACCCGGCACGCGCACGTCATGGGGGCGCAAAGACCCCTTGGCGGTCACCCGACCGACCTGCGCAATCACAAGACCGCGGTTGGTGCGGGTGGCAATCGCCTGTTCGAGGCCGCCCAGATAGGCGCCTTCGTGTTCGTAGGTCAGGTTGCCCCATTCATCCGCCGTGGTGGCGCGCAGGATGCAGACGTCGGGCTGAATGTTGGGGAAGTGGAGCCATGTTTCGCCGCCGAACTCGACACGCTTCACGATCGGCGCAGCGGCCCCGCGCGCGTTCATGGCACAACCCTCGCGGATCGGATCGGCGAAGGTGTCCATCCCGACCTTCGTCAGCACGCCCGGGCGGCGGGCGGCGGCGTCGCGGTGCATGTCGAACATGATACCCGAGGGCACGTTATAGGCGGCGACCCGGTCCTCGACGATCATCTTCCAGATCTCGGGCATCGGCAAATTGGACGAGCCCGAGGGGTAAGAGCCGGCCAGCACCCGCGCCAGAAGCCCGTCCTGCGCGATCCAGTCCATCCCTTTGACGCCATACATGTCGCCAGCCGCAATCGGGTGCAGCGTGGTGATGGCCTTTGGGTGACCCTCTGTCCGGAATCGGTTGCCCAGCGCTTTCAGGACCAGATCAGGACAGCCAAGCGCCGAGGAGGAGGAGACGGTGACGACCGCCCCGTCCTTGATACGGGCAACAGCTTCGGCGGCGGGAACAAGCTTGGTCATGCTGCAACCCTTACCGTCTGACGCTGGCCCGTGCGGGCGGCCTCCCGGACAGCCAAGGCCACGGTCAGCGAGGCTATGCCGTCCTTGCCCGTCGCTGCGGGCTGGCCCAGACCCGCGACGGCGGCCAGGAAATCCTGTACCGATTGCAGGTAAAGGTCATGCGCGGAATAGGGCACCGCTTCCCGGCCCGCGGCGGTGACCAAAGTGATCTCGCCCACCGGAGCCTGGGTCATCACGCCGGAGGCGAAGATCGAGCCTTCGGTGCCGTGCGCCTCCAGCCCGGATCCGGCGAAGGGATGGGTAAAGCTTTCATGGCTGAGCACCATCGCGCCCGAGGGCATTGCCCAGACCGACATCGCAGAATCCTCGACCCCCTGCCCCATGCCGCTTGTCCCCAATTGCGCCACGACCGAGACCGGCGTTTCGTCCAGCAGGAACCGCGCCACATCGGCGTCATGGACCGTGATGTCTGGGATCACTCCACCTCCAGCCTCAGGGTTGTCGATCCGCCAGCCCTGCAGATGCGGGGGAAGATGAACCGCGTGAAAGAGGCGCAGGGACAGCACGCGACCGATTCGACCGGCCCTGATCAGGTCCCGGATCGCGCGGTGCGACCCCGAACAGCGCAGATGGTGGTTGGTGGCAAAGACCCGCCCCGCCCCATCGGCGGCGCGGACCATTTCCTCGGCTTCGGCCACGGTCATCGCCAGTGGCTTTTCGCACAGGACATGCTTGCCCGCTGCAATCGCTGCCAGCGCCTGATCATGATGCTTTTCGTTGGTCGAAGAGATGTAGACCGCAGGGATCGAGGGGTCGTCCAGCACGGTTTCCAGCCGGGTTTCAGCACCGGGAATGCCATTCATCCGGGCGAATTCCTCGGCGCGGGCGGCGCTGGTACTGACGACGGCGGCCACATCCTGACCCGCCGCCCGCAGCGCGCCGATCATGTGCTCCCCGGCAATCGTGCTAGCCCCGATCAGTCCCCAACGCATGATTCTCACCCTATTTGGTTCGTTCCAATGATTACTGGAACGATCCAAACTTCGTCAATAGCCGATTTAGGACAAGCGTCGATCCGGGCCTCAACAACAGGGAACAGGGTTCAAAATTTCAGGAAACTGGAGCTATCTCCGACCGAATTGGACGGTCTTCCAGCAGGTCAGGCCAAGCCGACCGTCAGTTCAACGCTTTGTCCGGGTGCTGGCCGCCGTCGACCCGTTTCTGAGGTCCAGCTTCTGCAGGTCTTCCAGCAGATCGAGAAGCGCCTCAAGCCGCTTGCGGCCGAACTCGGCCTCGATCCGGCCCAGAATGGCCGTGCTGTGCGCGGCATGGGCGTTGACCAGCGCAAGCCCTGCCGGGGTGATCGCAACGATGGTCTTCCGGCGATCCTCGGGCGGTGTCATGCGCGAGATCAGCCCTTCGTCCACCATCGGCCCGACCATTCGCGTCAGGCTGGAGAGGAGAAGCACCGCCTCGGCAGCGACCTGGCTGAGTTCAAGCGGCCCGCGTTCCTGCAGGACGCGCAAGACGCGCCATTTCTGTTCGTTGACACCCGACGTCGCCAGCATGTCGCGGAACGGCCCCATCACCGTTTCCCGCGCCCGCAAGAGCGCGATCGGCAAGGAGCGACGGGTTTGGCGAAAGCTGGGCGTGTCGGTCATGATCCGGTTATGGCGCGTTTTCGGGGCGGCCTCAATCCACCGAAAATTACTTGCCAAAGCAAGTATCATATCGCTGACTGCTCCGGGGAGGCCGCCATGCCACACATACAGATCGACTATTCGGCGAACCTTGAACATCGCCTTGATGTCGCAGGCCTGTGCCGGGTCCTGCGCGATGCGGCGGTGGCCACGGGAATCCTGCCCTTGGCGGGTATCCGGGTGCGGGCGATCAGAGCGGACCATGTGGTGATCGCGGACGGAAGTCCCGACCACGCCTATCTGGATATCTCGGTCCGCTTGCGTGGCGGGCGCACGGACGCAGCCAAAGCCGAGGCGACCGCGCTGATCTTCGCCGAAGCCGAGGCCTTTTGCGCTGAGGTCATGGCCACCTCTTCGTTCATGCTGTCGATGGAAATGCGTGACATCGACCCCGGTCTGTCGCCCAAGGCCAGCTCGATCCGCAAATACCTGCCGGGAGGCACCGAATGACCCTTCAGACCCATCTGGAAAAGCTGGACCGCCACCTCGCGCGGTTTCGGGAGGGCGGCATCCTGAACCTGATCGACGGCATGGATGTGCCGGCGGCCAGTTGCTTTCAGACACACTCGCCGGTGGACGAAACCCTGATCGCCGAAGTCGTGCGGGGGACAGCTGCCGACATAGACCGCGCCGCCAAGGCGGCAAAGGCGGCGTTTCCGGCCTGGGCGGCGATGCCGGGCGATAAGCGCAAGGCGATCCTGCACCGGATCGCCGACGGGATTGAAGCGCGGGCTGAGGAAATCGCCCTTTGCGAATGCTGGGACACCGGACAGGCTTGGCGCTTCATGTCGAAGGCCGCCCTGCGTGGCGCCGAGAATTTCCGATTCTTCGCAGACCTTTCGCCCGGTGCGCGGGATGGCAAGTCGCTGCCGACCACAGACCACCTGAACGTCACCAGCCGAAAACCCATCGGCCCGGTGGGCGTCATCACCCCGTGGAACACGCCTTTCATGCTGTCGACCTGGAAGATCGCCCCGGCCCTTGCTGCAGGCTGCACGGTCGTTCACAAACCTGCCGAGCTCTCGCCCCTGACGGCACGTATTCTGGCAGAGATCTGCCATGAGGCGGGCCTGCCCCCAGGCGTCCTGAACCTCGTCAACGGCTTCGGAGAAGAGGCAGGCAAGGCTCTGACCGAACACCCCGACATCAAGGCCATCGCCTTCGTCGGCGAAAGCCGCACCGGTTCGATGATCATGAAGCAAGGCGCGGATACCCTGAAGCGCGTGCACTTCGAACTTGGCGGCAAGAACCCCGTCGTTGTCTTCGACGACGCCGACCTCGACCGCGCGCTGGATGCAGTGATCTTCATGATCTACTCGCTGAACGGCGAGCGGTGCACCTCCTCCTCGCGCCTTCTGGTGCAAGACACCGTCGCTGACGAATTCCATGTCCGGCTGGTCGATCGGATCAACCGGATCAAGGTCGGCCACCCGCTTGACCCGGCGACCGAGATCGGGCCGCTGATCCACAAGACCCATCTCGACAAGGTCACGTCCTATGTCGGTATCGGCCAAGCCGACGGTGCGACCCTTGCCGCCGGTGGCGCACGCCTGGGCGAGACGGGATGGTTCTTCCGCCCCACCCTTTTCACCGACGCCACGCCGAATATGCGGATCGCGCAGGAAGAGGTGTTCGGCCCCTTCCTCACCTCTCTGACCTTCAACGACGAGGCGGAGGCGCTGGAGATCGCCAACTCCACCGCCTACGGATTGACCGGCTATCTCTGGACCCAGGACTTGACCCGCGCGCTGCGCTTTTCCGATGCGCTGGAGGCCGGAATGATCTGGGTGAACAGCGAGAACGTCCGCCACCTGCCCACGCCTTTCGGCGGAGTGAAGGCCAGCGGCGTCGGTCGCGATGGCGGGGACTGGTCGTTCGAGTTCTACATGGAACAGAAGAATACCGCCTTCGCCCTTGGTCACCACAAGATCCAACGCCTGGGAGCCTGACATGCCCGTCCCCGTCCCGAACCTTTACCCACCCTTCAACACCGTCCGCCTAAGCCATGTCGAATTCGGCGTGACCGACCTCGCGAAATCCCGCGCCTTCTACGTCGACACCCTTGGCCTGCAGGTGAGTGAAGAGGACAGCTCGACGATCTATCTGCGAGCTATGGAGGAACGCGGCCACCACTGCATTATCCTGAAGCAGGCCGCCATGGCCGAAGCCTGCTTTCTGGGCTTCAAGGTCTGGGACGAAGACAACCTCGACCGCGCAGCCGCCCACTTCGCGGGCAAGAGCCTGCCTGTGGAATGGGTTGAAAGCCCCCACATCACCCGCGCCTTCCGCACCCGCGACCCGCAGGGCATCCCGCTGGAGTTCCACGCCCGGATGGACCGCCTGCCCCCGATCCATCAACAGTACAAGCTCTACAACGGCGTGAAACCGCTGCGGATCGACCATTTCAACTGCTTCTCCCCCGACGTCGACGCCTCTGTTGCCTTCTGGAACGACATCGGCTTTCGCGTCACGGAATACACGGAGGAAGCCGACACGGGCCGCCTCTGGGCCGCCTGGACCCACCGCAAGGGGGGCGTTCATGACCTGGCGTTCACTAACGGGTTTGGGCCGCGTTTGCACCACACCGCCTTCTGGGTGCCAACACCGCTGAACATCATCGACCTGCTGGACCTCATGTCCACCACCGGCTGGCTGGCGAACATCGAGCGTGGCCCGGGCCGTCACGGCATCTCGAACGCCTTTTTCCTTTATGTCCGCGACCCGGATGGCCACCGCATCGAGATCTACTGTTCCGACTACCAGACGGTCGACCCCGACCACGAGCCGATCAAGTGGGATCTGAAGGACCCGCAACGCCAGACTCTTTGGGGCGCCCCTGCCCCGCGCAGCTGGTTCGAGGAAGGCAGCCTTTTCGCCGACACCACCGCGGTCCCAGCGACGCTCAAAGCCAGCCCGATCATCGCGCCATGATGCTGGTCACCTTCAGTTCAAACGGCCGCCAGCACTGGGGCACCACTGCGCCGGGGGGAGTGCTTGCCCTGTCGGATGCCTTCCCGCAGTGGCAAACCCTGCGGAATGTGATCGAGGCCGGGGCAATCCCGCAGGTTCTGGCGGAAGCGACTGGCCGTCCCGCCAGTCATCATGAAGGGTTGTTCACATACGACCCGCCGGTCCCTGACCCGGAGAAGATCATCTGCGTCGGCGTCAACTTTCCCGACCGCAATGCGGAATACAAGGACGGGCAAGAGGCGCCGCCCAACATGTCGCTCTTCATCCGCTTTCCGCGCAGTTTTACCGGCCATGGGGCTCCACTGATTCGTCCCCCAGAAAGCGAACAGCTTGATTATGAAGGCGAAATTGCCATTGTCATCGGTAAGGCCGGCCGCCGTATCCCCGAGGCCGATGCCCTTTCCCACATCGCTGCCCTCACCCTGTGCAACGAGGGCACGATCCGCGACTGGGTACGGCATGCCAAATTCAATGTCACGCAAGGCAAGAACTGGGATCGCTCTGGCGCACTGGGGCCGGGGCTCACGCCGTTCACCGACCCCGCCCAGATTGCCGACATCGCACTCACCACCCGCGTCAACGGCGACATCCGCCAGCAGGACCGCACCGGTCGAATGCTTTTCCCGATCGCCCACCAGATCGCCTACATCTCGACCTTCACCACGCTGGTCGCCGGCGACATCATCGTCACCGGCACCCCCACCGGGGCGGGCGCAAGGTTCGATCCGCCGATCTGGCTGAAGCCCGGCGACGTGATTGAGGTCGAAGCAGATGGCCTGCCCAGTCTGCGCAACACCGTGGCAGACGAATGACCCCAACGGAAATCGCCAGCGCCGCCCGGGCACTTCTCACTGCCGAAGACACACACCAGCAGGTCGCTCTCCTCTCCCTCGCCCACCCCGGCATGACGCTGGACGACGCCTATGCCGTGCAAGCGGAACTTATCGCGATGAAACTGGCCCGGGGCCGCAAGCGCATCGGCTGGAAGATCGGCCTCACTTCCCGCGCCATGCAGGAACAGCTCAAGATCGACACGCCGGACTCGGGCGTCCTTCTCGACGACATGGTATTTCCGGATGGCTCGTCCGTTCCGAAAAACCATTTCATCCAGCCGAGAGTCGAAGCGGAGATTGCCTTCCTCATGGCCCGCGATCTTTCTGGCACGGACGTCACCCGCAAGGATGTCATCGCCGCCACCGGCCATGTTGCGCCGTCGCTGGAGATCCTCGACACCCGCATCCTTCGCACCGATCCCGCCACCGGCAAGGCGCGGATCATCACCGACACCGTCAGCGACAACGCGGCCAATGCGGGAATTGTTCTTGGCGCGCAGCGCCACGCTTTAGACACCCAGGACCTCCGCTGGGTCGGAGCCATCGTCAAGCGCAACGGTGTGGTAGAGGAAACCGGCCTTGGCGCGGGTGTCCTTGACGACCCGGTCACCGGAATACTCTGGCTTGTCCAGCGCCTTGCCGCCTATGGTCAGGGCCTGAAGGCGGGGGATATCGTTCTCTCCGGCAGTTTTGTGCGGGCCATCGAAGCCCCGCCCGGCAGCCGGTTCGAGGCCGATTTCGGCGCTTTCGGATCAGTCTCCATCAACTTCGGATAGCCCATGCCCGCCCCTCTGAACCGTCTGAAACATCGCCTCGCCGCCGGGGAAACCGTCTATGGTTGCTGGCTTGGAATGGCCGACCCCTACGCTGCCGAAATGGCTGCAACCTGCGGCTTCGACTGGCTTTTGGTCGACGGCGAGCATGCGCCGAACGACCTGCGCTCGACAATGGCACAATTGGCAGTCATCGAGCCTTCGCCCAGCCAGCCGGTGGTGCGCCTGCGTGACGACGACCCTGCCAGGATCAAGCAGGCGCTGGACGCGGGCGCGCAAAGCCTGCTGATCCCGATGATCGAGACCGCCGACCAGGCCCGCCGCGCGCTGGCCGCCACCCGCTACCCGCCCGAGGGTATCCGGGGGGTCGGCTCCTCCCTCGCCCGCGCCTCGCGCTTTTCGGCGATCCCGGACTATCTGAAAACTGCGAACGACCAGATTTGCCTGATCCTGCAGGTTGAAAGCAGGGCGGGATTGGCGGCGCTGAATGATATCCTCGCCATCCCCGGCATCGACTGCGTTTTCATCGGCCCTTCGGACCTTGCGGCCGACATGGGTCACCTTGGAAACGCCAGCCACCCGGAGGTCCGTGCCGCCGTGATGGACGCGCTGGCCCGGATCGCAGCCTCTGGCAAAGCCGCTGGAATGCTGTCGACCGAAGACGCGTTCATTGCCGATTGCCTGCAGGCCGGCGCGCGATTTGTTGGCGTTGGCATCGACGTTCTCGCCTATGTCGGCGCGCTGCGGGCGCGGGCAAGGCAGTTCATCCCGGGCTGACGGCTCAGTCCAAAACCAACGCCAGCGCCCGGATGGGTGAACCCGTCCCGTCCTTGATCTTCAACGGCGTCACGATCAGCACTGCGCCTTTCGGCGGCAGTTGGTCGAGATTGCAGAGGCTTGCGAGCCCAAAACAGTTGTCCCGGTGCAGGAAGTTGTGCGCCGGGAAAGGCGGGCTGAACTTGCCCGCCATCCCCGCGTCCGTGCCGATGCACTGCGTGCCCCAGCCGACGATGCCTTTGCCCAAGAGGTAGTCGATGCAGTCCGTGGACGGACCGGGGGAATGTGAGCCGTCCTCGTAAGGATCGGGGTCCTCGTTCAGGAACAACTCCTCGTCATGCGACCGCTTGTCCCAGTCGGTGCGCATCAGCACCCATTCGCCCGGACCGATTGGCCCGTGCTTCGCCTCCCAGGCCTTCACATGCGCGGCGGTCAGAAGGAAATCAGGGTCGGCGGCGGCCTCGGCCGAGCAGTCGATGACGTTCGCGGGCGCGATCAGGCGCTGGACCGACAAGGTGTCGGTAAAGCCGTCGGGGTGATCCTTGCCCGACAGCCAATGGTGCGGCGCGTCGAAATGGGTGCCGGAGTGTTCGCCGAGTTCGAGCCAGTTCCAGGCCCAGAACGGGCCGTCGGTGTCGTATTCGCTGATCCTGTGGATCGCGACCTTGGGCGTGTTCCGCGCGAGATCTTCGGGAAGCCGGAGGATCGGCGTCTCGGGCCCCAGCTGGGCTGTCAGGTCCACGACCCTAACTGCTCCGCCCGCCAGCCCGGAAGCCAGCGCTGCCAGCACTTCTGCCGCGCCTTTGGCCTTCTCCCCCTGCCCCGCAAAGCGACAGCGGCGGCGGGTCATCACCTCCTCCATCATGTCGAAGACAGCATCAACTGCACGTTCTTCCGTGACGAAACCCGGCGACATCCGCAGGATCGGGCCGCGGAAATCGACGGAATAACCTTCGACCCCCAGCGCGCCGACGCAGGCTGCCGCTTCGGCCTTGTCCGGCATCCGGATCATCACCGCGCCGCCCCGCCTGTCGGGGTCGCGCGGTGAATGGAGCGGCAGGTTCAGCCGGTCGGCGCGGGTGATCACCCGGTCCACCAAACGGCGGTTGTGAGCGGCGACGTCGTTCAGATCCTGTTTCGAAAACCACTCCAGAGCCGGAAGCGAAGCGATAGCCGCGACCGACCCCGGCGTACCGGTGTCGAAGCGGCGGACGTCGGGGGCGTACTCGAACTTGTCGAGATCCCAGGAGAACGGGTTGTTCTGGCTGAACCAGCCCCGGCCTTCCGGCATCAGAGTCGGGATCAGGTCCTTGTCGGCATAAAGGATGCCTGCCCCCGGCGTCCCGCAGAGCCATTTGAGGCTGGTCGAGACGACAAAGTCGACCCTCGGATTCATCGCGTCGAACGGCATCAGGCCCGCGCCCTGCGTGATGTCGACAACCATCAGAGTGCCCATTGTGCGGCCGTGGGCGACGAGCGCCGGGTAGTCCATCTTGGAGGACCCGATCGAGGTGACCCAGGTGATGAGGGCGAGGCCTACGTCAGGGGTCCAATGGGCGAGGTAATCCTCGGTCTCCACCCAGGCGCGGCCTTCGGAAAGGGGGACGGTGGTCAGGGTGAAGCCCATCTTCGGGGCGAGACCTGCGAGGAGAAAATGGAGCGAGGGGAAGCAGTCGGCGGCGGCGAGGACTTTTTTGCCGCGCAGGCTTCCTTCCGGCAGGGCGCGGAGGATTTTCTGCAGGCCTTCAGTCACGTTGTCGACGGTGGTGAGGCTGCCCTTCGGGACATTGATCAACCGACGCCAGCGGTCGATGAAGTCCTGCCGCTTGCGCAGGACGTAGCCCCACTGCTTGTCGTTCGGGGCAGCCCAGACCTCGGAGAACTCGGCCATCGCGCGGGACAGGTCTTCTTCCTTGCCGGGGTAGATGCCGATGGAATGGTAGAGGAAGTAGCCCCCCTCGGTCGTGTTGCGGGTCATGGATCGTGGGACCTCCCTGGCCGTGGGGTCGAGAGTGCCAGCCTCGGCGGGGGGCCGCAAGGGTTACAGCTGCCCACGGTGGGCAGATTTGGAGACTATAATGAAAACAAAATCTTGCGCGTGGCCATTCAGGGTTTCTTAAGGATTTGCCAGCCATCCGGCAGTTGCGAAAAGGGCGAGGACGGCACGGTCCAGCCCGCCCACGGTGCCGTCCGGTGGACCGTGAAATCGGTCGTCGTCAGGCCTCTGGAACAGAAACCACGATCCCGTCCAGTGCCGCGCTCATCCTGACCTGACAGGACAGCCGCGAGGTTGGCTGACGGTCGGCCTCGGTGATGTCGAGCATGTCTTCCTCGAACGGTCCCGGTTCCCCTGCCCTGTCCGCCCAAGTGGGGTGGACAACCACATGGCAGGTGGCGCAGGACATCGAGCCACCGCATTCGCCGATGATGCCCGGGACGCCGTGCCTGGTGGCGGCTTCCATCAGGCTTTGGCCTTCGGGCACGTCGAGGGTGATCTCGCGGCCATCGGCCAGGTTCCAGGTGGCTTTCATGGCTAACCCTCAGACATACCAGATATAATAGTCGCGCAATGCCGCGCCTTCGAGGCCTTGCGTCTTTGTGACCTCGATCCGTTTCATGAAGAGGTGATGTTCCACCAGCTCTGGGCCGAGGGCTGCGGCCAGCGCGGTGTCAGCCTCCAGGTCGTCCATCGCTTCGGCCAGTGAGGCCGCGACGCCGTAGCCTGCATCGGTGCGGTCGAAGCCGTCGCCGGCCTCGGGCGCGGGGAGGGTGTAGGCGTTTTCGACGCCCAGAAGCCCGGCCTGCAGGAGGGCGGCGAGGGCGTTGTAGGGGTTGCAACTGGCGTCGGCCATGCGGTGTTCGAGGCGGGTCTTCGGGCCGCCCTCTTCGGACACACGCACGGTCACGCCGCGATGGTCGCCGCCCCAGTTGCACCAGTAGCCCGACATCGAGGCGGGTTGCAGGCGCAGGTAGCTGCCGACCGTGGGGGCGAGGAGACCGGCAAGGCCCTTGTGGTGGTGCAGCCAGCCCGCGACCACGCCCTTTGCAAGGTCGTTCATGTGGTCGGGGCCGCCCTTTGGCCCGGTTGCCAGCGCGTTCTTGCCTGCCTTGTCGGCGAAGGAAAGGTTGAAATGGAGGCCAGAGCCGCCCTTTTCCAGGATCGGTTTTGGCAGGAAGGTCAACAGGATACCGTGTTCCAGCGCCACTTCGCGGGCCATCTGGCGGAAGAGGACCATTTCGTCCACCGCCTTGACCGCATCATCATAGGCGAGAGTGAATTCGTACTGCGGGGTGTCGTATTCGGCTGTGATGAGTTCAAGGCGGAAGCCTGCCTCCTCGGCACGTTGCCAGATCGCATCGGTGAAGCCTGCTGGGTCGGCGAAGGGGCCGGTGCCGTAGACGATGCCGCCGGGGGCGTGCATCGGGGCAAGGCTATCATCCTCGTTGATCTCGAAGGCGAAGGCTTCCAGTTCGATCCCGACTTTGGCGGTCAGGCCTTTGCCGGTCCAGGCCGCGACGGCGCGTTTCAGGGCCGAGCGGGGGCAGAGCGGGATGCGCGCGCCGTCACTGTCGTAAAGATCTCCGGTGACGACCTTGGTGTCGGGCTCCCACCCGTCGCGGATTTCCTCGGCGACCCAGCGCAGTTCCATGTCCGGGATGCCCTCGCGGCACTTGGTGTGGGGGGCGTCAAGGATCAGGTCCTTGTCCCAGTGGACCGAGAAGGTCGGACGCGCCATGCGCGTGCCGTCGGATTTCAGCTTGGACGCGGGCAGGTATTTGCCGCGCATCAGGCTGAGATGATCGCAGAACATCGCGCGCAGGCGGTCGGCCATTGTTGTTGTCCCCTGTTTCTTAATGGTCGCGTGATTGTCGAGGAAAACCGGTTCCCACTTTTCCTCATCACGCTCCGTTGGATTATTGCAGCGTCACGCGGACGGGCAGGTTTTTCAATCCGGCCACGAAGTTCGAGCGCAGGAATTTCTGCTCTCCCGCCGGTTCGATGGATGAGATGCGTTTGGCGAGTTCCTGGAACAGGACGCGGACTTCCAGCCGCGCGAGCCACATGCCAAGGCAGAGGTGCGGGCCGCCTTGTCCGAAGGCGAGGTGCTTGTTCGGGGTCCGGCCAAGATCGACGCGGAAGGGCTGGTCGAAAGCGGATTCGTCGCGGTTGGCGGAGGCGAACCAGTAGAGGACCTTGTCTCCGGCCTTGATCTCTTTGCCGTGCAGCTCGAAGTCGCGGGTCGCGGTGCGGCGGAAGTAGCTGGTCGGGCTGGCCCAACGGATGATTTCGTCCGCCATGGTGTCGTCGACCGCACCGGACTGGATGAGGGGCAGGAGTTCGGGCTGGTGCGCCAGCGCCTGCAAGCCGGCGGCTATCGAGTAGCGGGTGGTGTCGTTCCCGGCGGCGACGACGAGGCAGAAGAAGTTGCGAAACTCGTTTTCCGGCATGACCTGGCCGTCGTGGCCGGGTTGCAGGATCATGTGCAGGACGCCAGAGGTGTCCCCGGCGGCTTCCTTCCGCTTCATCAGGTCCTTGGCGTAGACGAAAAGCTCGGCCCCGGCGGGCGAGTTGAAGGGCATCATGCGGAATTCGTCGGTGGTCAGCTTGTCGAGGACGTGGGGGGTGAAATCAGGGTCGGTGTTGGCGATGAGGGCGTCGCCCTTTTCCACCAGCCAGGGGAGGTCCTCGTCGGGGAGGCCCACGATCCGACCGAGCATCCGCATCGGCAACTCGCGGGCGATGTCCTTCGTGGCGTCGAAGGTTTCCTTGGCTAGAGCGGTGTCGAGGATCGTGGCGCATAGATCGCGGATGGACTGCTCGAAAGTCGCAATGACGGGCTTGGAGAAGGCCTTGGCGACCTTGACGCGGGTCATCATGTGTTCGGGCGGGTCGGTTTCCTGGAAGGTGCGGCGGGCGAGATATTCTTCGTAGCTCTGATCCTCCATCCGGATGCCGCGGGCCGAGGAGAGGAGGTCGGGCTGGCCGTTCAGCCGGTGGATGTCCTCGTGCCTTGTGACGGA
>WOUW01000023.1 GCA_009773055.1 Paracoccaceae bacterium
GGTGGCCACCCTGGCCACGGCGGACAACCGGCTGGCCTACCGGGTCACGCATTTCGGCGAGGCACTGCAAGTGACGCGGGTGGCCGGGGTGCCAGCGGTCGAAGGCCAGGTGCACGAACTTTGGATCATCGCACCAAATGCGAATCCCGTCTCCTTGGGGCTCCTGCAGGATCGTCCGCTGGTCGTGACCTACCCGACCCCGCCCGAAGGCTTTGTCTTCGCGGTGTCGGTCGAACCCGAAGGCGGTTCGCCCACCGGCCAGCCGACCGGCCCGGTGATCCTGACGGCTGAAGTCGGACAGGGTGCCTGATCACGTAAGCGTGAGCCGTAGGGCCCGCTGAAACTTCCGCGCAAAGCCTTCGTTTCTTCGGATGTGAGGTGGGAATGACCCCGCCCGAACCCGGAGGAACGACCCGATGAAATCTCTGAAACTTGCAACCGCGATCCTGGCCCTGTCGACCGGCATGGCGCTGGCCGAAAACCCGATGGTCGGCGGCGCGGCGATGTATGAAGACAAGAACATCGTCGAGAACGCAGTGAACTCGAAAGACCACACCACCCTCGTCGCTGCCGTTCAGGCTGCGGGCCTTGTGGAAACGCTGTCGGGCAAAGGCCCCTTCACCGTCTTCGCGCCGACCAATGAAGCTTTCGCCAAGCTGCCCGCGGGCACTGTCGAAAACCTGCTCAAGCCGGAAAACAAGGACCAGCTCGTCAAGATCCTGACCTGCCACGTCGTCGCGGCTGACGCGATGTCCGACGCGATCATGAAGATGGTCGATGACGACAAGGGCGCTCATCCGGTCAAGACCGTCGGCGGCTGCGAGTTCACCGCGATGTATGAAGGCGACAAGATCATGATCAAGGATGGCATGGGCAACGTGGCCAACGTCACCATCGCCGACGTCAAGCAGTCGAACGGCGTCATCCACGTGATCGACACGGTCCTGCTGCCGGCGATGTAATCGCAGGTCTCAGGCAGGTCCCGGGGTTCGGTCTGGTCACTCAGACCGCGGCTCCGGGACCAAAGCCCGGGCGAAAGGAGCGGAGCAGGTCCCCGTTTCCGCACCTCTTGCCCGGTCGGGTCTTCTGGCACGCCAGAGGACCCCTTTTTCCTGTCCGGAATGCAAAAGGCCGCCCGAAGGGGCGGCCTTGCGGGTTACTCGGCGGCCTCCTGCGGCGGCTCGCCATCGGGTTTGCCTTCGCCCTTCGGCTTGCGCGGTCCGCGTGGGCGGCGGGCGGGACGGTCCTCGCGCGGCGCGGCCTCGGCCTGGGGTGCTTCGGGTTCGGCGCGATGCCGCGTGCCGGATTCCGGCGTTTCGATCAATCCGGTATCATCACCCGCCTGCAGGTCGATCACATCGACCATCGCGGGCTGGTCTTCCGATCCAAGGTCACGCTCGGCGCGGTAATCGCGGTTGAAGTCGCGCCGCTCGGGCCGGTCGGGCCGGTCGCCACGCTCGGGGCGGTCGCCACGGTCCTGCCGGTCGCTCCGCGGCTGGTTCTGCCCGCCGTATTGCCCACCCTGCTGCCCGGAATTCTGGCCCCCGTTCTGGCCCCCGTTCTGGTTGCCGTTCTGGCCACCATTCTGGTTGCCATTCTGGTTGCCATTCTGGCCGCCACTGGGACCGCCGGTCTGCTGATACTGCTGCTGGCGCGCCTCCTGTTCGGCGGCCATTTCCTTCATCGCTTCGGCCAGCATCCTTGTGTAGTGCTCGGCATGCTGCAGGAAGTTCTCGGCCGCCACGCGGTCGTTCGACAGCTGGGCATCGCGCGCCAGCATCTGGTATTTCTCGATGATCTGCTGCGGCGTGCCGCGCACCTTGCCCTCGGGACCCGAGCTGTCGAAGACGCGGTTGACGATATTGCCGAGGGTGCGCGGGCGGTTCTGGCTGGAACGCGAGCGTTTCTTGGAGGAGCGCATCTTGTCCTTATGATGGCTTTGGCCCGCAACCGCCGCCCCTCATGGGCAGCACAATCAAGGTCAGCAGGGCCAGGACGGTTTGCCAGGGCAGGTGAAAACCCGCGCCCGACAGGGGCCACTAACCACAGGGTGCGACAGGTGACAAGCGAATTTTGCAGCAAAGCCACGGAATCGGCGGCGCTCAGGCAGAGCCGCAACTGTCCGGCGCACCCGGTTTGATCGCGACTACAACCCGGTCGCGTCCGTCCATGTCGGGAAGAATGCGGATGCCGTCCAGCCCTGCCCCAGCAAAAAGCGCTGCCACGGCTGACCCTTGCGTCGGTCCGATCTCGACCAGAAGCCGCCCGCCCGGCATCAGCCGCGCACCCGCCCCCCGCGCAATCGCGCGGTAGGCGTCCAGCCCGTCGCCACCGGGGCTTAAGGCCAGATGCGGCTCCCAGTCGCGCACTTCGGGGGCAAGCTCGGACAGCTCGGCAGCGGCGATATAGGGCGGGTTCGACACGATCAGGTCATAGGCCCCGGTGACGTTCGCAAACCAGTCCGACATGCGGAACCGCGCCCGCGCCTCAAGCCCGAGGTCACGGGTATTTCCCACCGCCACCTGCAGTGCCGCCTCCGAGATGTCGGTGCCCAGCCCGCGCGCCATCGGCATGCCCTTCAGGCAGGACAAAAGGATGCAGCCCGTCCCGGTGCCGAGGTCCAGCATCTTCAGGAACGGCTGCGTCAGGGCCTCGGCCACCAGCGTCTCGGTTTCCGGGCGCGGGTCCAGCGTGTCGCGCGTCACGCGAAACGACTGGCCCCAGAACAGCCGCCGCCCGGTGATCTGCGCCACCGGTTGCCGCGCCAGCCGGGCCTGCAACGCCGCGTCATACAGCGCCTCCTGCGGCTCGGTCATCTCGTCAGGCAGCTTCAGCGTCAGCCGGTCATGACCGATGCCCAAAGCATGTGCCAGAAGGACCCGCGCATCGCGCGACCCGTCTTCGATCCCGGCCTCCTGCAGCAAAGGGATCGCCCGGCGCAGGGCGTCCGAGGTCTTCATCCCTCGATCTCCGCCAGCCGTTCCGCCTGGTCATGCGACGCCAGCGCGTCGATGACCTCGGTCAGGTCGCCCGCCATGATCTGCGGCAGCGCGTATAGCGTCAGGTTGATCCGGTGGTCGGTCATCCGGCCCTGCGGGAAATTGTAGGTGCGGATGCGTTCGCTGCGGTCACCCGATCCGACCTGGGACTTCCGGTCCGCGGCCCGTGCGGAATGCAGCCGCTCGCGTTCGGCCTCGTAAAGCCGCGACCGCAGCACCTGCATCGCGATCTCCTTGTTGCGGTGCTGTGACTTTTCCGACGAGGTGACCACGATCCCGGACGGGATATGCGTGATCCGCACGGCCGAGTCGGTCGTGTTCACGTGCTGCCCACCGGCACCACTGGACCGCATGGTGTCGATCCGGATGTCGCTGGCCGGGATGTCGATCTCGACCTCGTCCGCTTCGGGCAGCACAGCCACTGTCGCCGCAGACGTATGGATGCGGCCCTGCGCTTCGGTTTCCGGCACCCGCTGCACCCGGTGGACGCCGCTTTCATACTTCAGCCGCGAATAGACGCCTTCGCCACTGACCAGCGCCACCAGTTCCTTGAGCCCGCCAAGGTCGGATGCCTGCTCTTCCAGCACTTCCCAGCGCCAGCCCATCTTTTCTGCGTGCCGCTGATACATCCGCGCCAGGTCCCCGGCGAACAGCGCCGCTTCGTCGCCCCCGGTCCCCGGCCTGATTTCGATGATCGCGGGCCGTGCGTCGGCGGAGTCCTTCGGCAACAGGGCCAGACGCAAGGCTTGCTCCATCTCGGGGATGCGCGCCTTGAGACGGGGCATCTCCTCCTCGGCCAAGGCCTTCATCTCGGGGTCAGCCAGCATTGCGCTTGCCTCGGCCAGATCGTCCAGCGCCTGCCGATAGGCCCGGATTTCTTCGACCACCGGCTTCAGGTCGGTGTATTCCCGGCTGATCCGCGCGATTTCGGCAGGGGCCGCGCCCGCGTTCAACTGCGCTTCGAGATACTCGAAGCGCTCGGTGATCTGCGCAAGCTTGTCCAACGGAACCATGCGCGGGGTGTGGCCTCTACGCAGCGACGCGTCAAGGGCTGCCTATTCGGACGATGGCGCATATTGAGCGATGATGCGGCGCCGCAGCGACCCCAGGGCGCGATCCGTCCAGAACAGCTTGCGGCCCTTCCGGTCGGTGAAGACGGAACCTTCCGGCAGGGCCGCAAGGTCTTCACCCTTCAGTTTGACACCCGGGAATGTCACCGCAACCAGCGCATCGCGGCGGCGCCTGATCCAGGGCAGGCCCGCGCGAAGATGGACCAGCCACCGCCAGGGCTGCATGTATTCGGTCGGGAACTTCACCACCAGCGATGTCGGAACTGCCCGCATCACCGGCTGCGCCACCCACGAGATGAAGCGCTCGTCTGCGACAAGCGGCTTGAACCCCTTCTGACCCAGTTGAGCATGCAAGGCGCGGAATCGGCTGGCAACGAAAGTGGCATGGGCCGGATGGAACACCACGACCGAAGAATTTCCCCGCGCGTAATGCCGCCCGTTGCTGATCCGGTAGACCAGACGTCCCAGCGGGCCGAAGGGCAGAATGGCACTTTGCAGCAACGCGATGCTTTGCGGGGTCTCCATAACCTGCAACAGGCGCGACAGATCCCCGAGGACCATCGTGTCAAGGTCCAGAAAGATCGCCGGCATGTCGTCGGGCAAGACGCCCGCTTCAAACATGCAAAGTTTGGCCTGGCAACCCGGACCACGGAACGGCTCGGACAGGAACCATTCCGGCATAGGACGCAGCGTGACTTCGCGGGCCAGACCCGGCCGCGGCCCATCCGACAGAAGCACAATGCGGTGCAGCCCTCGCGAGTGACGGGTGATCGACGCGACAAGCGTGTTGATCTCCGCAACCGGATAGCGGTCGCCCCAGGCGATCAGAACACATTGCCAAGTCAGCATTTAGCCACACGCGCGTCAGGACAGACCTTACGCGGGTTATTCGCATGTGCCCCTCAACGGCGCAAGGCGTTCGCGCCTTGGGGTCTTCGTCACTCCTGACCCGACAGCTCTTTCTGCCAGACACGCAGCCGTTCCGCGTTCACACCCATGTCGCCGGTCCCAAACCGCAAGCGGGCGTAGATGAACAGCCCGTCCGCCCGCGCTTCGGCGGTGGTGTAGTCCGGAAACCCCCAAAGCGCCGAACGGGTGATCCAGGTGATCCGCCCCTCCTCGACGCTGCCAGCCAGGCGTGTGGTGCGCGGTGTTGCCAAAGCAACCGCATCAAGCCCGGCAAGAAGCCCGCGCGCTGTGCCTGACGGCAGCCAAAGTCGGGCCCAACCTTCGCCCGCCACAACTTCGCCCGCCACAACTTCGCCTGCCACGACCTCACCCGAAGCTCCAACTGCCCCGGTCGCAACGTTCCAGCGCCCGGGGTCCGAGGGCGCAAGGCGGACATAGGCCGCAACGGCCACCAGCAAAGCCAGCAGGCCCCCGAAGACAAAGACCACCATGCGCCCCGACCTCACCTTTGCGTCCGGGCCCAGTGGTAAAGGCAGATCAGCTCATAGGCCACATGCGCCCCGGCAATCGCCGTTGCCCCCGTGGTGTCATAGGGCGGCGACACCTCGACGATATCGCCTCCGACCATGTTGATCCCCGCCAGATCGCGCAAGGCCGCCGCCGCCTGCCACGACTGCAAACCACCCCAGACCGGGGTCCCCGTTCCCGGCGCGGCGGAGGGGTCAAGGCAGTCGATGTCGAAGGTCACGTAAGTCGCCCCGTCGCCGACAATGTCCTTGGCCTTCGCCACCACATGCGCCACGCCCTTCTCGTGCACTTCGCGCGCGTCGATCACGTTCACGCCCAGATAATCTTCGGTCGTGGTGCGGATGCCGATCTGGACCGACCGTTTGGGGTCGATCAGCCCGGTCTTGACCGCCTTGTAAAGAAAAGTCCCATGGTCGATCCGGCTCAGGTCGTCATCAGGCCACAGGTCGGAATGCGCGTCGAAATGGATCACGCCCAGCGGGCCGAACGTCTCGGCATAGGCGCGCAGGATCGGCAGCGTGATGTAGTGATCGCCCCCCAGCGTCACCGTCCCCGCACCCGACTGCAAGATGGTGCGGATATGCGCCGTCAGCGTTTCAGGGAAATCCGCGACCTTGGCATAGTCGAAGGCCAGATCGCCGCAATCGATGATCGACATCTCCTCCAGAGGGTTCGTCGGCCAGCCATAGGGCGGATCATAGGGTTGCAAGGTCGACGCTTCGCGGATCGCCCGCGGACCGAACCGCGCGCCCGCCCGGTGCGTGACCGCCTGGTCGAACGGCACCCCGGTGATGGCCAGATCGACCCCGGTCAGGTCTTTGGTGTATGTCCGGCGCAGGAACGAAGTCGCCCCGCCGAATGCGTTTTCAAAGGCATAGCCCCGGTTGGATGTCCGGGTGAACGCAGTGTCGACCTGCGTCTTCGCGTCTTCAAGTGCCATGATGGTCTCGGGTCTGTCGGCGCAGTCGTTCAGCGGAGACGCGCGGATCCGGGAAGGGCAGGAAACCCCTGCCCCACCCGGAAGTCAAGTCATCCGATCCGGTGGCCTTCCCGGACCAGCTCGTCCGTCACCTTGCGGATCGCGCGTTCCAGCGTCTCCACCACGAAATCGACCTGGCCCCTGGTGATGGTCAGCGGCGGCGACATCACGTTCAGATGCCCGATCGGCCGGACCATCAGCCCCATCGCCTCGGCGGTGTCAGAGACGCGCTTGGACTCATTCACCCCGTCCGGCAACGGTTCCTTGGTCAGCTTCGAGGCCACGTTCTCCACGCAGACCATCAGCCGCCGACCCCGGACCTGCCCGACCAGCGGCAGCGCCTCCAGCCCCTGCAGCCGCTCCAGGAAATAGTCCCCGACCGACGCCGCATTCTCCAGCAAACCCTCGGTCTCGATGATCTCGATCGACTTCAGGGCGGCAGCACAGGACACCGGGTGCCCGGAATAGGTGAAGCCGGACGTGAACCACCGTTCGCCTTTCGCGGCCATCCCCTCCCAGATGCGGTCGCTGAAGATCAGTGCGCCCAAGGGCAGATAGCCCGAGGTCAGCCCCTTGGCACAGGTGATCATGTCCGGCACCACGTCGAACTCGGCCTCGGAGGCAAACCAGTGCCCCAGCCGCCCGAAAGCCGTCACCACCTCGTCGGCGATGAACAGGATGTCGTGACGCTGGCACACCTCCCACATCCGGCGCAGATAACCCTTGGGGGGCACGATCACCCCGCCCGAGGCCTGGATCGGCTCGGCAATGAACCCACCAATCCGGTCCGCGCCGACGCGCGCGATCAGCGCCTCGAACTCTGCCACCAGCCCGTCGCAGAATGCGGCCTCGCTCATCCCGTCCGGGCGGCGATACGGGTTCGGCGGGCTCAGGTGGTGGATGCCATCTTCCTTGTAGCGGAACTCCTCCACCCGGTCGCCGGGCCGCTTGCCCACCGACTGCGACAGATAGGTGGACCCGTGATAGGAATGATCCCGCGCCACGATGTCGGTCTTGCCCGGACGCCCCATGCAGGTCTGCCAGTACCAGACCATGCGAACCGCCGTATCCACCGCAGTGGACCCGCCCGTGGTCAGATGCACCCGGTTCAGATCACCGGGGGCGAGGGCCGCCAGCCTCGACGAAAGCCGCGCCGAGGGGTCGTTCGTCACATCGACAAAGCTGTTGGCAAAGGCCAGCCGTTCCGCCTGTTCGGCAATCGCTTGCGCCATGTCCTTGCGACCAAGGCCCACGTTCGTGCACCACATCCCACCCACGGCATCGAAGTAGCGTCGACCCTCCGCGTCCCACAGGTAACAGCCTTCGCCGCGGGTGATGACCAGCGAACCCTCCATTTCGAAGGAGCCGAAGTTCGTCCAGGGATGCAGCGAATGCTGGCGGTCCATGTCCCAAAGCGCGCGGGCGTCGGGCCGTGCCAGGGCCAGGTGGGCGGTCATGTCGGGTCTCCTTCTTGGGGAATGATGCAAATGTATAACAATCGGAGCCTAGCATTTTGATCAAATCCCGGCCAGCCCCTTCGGCGGACCAAAGGTAGCGGTGGGGCAAGATGTGGTGTCCAATGGTTGATCCGGCCCCCATTAGGACCATGCCCGTCGCGTAAACGCGCCGTGCCCCCAACAGGCTACCGATTCGGGCTTGCTTGTTTTTCAGATACTCTCCGCAGCTCCGGGGCGAGAAACGCCCCCGGGTGGTCCGGCCTAGAACAGCTTCTGCTTGGCCTTCGCTACGCTGAACCCATGCCCTTCGGCATTGGTGCAGGTCATGCCGGTCTTGGCGGAAACGCAGGAAATGCCACCCAGGCTGACCGCCTCGCCGTAAGGCAGCACCGGATTGCCGGGGTCGATCATCGTGTCGCCGACGCAGCCCAGGACGCCAGGACCGGACACGCCCACCACGAACGCCATGCCCCAGTCGAGATCGCAGCCGGGCGGTCGCCGTGTATAGCTCGCAGAATATTCGCGCAGGTCGCAGCGAACCTCGGCGCTGCCGGTCCAGGTGTAGATCGAGCAATGGATGTTCCCGGTCGGCGACTGGAACCCAAGGTAGTCCTGCGCGGCAGCGGGGCCGGACAGGAACAGGACGGCAAGAACCGGGACGGCAAGGGAAACTGGGGCTTTCAAAATGAACTCCATGGGTGACAATGTCGGGCCGGTCCAAATCTCGTCCCCGGCCGCAGTGACCTCAGGAGGCGCGAAGATGGTCCCGGTCGTCAAGGCTGGAGTTGCCTATGTGTCCGCGGTTTTCGCCGTGGCCTTCCTGATCGGTGCGCTGCGGGTAATGCTGATCGCGCCGCGAACTGGCCCGCTATTGGCAGTCGCACTGGAAGTGCCTCTGATCCTCGCCCTGTCATGGCTGGTTGCGGGCCGCGTCCTGCGGCGCTGGCCACTGGAGGCCGGTCAGCGCCTTGCCACGGCGGCATTGGCCTTCGCGCTTCTCATGGCTCTGGAACTCGCGACGGCCCTGGCCTTCGGCCAGACATCCGGTGACTTCCTGACGGCAATGACCACCCCCGCAGGCGCGCTCGGCCTCGCAGGTCAGATCGGCTTTGCGCTCATCCCGCTCTTCCGTCAGGCCAGTGGCTGAGCCCGCTCGACCAGACGCGCAAAGAAGCTGGCACCGATCGGGGCCGCCTCGTCGTTGAAGTCATAAGCCGCGTGGTGCAGTCCTGCCCCGGGTCCGGTCCCCAGGAACAGATATGCCCCAGGCCGCGCCTCCAGCATGTAGCTGAAGTCCTCCGACCCCATTTCGCGCACGCTCCGCGCATTGACGGCATCCGCGCCCGACACCTCGCGCGCAACCTCGGCAGCGAACTCGGCTTCGTCCTCGTGATTGATCGTTGCGGGATAGCCCCAGTCATAGGCGACCTCGGCAGTGACGCCATAAGCCGTGGCATGGCCCGTGACGATCTCGTGGATGCGCCGCTTCAACAGCGCCCGCACATCCGGGCTGAAGCAGCGGATCGTCGCGGTAAAGCTGCCGTCCTCGGGGATGATGTTCGACGCCGTCCCGGTATGGATCATCGTGACCGAAACGACCGCCTCGTCCAGCGCATAGATGTTTCGCGGGATGATGGTCTGAATCGCCTGGACCATGCCGACGATGGCCACCACCGGATCGACGCATTCATGCGGCGTGGCCCCATGGCCGCCCTTGCCCGTGACCTTGACCACCGCCGTATCGACCGAAGCCATCAGCGGCCCGGGCGTCGTCAGGAAATGGCCGAAGGGAATATTGGGCGCATTGTGGATGCCGTAGACTTGGCCGATGTCGAACCGGTCCATGATGCCCTCTTGCACCATGACCTGACCCCCGCCGCCGTCCTCTTCCGCCGGCTGGAAGATCAGCGCGACGGTCCCGGCAAAGTTCCGCGTCTCGGCCAGATACTTCGCCGCCCCCAGAAGCATGGTCACATGCCCGTCATGGCCGCAGGCATGCATCTTGCCTTTCACTGTGCTGGCGTACGGGACTCCCGTGACTTCCTCGATCGGCAGCGCATCCATGTCGGCGCGCAGCCCGATGACCGGCCCCTCCGTTTGCCCCTGGATAAGCGCCACGATCCCGGTCTTGGCGATCCCCTCGTGGATCTCGTCCACACCGATCTCGCGCAGGCGTTCCGCGATCCAGGCCGCCGTCTCGTGGCAGTCGAAGGCCAGTTCGGGATGCTGATGCAGATATTGCCGCCAGCCTTTCATGTCTTCGGCATATGAGGCGATGCGGTTCAGAACGGGCATAGTTCAGGGTCCTTGCTGGTCGCGGGTCAACCTTTGACCAAATCCGAAATCCCCGAGGACCGCAATGCACGATGCCGGTACCTGCCCCTGCGTCAGGATAGGCGGCCCCTGCCCTTTTTTCTTGACAGCTTGAAAGCCCCTCCGCCCAGACAGATGCAAATGCGCATCACTTCGCTTGTTTGCGAATCAGTCGGTCGGCCAAGGTGCGGCAACATTCAAGAAACTTGCTATATTGTTGATACAAACCTTCCAGAGGAGAGCAGAAAAAAAATGAAGGTACTCAAGCTTGCAGCAGCAATTGCGGCCCTCGCGACCCCGACTTTTGCTGGCGGCCCGACCCTTGTCGAAGCCGACCCGATGCCCGAGGCGATGGCCGCCCCGGTCGCTGCTTATGACTGGTCAGGTTTCTATGCCGGGCTCAGCTACGGACGCACCACCAATTCCGAAATCGTCGATACCACAATCGGACCCGTCTATCAGCTTAGCAAGGGTTCGGTTTCCGGCCTCCATTTGGGATACCTGGCTCAGAGAAGCCGGTTCGTCTTTGGTGGTGAGCTTTCGTACATGAAGTATGACGATGTCATCATGGCCGGACTTGCAGGCTATCACATGGACCGTACCCTTGATCTCAAGGGTCGTCTTGGGTTCGCTGCAAACTAGGCACTGTTCTACGGCACTGTCGGCTACAGCAAAGGCACCTTCACGGTGGATCCCCTTGCCGTCACCTACAAGCCGAAAGGTACCAACTACGGTATCGGCGTGGAATACGCCGCAACCGAGCGGCTCACCATCGGTCTGGAGTATCTTGCCAGACGGATGCAGGCTGACGGCCCATCCGCCTTTGTCAGCGACATCGACGTGAATCTGAACACGGTGTCGCTCCGCGTCGGCTTTTCCTTCTGATTCAAACCTCGCGCGGGGGCTGGCAACTGCCCCCGCGCTCATTCTACCCTGCAGCCGCACCCCCGACGTGAGGCCGCATGACCGACTCCGCTCTCCCCCCCTCTGGCATCGACCGCCTGCTGTCCATCATGGCCGCCTTGCGCGACCCGGCCACCGGCTGCCCATGGGACATCCAGCAGACCTTCGCCACCATCGCCCCCTACACGCTGGAAGAGGCGCACGAGGTCGCCGATGCCATCGACCGCGCGGCCTGGAATGAGTTGCAGGGCGAGCTGGGCGATCTCCTTTTCCAGACCGTCTACCACGCCCAGATGGCCGCCGAGGCCGGGCACTTCACCTTTGCCGACGTGGTCACCGCGATTTCGGACAAGATGATCGACCGCCATCCGCATGTCTTCGGCAACGCTTCGCGCGACAAGACCGCCGACCAGCAAACAAAGGACTGGGAGGCGCAGAAGGCCGCCGAACGCGGAAACGCCCGCACTCTTGACGGCATCGCTCAGTCCCTTCCCGCCCTCACCCGCGCCCTTAAACTTCAAAACCGCGCGGCGCGCGTCGGCTTTGACTGGCCCTCGACCGCGGAAGTCCTCGACAAGCTGGTGGAAGAGGCCGGTGAGGTGGTGGAGGCCCGCGACACCCTCACCCACACCGAACTGACCGAAGAAATCGGCGATCTTTTCTTCGTCATGGCCAACCTCGCCCGCCACCTGAAAGTTGATCCCGAAGCCGCCCTGCGCGCCGCCAACCAGAAGTTCACCCGCCGCTTTGCCCGGATCGAGGATTGGCTGGCTGAAACCGGCCGCAACCCCGCCGACAGCACCCTCGAAGAGATGGATGCGCTTTGGGACCGTGCCAAGGCCGAAGACAAGGGCGATCCTCCGTCGCAGGCGTGAACGGGGACGCCCAAAGCCAATGCGAAATAATGTCCGACTATTTCACTCGGGCTCTTGACCGCCGCGCCCCGCGCTTTTAAACCCGCCGCATAAACCCGACTAAAGGAGTCAGTAAATGCTGCGCCTCTCGACCCTCGCCCTCCTCGCCTGCTCTGTCCCGGCACTTGCGCAAGAGATCAACGTCTACTCCCACCGCCAGCCTGAACTGATCCAGCCCCTCGTCGACGCCTTCACCGCCGAAACCGGGATCGCGGTCAACGTGGCCTTCGTCGACAAGGGTATGGCCGAGCGTCTGCAGGCCGAAGGCGACCGCTCGCCCGCCGATCTCGTGCTGACCGTCGACATCGCGCGCCTGCTCCAGATCGTCGAAGCCGACGTCCTCCAGCCGGTCCAGTCTGACGTGCTGGAAGCCAACATTCCTGCCGAATTGCGCGACCCGAACGATCTCTGGTTCGGCCTGACCTCGCGCGCCCGCATCGTCTATGCCTCGAAGGACCGCGTTGCACCTGGCGAGATCACCACCTACGAGGACCTCGCCTCCGACAAGTGGAAAGGCCGTCTTTGCACGCGTTCGGGGCTGCACGATTACAACATCGCCCTCCTTGGCGCGATGATCGTCCACCATGACGAGGCCTTTGCGACAACCTGGGCCGAGGGCCTGAAAGCCAACCTCGCGAAAAAACCCGATGGCGGCGACCGCGACCAGGCCAAGGCCATCGCGGCCGGCGAATGCGACATTGCGCTGGGCAATACCTATTACATGGGCCAGATGCTCGCCGATCCGGAACAGAAAGCCTGGGCCGATGCGGTCAACATCGTCTTTCCGACCTTCGAGGCTGGCGGCACGCACCTGAACATCTCGGGCGTGGCGATGACCAAATCCGCGCCGAACAAGGACAACGCGCTGAAGTTCATGGAATGGCTCTCGGGCGACACGGCACAGAAGATCTATGCCGAAACCAACTACGAATTCCCGGTCAAACCCGGGGTCGAGCGGTCCGAACTGGTGAAAAGCTGGGGCGAATTCACCCCCGACACCACCCCCCTCGCCGACATCGCAGCTGCACGTGCGACGGCGCTGAAGATCATGGAGACGGTGAACTTCGACGGGTGATCCGGGCGCGTGAAGCTACAGCCAACGCCCGGGGGACCCCCGGGCGTCAGGCATCTTCAAGTCAGCCACCCGGTCCGCAGCCTCGAACGCGCGCTACGGCTCCCCGTACAAGGACGCAGCCCTGGCGCGGACGTCAGATGGTGTCTGCTCATAGCGCGCCTTGAAGCGGCGATTGAAATGGGACAGGTCGCCAAATCCCGCTTCCAGCGCAATCGCAACGATTGTCCAACCAGCATACCGCGGGCTTACAAGCATGGTCCGGGCGGCTTCCAGACGCAATGCCAGCACATGCTCGGTAAAGGTCGTTCCGGCCTCCTCGAAGAGCTTTTGGACATAGCGCGGTGACACGCCTTGCAGGCGGGCGATGTCCCAGATCGACATGCCGCATTCCTGGGCAAGTGCCTCCTTCACGGCCTGCAACCGCGCCGCTTTCACACTGCGCTGCGAGGCGATTTCCCTGCCCTCAGCCGTCGCGCCTATCGCCAATGCCATCAGGTCATAGACATGCGTCGTAATCAGCCCCCGCAGCTCCGGCTGATGGATCTGGTCCGGCAAGGATCGCAGGTAGCTCATAAGAAGCCCAAGTGCGGCCCTGTCACGCTGAACGACGCGTCCGGCATTCGCCGCCAGATTTCCAGTCAGGGGAGCAAGCGCAGAAGACGGAACCCGAACAGCCATGTAATTCATACAATCGAAGGAAATAGTCGCCGGTTCTCGATACACGAGAAGGGCTGCTTCACCGGTCTCGGCATAGGAAAGTCGTCGGCCCTGTTGAATGGAAAGCGCCCTGCCGGTATTGAGGATCAGACAGACATCATCCTCCTGATCCGCAAGCATCTGTCGATGCCGGATCAGCGACACGTTCATGGTCGACGACATGTTCGCCAGTCGCAGTCCGGGGAATCCCTTCACGAGCATTCGGGCATCACAGACCGCCTCGCCATCGGCTACGAAACGAAGCTGGACCTTGGTGTCGAACAGGTCGCGAAGCGACGAGAGTCCGTCGATCGGCGGAAGGCCGAGCGTCGAGTGTTCAAATGACCTTCCCTCGCGGATCTCGCCCGGCATCACGGAAACTCCGGATGATGTGCCGCAAAGGTAGCACAACGCAAAGGCAGGCGGCTAGCGCGCCTCTCTCGCTTCGCCATAAGTCGGGCATCAGCAGAGTTCGCTTGAAGCCCATGTTTGGTTCGTCATGCGCCAAGACCGGGACACTCGTTTCGGCGATCCTGAAGGGGCGCAGTTCAGGAGCTTCACATGTCATTTGCACAGTCCCGTCGAACCCCGTCACGGAATGCGCCGCGCGGCACCGGTCATCGCATGGCCGCTGCCATCGTGCTGTTTGCGCTTGTACCATTACCTGTCAATCCCGAAACGCGCAAAGGCAGCTCTGGACCTGATACCGCAGACTTAAGGACATACCTTGAATGCTCGACGACGTCCGATGTCCGACTTCTCGGATTTGACGAGGCCATCCTTTGCTCCACCGTGTTCATGAGGATCAAGCTGTCGTTCGTGCCTGACGTCGATCCGGCCAGGTTCTACAGCCTTCCGCCCACGGAAAAATCTGCCGTCGATCAACTTGCCTACCGGCTCTATCTGGACTGGAAGGAACAGCACGCCGATGAGATCGACGCCCTGATGTCCGAAATCCGCTCGTCGCAAGCTGACAGCTGACGACGGGCCTGGTCCGCAAGCGATGGAACGCGGTTCGGCGGGGACATTTCACCCCATGAACTCCACCGACAACACCGTCGGCAGATGCTTTGCGACCTCCTCCCACGTCTCCCCCTCATCCCGCGACAGGAACACCGACCCCGAGTTCGTCCCGAACGCCACCCCACCGGGCGCTGACGCCATCCCCTGCCGCAGCACCGTGAAGAAACAGTCCTTGTCGGGCAGCCCCTTGCCCTTCCCCGCCCAGGTCTCCCCCCCGTCCGTCGTCTTCCAGACCAGCGCCCGTCCATCTACCGGATACCGCCCCAGCGAATCCCCGTTCAGCGGGAACACCCAGAACACCCCCGGATCGGTCGGATGCGCAGCGACTGGAAAACCAAACGTCGACGGCAGCCCCTCCGTCACCTCCTCCCACACTTGACCCCCATCGCGCGACCGATACACGCCCTGGTGGTTCTGCATGTAGATCAGCCCCTCCGCCGCCCCGAACGCAAGGTTATGGACGCAAGAAAAGATCTCGTCCTCCTTGCGGAACTCCTCCCCATCCCAACTCCGCGCCAAAGCCCCCGCCGGCCCCGGCCGGTTCCCCCTCCGGTTCCGCATCGCCCAGCTTTTCCCGCCATCGCGCGATTCAAACACCCCCGCTGCCGAGATCCCGACCCAGATCCCTCCGCGCCCATCCGACAGGATCGTGTGCAGCGTCAGCCCCGCGGCCCCCGGCATCCACTGGTCCGCCCCCGGCTGATCGGTCAGCGCATCCAGCCGCCGCCAGCTGTCTCCCCCATCGACGCTTTCATACAGATACGCGGGTTTCGAGCCCGCCAGCAGCCGGTCCCGGTCGAAACACACCGACCAAAGCTGCTCCGCCCCCTCGAATGGACCCTTCGACACGCTCCACTCCCCCCCGACACGGCGCCAGACCCCCGCGCCTTCCCACTTTCCCCCACCGGCCGCAAAGATCTCTCCGCCGCGCCCCACCGCATGGTTGATCGGCCAGCCCTCGCAGAACGGCCCCGTGACCCGGCTGCCCCCCTCCAGCACGAAAAGCCCTTTCGTCGTCCCGACCAGAATGTCCATCGCCGCCTCCACCGCCAGACCCCGAAAATCCTACACCCGCCCTCCCACATTGCACGTCCATTTTCCTGACCATCTGGACAAACTTCCCCCTATGCCGCTTACTCCGCCCCGCAACAGGAGCCCGACATGTCCCGCAAGATCATCATCGACACCGACCCCGGCCAGGACGACGCCGTCGCCATCCTCCTTGCGCTGGCCTCGCCGGAACTGGAGGTCCTCGCCCTCACCGCCGTCGCCGGGAACGTGCCCCTTGCCCTCACCGAACGGAACGCCCGCCAGATCGTTCAGCTTTCGGGCCACCAGACCCCGGTCTACGCCGGATGCGACGCGCCCCTGAAGCGCAAGCTCGTCACCGCCGAATATGTCCATGGGCGATCGGGCCTTGACGGCATCCCGCTGCCTGACCCCACTCATCCCCTGCAAGCCGAACACGCCGTCGACTACCTGATCGACACCCTCCGCCGTGAGCCCTCGGGCTCCATCACCCTCTGCCCCCTCGGCCCCCTGACCAACATCGCCACTGCCTTCCAGCGCGCCCCCGACATCATCCCCCGCGTCGCCGAGATCGTCCTGATGGGCGGCGCCTATTTCGAGGTCGGCAACGTCACCCCCGCGGCCGAGTTCAACATCTACGTCGACCCCGAAGCCGCTGACATCGTTTTCAAATCCGGCGTGCCGCTGGTGGTGATGCCGCTCGACGTCACCCACAAGGCCCTGACCAGCCGTGAGTGGGTGGAGGAGATGCGCGCCCTCGGCACCCCCGTCGGCCAGGCCGTCGCCTCCTGGACCGATTTCTTCGAACGCTTCGACACCGCGAAATACGGCAGCCAAGGCGCGCCCCTGCACGACCCCTGCGTGATCGCCTACCTGCTGGAGCCCGCCCTCTTCTCCGGCCGCCATGTGAACGTCGAGATTGAGACCGGGTCCGAGCTTACCCTCGGCATGACCGTCGCCGACTGGTGGCGGGTGACAGGGCGAGAGCCCAACGCGATGTTCATGGGCGGTGTGGACCGGGACGGGTTCTACCGGCTCCTGACGGAGCGGTTGGCGAGGTTGTGAGGGGGGAAGGCCGGCTTTTCAACTTAGAGAAACCTTTCTTCCAATAAATTGACAGACTCAGTGACTGTGTGCACCCTAAATCCCGAAGTCTAGCTTGGAGTGTGATTATGAAGCAACTTCTTCGCACATCTGTATTTATCATTCTTCTAGCTAGTCCGGGTTGGGCGTCGCCTTTGCTCGATGGAGGTTCTGGTAAAGGCTGCGGAGTTGGCGGAAGCCGCTTTGTTTCCCTGCCGATAAGCGTCGATCTTCCCAATGCCTACACCGGCAACAACCCCGACCCAGTATCAACCGCTATGAAGGCTTGGGGAGAATACGTCATGCGTCTGGGTTCAAATGCGCAGTCGTCAAGCAAAGCACAGGCCGAACTTCGCAGGGTCCTTCTTGACGCTGCAAACGCGAATGCGATGTCTTGGCCAAAGGACTGGTCTCAAGGCGACGACCGTCCACCTAGTGTAATTTACCACACCATGGAGACACTGTTTCCGGCAGTGGTATCATATGGCCAAAACAGAGAAGAGTTTTCAAAGGATGAACGGGCAATCTTTGAAGCTTGGGCAGGAGACATCATCGACAGACTGGGGAAAACCGAGAAAATTAGGAGCTGGAAAACTGATAACAAGAAGTATCAGTACGGCGCCTTGAGTGCGGCTTTTGGTGTGATCACGGGCAAGAGCAAGTATCTCAACACTGGAGTGAAAATTTACAAGACTGCTATCAACAGCCTTCGAGAAGACGGGTCGCTTCCCGGCGATACGGAAAGGGGCGGTAGTTCGCTGCACTATACCAATCATGCAATAGCTAACCTCGTTGCGATTGCAGAATATGCCTCAGATGGAGGCATTGACTTGTATTCCTATGGGTCTGGAAGCAAGTCGATTCACGCAGCAATTTCCTTCTTGGTTGCCGCTCAGGAAAACCCCAGCTTAATTGCGAAGTATGCGGTCAAGACAGGAGCAAAGACTGGCTCTTTCAAGGGTTACTCTGCCGAAAAACAAGATAGACGCTGGGCATCTGAAGAGAAGGCGTCGTGGGGATACTACTACCTTAGACGTTTTGGAAAGAGCGCCATTGGCCAAGCGCTGCTGGAGGTTTCACCATTTCTCCGCGCGGGAAAAGCGGGAGTTTTCTCGCAAGCCGGAGGCAATGCTAGGTGTTTCGTGAGTGGGTAATCTTTTACTAGCCTCGACGCGCGCGATCTTACGTGCTACCCACCCCCCCAACCACCGTCACCACCGGCAGCCACAGCACCCGCCCGTCCTCCGGGAAGGCCATGAACTTCGCCTGTCGCAGATACCAGGCCTTTGCGGCCTCGTCTTTCGCCTGCACCAGCACCGCCGCGATCCCGATGCGCGGTGCGGTGTGCGTCATCGTAGGGTGTGCATTCATTGCGCACCGTCGCCGTCAGCCATTCGCGCTACGCCAACCGGTCAAACCCTTCCGCCGCCTCGAAACATGGTGCGCTATGAATGCACACCCTACGCGGTCAAACCCCTAACAAACCCCTAACGCCCACAACTAACCCCTTGAAATCCTTACCCTCCAAAACCTGCCCACGCGTGGGCAGAGTCCTTTGCGGCCTCCAGCTCACCCCAAGGGCAGCACCACCGAGAACCGGCTCCCCTCGCCCTTCACCGAGTCGATCCGCAGCCACCCCCGGTGCCGGCTCACGATGTGCTTCACGATGGCGAGGCCGAGCCCCGTCCCTCCCATCTCCCGGCTCCGGTGGGTGTCGACCCGGTAGAACCGCTCCGTCAGCCGCGGCAGGTGGACCGGGTCGATCCCCTCCCCCTCGTCCGCAACCTCGACCCGCACTGCCGGCCCCCGCACCGTCTCCTCCGGGGTCAGCGAGACCCGCACCACCTGCCCCGAGACCCCATATTTCAGCGCGTTCTCGACGAGGTTCGTGAAGACCTGCACCAGCACCGCCGC
>WOUW01000024.1 GCA_009773055.1 Paracoccaceae bacterium
CCATGTAGTCGTCGAGACCATGGCGGCTGCCCTCGCGGCCCAGACCGGATTGCTTGACGCCGCCGAAGGGTGCCATCTCGTTGGAGATCAACCCGGTGTTGACCCCGACCATCCCGTATTCCAGCGCTTCCTGCACCCGGGTGATCCGCCCGATGTCGCGGGCATAGAAGTAGGAGGCGAGCCCGAAGATCGTGTCGTTGGCCCGGGCGATGACTTCGTCTTCGGTGTCGAACTTGAACAAGGGTGCCAGAGGTCCGAAGGTTTCCTCGTTCGCGACCTTCATGTCGGGCTTCACACCCGTCACCACCGTCGGCTGGAAGAAGGTCCCGCCAAGTTCATGCCGGTGGCCTCCGGTGACGACCTTGCCACCACCTGCGAGGACGTCGGCGATATGCTCTTCGACCTTGTCCACGGCGGCTGCGTTGATCAGCGGGCCGGTGGTGACGCCTGCCTTGAGGCCATCGCCGATGGACAGCTTTTCAACCGCCGCCGCCAGTTTCTTGGCGAAGGCATCGTAGACCCCGGCCTGTACATAGATCCGGTTGGCGCAGACGCAGGTCTGGCCGTTGTTGCGGAACTTGGAAATCATCGCCCCTTCCACCGCCGCATCCAGATCGGCGTCGTCAAAGACGATGAAGGGCGCGTTGCCGCCCAACTCCATGCTGCACTTCAGCACCTGGTCAGCGGCCTGCTTCAACAGGATGCGGCCCACCTCGGTCGATCCGGTGAACGTAAGCTTGCGGATCAGCGGGTTCTCGCAGAATTCCTTGCCGATGTCCGAGGACCGCTTCGAGGTGATGACCGAGAAAAGGCCCGCCGGAACTCCCGCCCGTTCCGCCAGCACCGCCAGTGCCAGCGCCGACAGCGGCGTCTCGGCCGCGGGGCGCGAAACAAAACCACAACCCGCTGCCAGCGCCGGGGCCACTTTCCGCGCGATCATCGCGTTCGGGAAATTCCACGGCGTGATCGAGGCAGCCACGCCGATCGGCTGCTTCAGCACCTGAATCCGCTTGTCGCGCTGGTGGCCGGGAATGATCTCGCCATAGGTGCGCTTGGCTTCTTCGCCATAGAACTCGATGTAGCTGGACCCATAGGCGATCTCGCCCTTGGCCTCGGCCAAAGGCTTGCCCATCTCGGCGGTCAGGATCGTCGCCAGGTCATCCTGGTTCGCCATGCACAGGTCGAACCACTTGCGCATCACCTGCGCGCGTTCCTTGGCGGTCCGTCCCGCCCATTCACGGTGCGCGGCGTGGGCCGCCTTGATCGCGCGGGCCGCCTCGGCCCGGCCAAGGTTCGGCAAAAGGCAGATCACGTCGCCGCGCGCCGGGTTCGTCACCGGGAAGGTCGAGCCGTCATCGGCCATGATCCATTCGCCTGCGACGTAGGACTTGGTCACCAGAAGCGAGGGGTCTTTCAGAAGCGACGAAAGGTCGGTCACGGAATCGAGCATGGGGGCCTCCATTGGTTGCCCGAAGGCCTGCCACGCGAGGGGCCGGATGTCCAGTTTCCCGCGACGCTTCAGGCCAGTGTTTGATCAAATCCTTTGGCGTCTGGACCGGTGGGCTTGGTTTCGTGTGTTGGGGTTGGGCTGCATCCGACCAAAGCGGCGTCAGCTGTTCGCGTGCATCCGCTCGATGTAGGCGCGCATTTCCTCGGCTTCGTGCCGGGCGTCGCGCAGGCCTTCCATTGCGGCCTTCAGTTCTGCCTCGGTCTGGCTGATGTGGTTCATCAGCTCGGCCTCGCGCTGCTCCAGATAGGCCAGCGCCTGATCGCGCAGCTCTTCGGCCTCGTGCAGCGATTGCGCCAGCTTGTCCAGCTCGGCCATGTCGCCGCCCTGAACGCGGGTAAAGCGGTGCAACAGCCAGTGTGCGAACCAGCCCATCGCGAAGGAAACCATAAGGATGATGGCTGTGGCGACGACGAATTCGGTGCGGTTCATTGGGTATCCTCGGCCTTCAGGCCTTCGGGGCGGGGCTTCGGGGCCAGCGTCTTTTCGGTTGGCGCGACCGACGGGCTGGTATCGCCCGAGAAATCGAGCCCTGCAACCGGGCTTTCCGCGGTCGCAGCGGGTGTCGCAGCCGACCCATTCGCCTCGGTCGCGGTGCTGGCTTCAGGGGCAGGGCCTGGGGCGGCGGTCGCGCCGTGCGCGCCCTTCAGCACGAATTCGATCCGTCGGTTTGCCTCACGGCCCGCTTCCGAGCCGTTGTCTGCAATCGGCTGCGTCTCGCCATAGCCAGTTGCAGTCATGCCCGACACATCGACCCGGCGGCCCTGCAACGCCATCAGCACCGCCTCGGCCCGGGCCTGGGACAGGGACTGGTTGCCACCTTCCGACCCCTGGCTGTCGGTATGGCCGCCGATTTCCATCTGCATCGCCGGGCAGGTCGTCAGGATCGACGCCAATTCGTCCAGCACGGGGCGTGCTGTCGTCGCGATCTCGGCCGAAGCCGGGGTGAAGGTGATCTTGGTGCGCGCGATGACCGCGTTCACGTCCGCCGCACATTCCTCGGGGGTGGGCAGCGCCGCCAGGGGGTCCAGCGTCTCGTCGTAACGGACATTGACCTTGAAGGTCTCGCCCTGGCCCAGTTCCTCGGACAGGATCTGGGTGATCCGCCCCCGCGCGGACGTCGATCCGGTCACCCCGGTCACTTCCACCAGGTCCGGACGCACCAGCAGCCGACCCTCGTCCACCTCGGCCAGCGCCTTCAGCCCGGCCAGCACCCGCAGCGCCCAGCCATCGGGCAGGTTCGCATCGACGCGCGTCGCCGTCAGCACCTCTGCCCCCGCAAAAGCCGACCGCGCGAAGGCATCGACCGCGCTGCGCTGCATCTCGTCGGTCAGACGCCCGCGCAGTTCCACCTTGCTGTCCGCGCTCAAGGTGGCGGTGAACTCCGCCGGACCCTGTGTCGCGGTCTCTACCTTTTCCAGTGTCGAGGTCAGCGAGAACACGTCCGGCAGCCCGGTCTCCAGATCGCCCACCACCTTGTCGAACGTCGCCTGCGGCACCTCGCTGCCCGCCAGCAGCGTCACGTCGGCGTCCGAAAAGGTGATCGACCCCGACCCCAGCTCGGCCACGGCCTTGATCGCAAGGCTGATCGCGTCCGACCAGCGCGGGGTCGGCGTGCCAAGCCCGACCTGGCAGTCCGAGGCACCCTGAACCCCCGCCGCCGTCGCCGCCCGCAGGATCGTGGTCTTCGCCCGCTCGGTGTCGGCCGAACAGCTGTCGAAGCGCGCGCCCTCGGCATCGACGACAAAGCGCATCGTGAAGGGCGTGATCACCGGCCTTGGCGCGGAAATGTCCAGCACCAGCTGCACACCTTCGGGTGCTGCCGCGCGCAGCTCATTTTCCAGCCGCCGCTTTTCCTCATCGCTGTTCGAGATCGCGGTTACCTCGACCACATCCGCGGCGACCGAAATCTTCGACCGCTCCAACCGCCGCAGCGCCTCCAGCCCGAAGGCAAGGGCGGCGTTCCAGGTCTCGGGGGCGGGATAATCCGCGGTTTCCAGCATGTCTGGAACTTCGGTTCCCGGTGCCAGCTGGGCGGCCTCCTCGGTCAGTTGTGCCTCGCCCAGGCCCCCTTCGGCAGGGGTCTCGGGCATCAGGCCGATCAGCTGGATGCCGTCTTCCGTCCGCAGCATCTGGACCGAGAATTTCGGTGCTTCGATCCCCGTGGTCGGGGCCACGTCCAGCCCGTCGCGGATGCGCGACGCGTCAATCAGCGAACCGACCATGTTCACCGCGCGAAACCGGTCGGCCTCGCGCGGGGCGGTGCCAGCAAGTTGGACCCGCAAGCCGTCTGTGGTGACCGTGATCCAGTCGATACCCGCGTCGTCCAGCCGGGCTGTCACTACTTTCAGCGTCCGCGATTCGATCACCCGCGCGGCCCCATAGGCCACGGAAAACATCAGCCCTGCGGCCAGAATGAAGGCCAAAAGCGCCAGTGTCGTCGAGGACAGCTTGCGAAGATGGGGCAAGAGCAACTTGGCTTGAGGTAAGCTGAGGCGGGTCATGACGCCCTGTGCTTAGGGGTTTGGGCGCGCGGGTTCAACCAAGCCATGCGGCAACGGCAAGAAACGGCACGGGGATCAGCCCGGCATCCCGGTTGGCGCGGAAGATCTTCAGGCAGGACGCCGGGTCATCGAGGTCCAGATGGCGCATTTGCCAGCCGAGATGCAGCCCCATCGCCCAGACCCCCGCCAGCGCCACCAGGAATCCCATTGGTCGCCCTGCGTCGGCATGGGCCAGCACCACGGCGGCTGCAAACAGCACCAGCGTTGCCGCAAAGAACCCCCACAGCCAGCCCCGGGTCTGTTCTCCGAACAGCCGCGCCGTCGACTTGACCCCGATCAGCGCATCGTCCTCGCGGTCCTGATGGGCATAGATCGTGTCGTAATAAAGGGTCCACGCGATCCCCGCTGCATAAAGTGCCACCGCCGCCGGGGGCACCGTGCTCGCATGGGCCGCCCAGGCGAGCAAAGCCCCCCAGTTGAACGCAAGGCCCAGAAAAACCTGCGGCCACCATGTGAACCGTTTGGCAAAGGGATAGATCGCCACCAGCACAAGCGACGCGACCCCCAGCCCCACCGCCAGCCAGTTATAGGTGAACAGGATCAGCGCCGCTGTTAGCGCCTGCACCACCATCCAGACCAGGGCGCCTTGGACCGTCACCTGACCCGAGGGCAACGGCCTCGACCGCGTCCGCGCCACCTGCGCGTCGATGTCGCGGTCGGAGATGTCGTTCCAGGTGCAGCCTGCCCCACGCATCAGGAAAGCGCCGATGCCGCAGGAAAAAGCCAGCCAAAGATCCCATGACTTGAACCCGCTCGCGCCGCCCGCCAGCGCGATGGCCCACAGGCAGGGCACCAGCAAAAGCCAGGTTCCGATCGGCCGGTCTGCGCGGGAAAGCCGCAGATAGGGCCTGGACGACGCCGGAGCATGCAAGTCCACCCAGTTCGCCTTTGGCGCATCCGCCACCTGTCCTGCCGGGTTGGCCTCTGGCATTTGCGGCGCTTGGGACATAGGTTCTGGCTCATGGATGCGAAGATCAGGCTCTATGTAGATCAGCCCCTTGCCCCGGGGCAAGCCGTGCGGCTGTCGCCGGATCAGGCGCATTACCTGACCGGAGTAATGCGGCTGACCGTGGGCGCTCCGATCCTTCTCTTCAACGGCCGCGATGGCGAATGGCGCGCGGCGCTGACCGATGCCAGCAAACGCGGGGCCATCGCCACCTGCGACAGCCAGACCAGACCCCTGCACCTCCCCCCCGACCTCTGGCTTCTCTTTGCGCCGATCAAGAAGGCCCGCACCGACTTCATCGTCGAGAAGGCCGTGGAGCTTGGTGCCTGCCGTATCCTGCCCGTCCAGACCCGCCACACCAACTCCGAACGTATCCGGCAGGACCGTCTGCAAGCCCATGCCATCGAGGCCGCAGAACAGTGCGGCGCGACCTGCGTGCCCGAAGTCGCCGACCTGATCGCCCTCGACAAGCTTCTTGCCCAGTGGCCGACAGATCGCCGCCTTTACTGGTGCGACGAAACCGCCCTCGGCCAGCCCGCCACCATCGCGCCCGCCCATGGCCCCGCCGCCATCCTGATCGGCCCCGAGGGTGGCTTCTCTGCCGACGAGGCCGCAAAACTCCGGGGCAGACCCAACGTCACCCCCCTGTCCCTCGGCCCCCGCATCCTGCGCGCCGACACCGCCGCCATCGCCGCCCTGACGCTCTGGCAAGCCGCCTGCGGGGACTGGCGATGATCCGTGAGGCCGGGCCGGACGACCGCGCCGCAATCGAGGCGCTCCTCACCGCCCGCCTTGACCAGGCGATGTTCCCGCTGACGAACCTGCGCGACCACGGCCTTGCCCGGGGAGACTTCGCCAGCCCGCACGACCACGCGCTCCGCATCTGGCGCAGCGGTGACAGCCTTGTCGCCCTGACCCGCGCCGGGATGATCCTGCCGCTCTGTGACGGCACGCCCGACCTTTCCGGCCTTCCCGCCGCGCTTCACGGGCTGACCGTCACCGGCTCCGTCGGCCCCGCCGCCTCGGCCCGCCCGGTTCTCAAGGCCCTCCGTCTCGACCGCGTCCCCACTGTCACCGACCGTGACGAGCCCGGCTTTGCCCTCGACCTTGCCAACCTGACCATCCCCGACGTCCCCGGCACTACCCTCCGTCCGATCACGCCCGCGGATCTGCCCCTCGTCACCGACTGGCGGCAGACCTACATCGGCGAGGTCCTAGGCAGCACCGGCCCCGAGGCCCGCGCCAAGGCTGAAAGCGACCTCGCCGGCTACCTGACCCGCGACAGCCACCGCCTCTTGATCCGCGATGGCCAACCCGTTGCGATGACCGGCTTCAACGCCATCCTGCCGGAAATCGTCCAGATCGGCGGCGTCTACACTCCGGCCAACTTGCGCGGCAAAGGCTACGCGCGGCGCGCCGTCGCCTTGCACCTGGCCGAGACACGCGCGACAGGCACTTCCCGCGCCGTCCTCTTTGCCGCCTCCGACGCTGCCGCCCGCGCCTACCGCGCCATCGGCTTTCAGCTGTCCGAACCCTTCACCCTTTTCCTTCTGTCCACCCCCACCGCAATCGCCGCATGTCTCTGATCCGCCCCGAGATCCTGGCCGCCACCCGCCGCTGGCGTGAGGTCATCGCCGCTGCAGCTCTTGCCGCCCTCGGCCTCTGGACGGCCACCCGCGGCGGCTATTTCCTGACCCCGCTCGGCCTTGCGCTTCTCGTCCTCGGCGCGGGCTGGGCGCTGACCGCCTTCCGCGGCCTTCGCTTCCAGCAGGACGGCGAAGCCCCCGGCATAGTCCGCGTCACCGAAGCGCAGGTCGCCTATTACGGCCCGCGCGTCGGCGGCTTTCTGGGCCTGCCCGATCTGTCCGAGATCCGCCTTCTGACCCTGCGCGGTCGCCGGATCTGGAAGTTGAAACAGGGCGACGGCCAGGTTCTGCACATCCCGGTCGAAGCGGACGGGGCCGAAGCCCTGTTCGACGCCTTCGCGGCCCTGCCCGGGATCGACATCGCGGCACTTGTGGCCGCCCTTGGCACCGACGCTCCGCCCTCGGACAGCCGCGTGATCGCGCTGGCCGAGGTGGACCGTCTGATCTGGACCCGCAAAGGCGCAGGGGTGGTTGTGCGTTGATGCAATGGCTGGTCAGCGGTGCGTTTTATCCCTGCGAAATCTATCAATTGGCAATATTTATTTACCAAAATCTCAAATCGACCCCAGCAGCCCCCCTTGACTTGGGTTTCGCCGCTTGACACCACTTTGCCTCCGGCGCCCATGCCGGAGCCAGCCCGTAGCAGCGCAGTCCCGGAGCCCGTCCCATGTCCATCCCTCAGTCTGGCGGCGGCCCCATCGAAAGCTTCGACCAGCTCGCCGCCTACATGGAGGCCGGCAACAAGCCCAAGGCCGATTGGCGGATCGGGGCCGAACACGAGAAATTCGGCTGGCTGACCGATTCCCGCGCTCCACTTCCTTATGCGGGCGACCGCTCGATCTCGGCCATCTTCGCGGCACTTGAGTCCCGTTTCGGCTGGCAGCCGGTGCGTGAGGGCGACAAAGTCATCGGCCTGACCCGGAACGGCGCCAACATCAGCCTCGAACCGGGCGGGCAGTTCGAGCTCTCTGGCGCCCCCCTCGCCTCGACACTGGAGGTCGGGGCCGAGCTGCAAAGCCACCTTGACGAGGTCCGCGCCATTGCCGACCCGATGGGTGTCCGCTTCATGGGGATCGGGGCCGCGCCGGAATGGACCCACGACCAGATGCCGGTGATGCCCAAGGGCCGGTATCGCCTGATGACCGATTACATGGGCCGCGTCGGAAGCCACGGCACACAGATGATGTATCGGACCTGCACCGTGCAGGTGAACCTCGACTACAGCTCCGAGGCTGATTTCGTGCAGAAGATGCGCGTGGCGCTGGCCCTGCAGCCGGTTGCCACAGCGCTGTTCGCCTCCAGCCCGTTCTTCGACGGCAAGCCCAACGGCCATCGGAGCTGGCGCAGCCGCATCTGGCGGGGCCTTGACGACAGCCGGACGGGGATGCTGCCCTTTGCCTTCGATCCCGGCATGGGTTTTCAAGCCTATGTCGACTGGGTTCTCGATGCGCCGATGTATTTCGTCTACCGCGACGGCAAATACATCAACGCACTTGGCCAGTCGTTCCGCGACTTCCTGAAGGGCCAACTGCCCGCGCTGCCCGGCGAAAAGCCCACGCTGTCAGACTGGGCCGACCATATGACCACCGTCTTTCCCGAAGCACGGGCGAAGAAGTTCATCGAGATGCGCGGTGCGGACTGCGGTGATCAGGCCCATATCGCGGCGCTGCCGGCGTTCTGGGTCGGTCTCATGTATGACCAGACCGCGCTCGATGCCGCTTGGGACCTTGTGAAGGGCCTCGACGCTGACACCCGCGAAGGTCTGCGGGTTGCTGCTTCGGTTTCTGCCCTGCAGGGCGAAGCGGGCGGCGTCAAGCTTCTCGACCTCGCCCGCGCGGCTGTGGGGCTTTCCCATGCCGGGCTCGTGGCACGGGGCCTCGGCGAAGAGGTGCAACTGGCTCCTTTGGTCGAAAGTCTCAAGACCGGTCGCGTGCAGGCGGACAAGTGGCTTGATCTCTACAACGGGCCTTGGGGCCGCAGTTTGACCCCGCTTTACGAGGCCGCCTCGCTGTAAGGAACCAACCATGCGCACCAACTTCGACCGCGAGCTGGAAGAGCGTCTGATCCGCTATTGCGCCATCGACAGCCAGAGCGATGAGGACAGCAAGACCCAGCCCAGCACGCCGCGCCAATTCGACATGCTGAACCTCCTGGTCGAGGAATTGCGCGGGATCGGCGCGCAGGACGTCACGCTGACGGATTACGGCACGGTCCTTGCCACGGTCCCGGCCACCGCCGATGGCGCGACCATCGGCTTCCTCGCCCATGTCGACACCGCGCCCGCCTTCAACGCCACCGGCGTCAAGCCGCGGGTGATCCGGGGCTACAACGGCGGGTCGATCCGCTTTCCTGACGCGCCCGAGTTGGACCTGTCGCCCGAGGTCTCGCCCTATCTCGGCACCCGGCTCGGCCATGACATCGTGACCGCCTCGGGCACCACGCTTCTGGGCGCGGATGACAAGTCGGGCGTCGCGGTCATCATGACTGCCGCGCACCACCTGATCGCCAACCCCGACATTCCTCATGGAGCCATCCGCATTGCCTTCACGACCGACGAGGAAATCGGCCGTGGCGTGGACCCCCGGCTGGCCAAGGACATCGCGGCCGACTTCGCCTATACACTGGACGGAGGCGCGGCGGGCGAGATCGAATATGAAAGCTTCTCGGCTGACGGGGCCGTCGTGAAGATCGAGGGCGTCTCGGTCCACCCTGGAACGGCCAAGGACAAGCTGGTGAACGCGCTGCACCTGGGCGCGAAGATCATCGCCACCCTGCCACAGGTCCGCATGACCCCCGAGACCACCTCGGACCGTGAGGGCTTCCTCATGGTCTACGAAATGCGCGGCACGGCGGCAGAGTGCGAGTTGCGTTTCATCCTGCGCGATTTCGAACTGGACGGACTGGCCGCCAAAGGCGCGCTTCTGCGGCAGGTGTGTGAGGCAGTGGCCGCCACCGAACCCCGCGCGAAGATCACCTGCGAGATCAGGCCGCAGTATCGCAACATGCGCTATTGGCTGGAAAAGGACATGTCGCCGGTCGAGCTGGCGCAAGGGGCCTGTCGCGATCTGGGCATCGAGCCGAAGTCGGTCCCGATCCGTGGTGGCACCGACGGCTCGCGCCTGACCGAGATGGGCGTGCCCTGTCCGAACGTCTTTACGGGCATGCAGGAACTGCACGGTCCGCGTGAGTGGATCTCTGTGCAGGACATGGCGCTCTCGACGCGCGTGGTGCTGCGGCTGGTGGAACGGGCCGCGCAGGGCTGGCGGCCAAAGGTTGCCAAGGCGTAAACGCCCACAGCCAAGCCATTGATTTCATTGGGCCCGAAAATCTGCCCGCGCGTGGGCAGTCAGGCCTTCTTCGCCCCGATCTTCGGCTCGGTCCCCGCCTTGATCCGTTTCAGATTCTCTGAATGCCGGACATAGATCAGGATGGTCAGGATCAGCGTCAGCACCAGTGGGCTGCCATCGGTCAGAGCCAGCACGAACAGCCCCGACGCCGCCGCCGCGACCAGCGCGGCGATGGACGAGGTCCGCGTAATCACCGCCCCCAGAAGCCAGGTCACGCAGACCGCAACCCCGACCAGCCAGTCCAGCGCCAGAAGGACGCCGATGAAGGTCGCGACCCCCTTGCCACCGCGAAAGCCCAGCCAGACCGGGTAGAGGTGCCCGAGGAACGACGCGAGTCCCGCGACCTGTGCGGCATCCTCGCCCACCAGCCCGCGGGCCAGAAGCACCGCCGCCGCCCCCTTGCCTCCGTCCAGCAGCAATGTCGCCATCGCCGCCCCCTTGTTCCCGGTCCGCAGGACGTTCGTAGCCCCGATGTTCCCCGACCCGATCTGTCGCAGATCGCCCAGGCCCATGGCCCGGGTGACAAGGATGCCGAAGGGGATCGATCCCAGAAGATAGGCCAGAAGGGCGGTCAGCAGAAGCAGCCCCTGCGAAGTCACAAGTTCAGGCATGGCTCATTCTTCCGCCGCAAAGACCCGGGTCCCGCCGATCCAGGTTCCCAGCACCTTACCCTCCATCCGCGCCCCGTCAAACGGGGTGTTCTTGGATTTGGAAAGAAGCTTGAAGCGGTCCATCAGGAACGGGGCATCGGGGTCGAACAGGACCAGATCGGCAGGTGCGCCAGGGGTAAGCCGCCCTTGCGGCAAGCCAAGGCGGTTGGCGGGATTGAGAGCCATCGCGCGGAAAAGCTCGGGCAGCCCCATGTGGCCTGCGTGGACCAGACGCATCGCGGCAGGCAGGAAGGTCTGCAGGGCCACGGCCCCCGGAGCGGCTTCCTCGAAAGGCAGGCGCTTGGATTCCTCGTCTGCCGGGGTGTGCATCGAACAGATGATGTCGATTGTCCCGTCCGCGACTGCCGCCACGGTGGCAAGCCGGTCCTGTTCTGACCGAAGCGGGGGTGTCACCTTGAAGAAGGTCCGGTAGTCGCCCACATCGAATTCGTTCAGCGTGAGGTGGTGGATCGAAGTTCCCGCCGTCACGTTCAGCCCAGCCGCCTTGGCACGCACCAGCGCAGGCAGGGACAGGGCCGTGGTGATCTGATCGGCGTGATAGGCGACCCCGGTCATCTCGACCAGCGCAAGGTCGCGTTCAAGCCCCATCCGTTCCGCCATCGGCGACACTGCGGGGATACCGCGCAACGAAGCGAACTTGCCGCTCGTGGCCGAAGCTCCTGCCGACAGCGCCGGATCCTGCGGGTGCCCGACGACCAGAGCGCCCAGTGACCGGGCGTAGGCCATCGCCCGGGTGATCGCCTTGGCTTCGGTCGAGACGCGGAACACGTCGGTGAAGGCAATTGCCCCCGCATCGCGCAGGAAGCCGATTTCGGTCATCTCGCGGCCCTCGCGGCCTTTGGTCAGCGCGGCCATGTGGCGGATGCGGACCGGGCTTTCCGCGGCACGGCGGGTCACGAACTCCAGCACCTCGGGCGTGTCGATGGCGGGCGATGTGTCGGGCCGGGCGATGATCGTGGTGACCCCGCCCGCCGCCGCCGCAAGTCCCGCCGAGCGAAAGCTTTCCCGGTGCCGCTCACCAGGCTCGCCGATCTTCACGCCCAGGTCGACGATGCCGGGGGCGAGGCATTTTCCGCCGCAGTCGATCACCGTCGCACCCTTCGGGGCCTTCTCGCCTATGGCAAGGATCAGCCCGTCCTTGACGGTCAGGCTGCCCGGGAAGTCGGTCCCGGCCTCTGGGTCGATCAGGCGGGCATTGGCAAAATGAAGCGTCGTCATGGGCTGTCCGTCCGAAGGTCTAGGCCGATATGCGATGGCGCGGAGGAGTTGTCCACTGGAACCCGTCTCACGACAGGGCCAGCCAGACTGCGACCAGAGCCACCAACACCAGAGCGACGCTCAATAGCACGAACGCCAGCGTCAGGCGCTGGAGCGGCGAGGAAGGTGGCACCGGCGGGGTCAGCACACCTTGCGCAGCCGCAGTGGGCAGCGGTTCGAAATGCACCGGGGGGCGCTCTTCAAGGTAGGTGCTGATCAGGGTCAGTCGCGGGTCGAGGGTCAGCGTCACCTCGCGCCCGTGCAGCGCCTTTGACAAGAGGATCAGCACCGGGCCCTTCAAAGCATCAAGCCGGGCGCGATCAGCAGTCAGGGCAGCATCGGGGACGCCGAGCCCTTCGGTCAGGTAGCCCGCAAGACCGATGTCGGACAACTCTGCGATGTCGAAAAGCTCGACATAGGCGGGGTCGAGGTCCGCGTCACCCAGCAGCGCTGGAGCGAGGCTGGCCTTGCCGCGCTGCATCTCCACAGGGGTCAGTGCGACCGAAAACACCCGGACAAGGTTGCGGTCCAGTGCGGGGATGGAAAGCCCGGTCATCGGTGGCCAATGATGTGCTGGGCTGTAGCGGCGGGATCGACCAGATACTTGATCAGGTGGCGGTCACCGCTTGTGGTGGTGATCTGGACTGCGCCAAGGAAGGGCCGCGCGGACCGGATCTGCGACAGGGGGATCGCCCGCCCGCCGGGGCCCAGTAGCCGCCGGTCGGTCAGTCGCCAGGTTTCGGCCAGCGCCTCGGACGCGAGATATGCCGCCCGCGCACCGATGGCGATGGCGGCGCCGAAGGGTCCGGCGACCGGGTAGGGATTGCCCTGCCAGATCAGGATCAGGCCGGCCACGGCCCCAAGAACGACCGCCATGATCAGGTGGCTGCGCCAATAGGCAGTGCGGTCGGCGCGAAACTCGGCCTGCACCTTCTCGCCGTCCTGAAGGGGCGTGGTCTGGGCGAGGATGGCGTCGGGCTCGATCCGGGCCATCAGGCGATCCAGACGATGACGATGGTGAAAATGGCGATGAACACAAGGGCGGCCGTCGCCACCATTCCGCCGATCCTGGCGTCGGATTTTGGGGGCTTGCGGTCGGGGTCGGGGGTCATTCGGTCCTGCCTTGCAAAGCGCGGATCATCAGGAAAACTTTCTCTGCCTCGGCGATGTTTTCAAAGCCCGCTTTCGTGGTGCCAAGGTCGCCGTCCGAGTCGCGTTCCAGCCGGGAGTGGAGCCAGACGGTAGAGGCGCGCTTGCCGGGTTCCAGTTCAAGCGGGGTGGAAGGCATGATCGGGTAGACCTTGAGGCTGGGGAAGCGACCTTGTCGGACGATATAGGCGGCGCGGTTGCTCAGGGCATAGCGGACATCGCGCGAGGCGGTGCGGGCCTCGATGAGTGGGCCGAAAACGAGGAAGGCCCCCATCCCGCCGAACGGAAGGCCAAAGGCAGCGGTGAAGAGCGCAAGGCCCGCGTCAGTGAGGGTGGAGGCAGTGGGCAGATGCGCGGCCCCGTAAAAGATCAGCGCGACCCCGATGATCAGGAAGGGGAGGCCGAAGATAATGAGGAAGATCGCCTTCGCGCGCTGATGGAGACCGGGGACGGGCGAGCCCTCCCAAAGGAGGGTTTCGCCTGGGAGGAGGGGGAGGGTGGTGGAAGTCATCCAGACAGACCTACGGGAAAGACCTTCAACGTCTTGAGTGACTGGATCCGGCCTTTGGCCTGTACTTTAGAAATCGAGCCCATCCTAACCTTGGTCGGGTCACAGTGATCAAGCTGCACCGTCTCAACAACCAGTGTTGACCGATAAAGCGTTGCTCTTGAATCAGCATTTTGCGTTCTTGCGAGGCAAGAGCCGTAGCGCCAAAGGGTCGAACCCTTGCGGTCCAACTCCGCCAGGCGTCGATCTGTGCGAACGTACCTTCCTGGTATATCTCTCAGTCCTTGAACGGCAATCGTGGCTGTCAGCAAAACAATACTGGCGACAGCAACCCGGAGACCGATCATATTGATTGCGCTGACAGAAATTGCCCCGGTCGCAAGGCTTCCACACACGACCAAAAGAGTCAGAAAAACTGAACAGGTGAGGTTCTGCAGTTCCCCCTGCCAGACGATCCGCTCGTCTGGATTCAGGACCGGCATTGCGTTCACGCCATCATCCCCACGATCTTCCGCCCCCGCTCGGCTCGCAGGTTCCGCGCCAGAAGGTCCATGCAGGCCATCCGCACCGCCACACCCATCTCCACCTGATCCTGGATCACGCTGCGGTTGATATCGTCGGCCAGATCGCCGTCGATCTCGACCCCCCTATTCATCGGGCCGGGGTGCATCACGATGGCCTCTGGCGAGGCGTAGGTGAGTTTCTCGGCGTCCAACCCGTAGCGGTGGTAGTATTCGCGCTCGGACGGGATGAAGCCGCCGTCCATCCGCTCTTTCTGAAGGCGCAGCATCATCACCACGTCGGCACCCTTCAGCCCCTCGCGCATGTCGTCGAACAGCTCGCAGCCGAAGTCCTCGACGCCCGAGGGCATCAGGGTCGGCGGCGCGATCAGGCGGAGACGGTTTTCCATCTTGCCCAGCAGGATCAGGTTCGACCGGGCGACGCGGGAATGGGCAATGTCGCCGCAGATCGCGATGGTCAGGCGCTGGATGCGGCCCTTGGCGCGGCGGATGGTGAGGGCATCGAGGAGCGCCTGCGTTGGATGCTCATGCCGCCCGTCGCCCGCGTTCAGAACCGCGCAATCGACCTTCTGCGCCAGCAGGTTGACCGCCCCAGAAGCCCCGTGCCGCACCACCAGCAAATCCGGGTGCATCGCGTTCAGCGTCATCGCGGTGTCGATCAGCGTCTCGCCCTTCTTCACCGACGAGTTTGCCACCGACATGTTCATCACATCTGCGCCAAGCCGCTTGCCGGCCAGCTCGAAGGACGACTGCGTGCGGGTGGAGTTCTCGAAGAAGAGGTTGATCTGCGTCATCCCGGCAAGCACGTCGGACTGCTTCACCGTGCGGCGGTTCAGGTCCACATAGCGGTCGGCAAGGTCGAGGACGGTGGTGATCTCAAGGGGAGCAAGATGCTCGATCCCCAGAAGATGGCGGGCGCGGAAGGCCATGTCTGTCCCCTTTCCGGTTTGGCCCTCTATCGCAAAGGCGGGGGATGGGGGCAACTACTTCCGCTTCAAGTGTTCTTCCAGGCGCGGCATGATCTCGACGAAGTTGCAGGGGCGGTGGCGGCTGTCGAGCTGGGGTTTCAGGATCTCGTCCCAGGCATCGCGGCAGGCGCCGGGAGAGCCGGGGAGGGCGAAGAGGTAGGTCCCGCCCGCAACGCCCCCGGTGGCACGGCTTTGCACGGCACTGGTGCCGATCTTCTGCATCGAGACGATGGTGAAGACGGTGCCGAAAGCCTCGATCTCTTTCTCGTAGACCTCGCGGTGGGCTTCCACCGTCACGTCGCGGCCGGTCAGGCCGGTGCCACCGGTGGTGAGGATCACGTCGATGTCCGGGTCCGCGATCCATTGGCGGAGGCGGGCCACAATCGCTGCACGGTCGTCGGAAACGATGCCCCGGTCGGCCAGCACATGCCCCACCCCGGTCAGGCGATCCACCAGCGTGTCGCCGGACTTGTCCGTGTCGGGCGTGCGGGTATCACTGACGGTCAGGACGGCGATGCGGACCGGGTGGAAGGGCAGGGTTTCGTCGATGCGGGACATGTTTGCCTTCGCTTTCAGTTTCGCGGCATCAGCGCCAGCCGCAGGGCCAGCGCGCCGAAGATCGTGGCGCTGATCCGGGAGAGCCATTTCGCCAGGGCATCGGACCGCGCAATGCGTTGGCCGGTGGAACTGACAAAGAGCGCAGCCGCACCATTGACCAACAGGCCGCCGAAAGAAAACACGAGGCCCAAGGTCAGGAACTGCGGCAGGATGGGGTTGGCCGGATCAACGAACTGCGGAAGGAAGGCCAGGATGAAGAGGATCACCTTTGGATTCAGGAGGTTGACCATAAGCCCCTGCCAGAAGGCGCGGCTGGGGGAGGTCAGCGACACCTGCGCCTCTGCGGCGAAAGGCGAGGACCGCAGCGCCGCTACCGCGAGCCAGAGGAGATAGCCCACCCCAACCCAGCGGATCGCCTCGAAAGCCGCCGGATGTGCTGTGACCAGCGTCCCAAGGCCAAGCGCTGCAAGGAGGGTGTGCACCAAACCTCCCAAGGCGATGCCGAAGTTTGCGGCCATCGCGGCGCGTCGACCGGACTTCAGGCCCTGCCCTAGGCAGAACATCATGTCCGCCCCCGGCGTCAGGTTCAGCACGAGACCGACAGGGATGAAGGCCAGAAGGGTCAGCGGTTCGACGGGCAGCATCAGGACCGCAACCTCGCCTGCAGCGACAAAAGGTCCGCCCAGGCCTCGCGCTTGGCCGAGGGGTTGCGCAGAAGGTAGGCCGGGTGGGTCATCGGAAGCAGCGGTTTGCCAAGGGCATGGCCCCAGGTCCCCCGGGCGCGGAGGATGCCTTTGGACCCGGTCAGGGCGAATAGTGGCGTGTTGCCGACGACCACGATCACTTGTGGGTCAACCAGCGCGATGTGGCGTTCGACGAAAGGCAGCAGCATCGCGATTTCCGCCGGTTCCGGGTCGCGGTTGCCCGGCGGACGCCAGGGCAGGACGTTGGTGATGTAAAGCGCGGCCTCGGAATCCGGGCTGGTGCGCGACAGGCCGATGGCAGCAAACATCTTGTCGAGAAGCTGGCCCGCGCGGCCCACGAAGGGGCGGCCCTCGCGGTCCTCCTCGGCACCGGGGGCCTCGCCAAGGATCAGGACGCGGGCCTTGGGGTTGCCGTCGGCAAAGACCGTGTTCCGTGCGCCCTTCTTCAGCTCGCAATAGTCGAAAGCGGTCATCGCCAGCCGAAGGTCCTCCAAGGTTGCCGCAGCCGTTGCGGCGGCTTGCGCTGCGGCGACCGGATCGCCAGCGGTCATGGCGGCGGGCGGCGTGGCTGGACGGGAGGCAGATCGAGGGGGCTCGGCGGCCAGGTCATAGCGGTTGATCGGGACGTCCGTGATGACTTCATCCGCCCCCGCCTCGACCTGCCAGGTCAGGGCTGCCAGTGCGGCGTGCCAGTCGTCGGCTATTTCGGCGGCGATTCCCATCCGGCAAGACTAGGGCCGGGCAAAGGGGGCGACAACCCGAGTCAGGCGGCCCGTCAGAGGGCCGGTTAGGGGGCCGGGCAACCCTTCACCTCGACGGCCCCGCCAGCGGCGAGGATGGTCATGGTGACCTTTGATCGGTCCAGCGCGAAGGGCGCGCCGCTCGGGGGCACAAGCTCGGTCATCGCAACCAGTTTCCCGCCCTGCCGTTCGGTCACCGCTGCGGCGACCCAGACCGCTTTGTCGGCGGTCTCGAAAGCCACCACTTCCGTCAGTCCCGGGTCGGGCAGGTCAACGCGGGCGGTCAGGCGCAGGCCGTCGGTGATCGGGTCCACCTGACAGCTGACGCCGGTGACGCCGGCCTCTTGCGCCGTTGTCGCCCGCTGGGAAAGGGCCGCGCGGATGTTGGAATCGGCAGCCCCCGGCCGTGCAAGGTCGGAGGCAAGGTCAAGGGCGGCAGGCAGGCAGATTTCGTCGCAGATGCCAAGCTCCATCCGGACCTTCAGCCGGATCGGCCGGCTTGGGTCTTCGGGCGTGATTTCCACTGGCAAAACAAGGCGGTCATGGTAGCCGATCGTCTGCATGCCATTGGTCAGGAACACCTGCGGCGCGGGCCAGTGCAGGCGCACGGATTTCACATTCTCGGACCCCGTCCAGTCGAACCTGGGCGGAATGCCCGCATCCCCCGGACTGCGCCAATAGGTCTTCCACCCTGGCGCAAGCGTCAAGTCCAGCGCGGCCATCTGACTGCCATTTTCCGTTTGCCATCCAGACCTTAGCTTGGCCGACAGGACATCGTCCTGCGTGGTTGCAAGAGCCGGGGCGGCAAGAAGTGCGACAAGGGCGGCGGTTCGGATCATGCCGCGAACATAGGGACTGCGGGGGCGGAGGGAAATCACTTTGCGGCGAAGCGTCGTGAGCGTGGCGTTCTGGCCATAGCCCGGGGGCTTGCCCGGGACCGCCCGGGGGTCCATGTTTGGGATGTGGATGGGGGGCTTTGGATGGACCTTTCCGGACAGATTCTGATCGCGATGCCGGGCTTGGCCGACCCTCGGTTCGAGCATAGCGTCGTCCTGATCTGCGCGCATTCGGCGGAAGGCGCGATGGGGTTGATCGTCAACAAGCCCTTGGAAGATTTAAGCTTTTCCGGGCTTCTTGAGCAACTCAACATTCCCCGCGCGCCCACGGGCCGCGACATCCGGGTGCATTTCGGCGGGCCGGTGGAGCGGGGGCGGGGGTTCGTGCTGCACTCTGCCGACTGGGCGCGGTCGGGTGAAGGCACGATGGCGGTGCCGGGGGGCTTGGAGATGACCGCGACGGTGAACATCCTGGAAGCCTTGGCTGCGGGTGGGGGACCGGGCAAGGCCTTGCTGGCCTTGGGATATTCCGGCTGGGGGCCGGGGCAGCTGGAGGCCGAGATCGCGCGGAACGACTGGCTGACTTGCGAGGCTCCGGAGGGGCTTGTGTTCGGGGCGGACGACCGGGTGAAATGGTCGGCGGCGCTGCGGGGGATGGGGATTGAGGCGGGACGGGGGTATTCATCCCGTATTCTTTGCGTATGCATTCCATGCATACGCTCGGGCATAGGGTGGGGCGTTAACCCTGGGGGGCGAATCGTTTGTGGCTGGCCGGTGCGGTGCGCTGTAGCGCTCCCTACGATGGTTACCCGGCGTTAATTCTTGGTGGGTAGCGTGGGGGCATGTCGAACTATGTACGTCCCAAGGTTCCCGGTGCTTCTGTTTATCTGACGGTCACCCTTGCCGAACGCGGGTCCGATTTGCTCGTGCGCGAGATCGAGGCCTTACGCCACGCAGTGCGGGTGACGCGGCTGAAGCATCCGTTCCGGATCGATGCCTGGGTGGTGTTGCCGGATCACATGCATTGCGTCTGGACGCTGCCGGAAGGAGATGCAGATTTCGGCGGTCGGATGGGGCAGATCAAGGCGACGTTTTCGAAATTGCTGCCTGAAGGGCGAGTGCGGTCGAGCCACATCCTGCGGCGCGAAAAGGGCATCTGGCAGCGTCGGTTCTGGGAGCATCATGTCCGGAACGAGCAGGATTTCGCGGGGTGTGTCGAGTATTGCTGGCACAATCCGGTGAAGCATGCGCTTGTGAGAGACGTGAGGGATTGGCCCTATTCGTCGTGGCATCGCGATGTCGGTGCGGCAGCGTAGGGTGCGCTACAGCGCACCATGCGACGGTGCGCTGTAGCGCACCCTACGATGGGGGCGGTGGCGGCTCCGTCACTCCCCATACGGCACCCAGACCGTCTTGATCTCGGTCGCCTGGGCCAGGAAGGGCCGGCCTTCGGAGGTGGGGGAGAGCCAGTCGCGCGCCTTGCCGTGGTTGACCCAGGTGCGTTTCAGGTTGCCGGCGGCTTCGCGCTCGATCAGGGCGGAGAGGGGGTGGGAGGAGAAGCTCCACACCGCGTCGACGTCCATGTGGCCGGCGAGGCTCTTGGCGAGGTCGGGGGCGGGGCCGGTGACGATGTTGACGACTCCGCCGGGGACGTCGGAGGTGTCGAGGACCTGGTAGAAGTCGGTGGCGGCGAGGGGGGCGGCGCCGGGGACGAGGACGCAGGTGTTGCCCATCGCGATGGCGGGGGCCATGACGGAGATGAGGCCGAGGAGGGGGGCCTCATCCGGGAGGAGCGCGCCGATCACGCCTGTGGGTTCGTTCATCGCAAGTGCGATGCCACGGATCGGGACGGATTTGGCGTGCCCGTCGTATTTGTCGGCCCAGGCGGCGTAGGTGAAAAGGCGCTGGATGGAGGCGTCGACTTCGGCCTGCCCGGGTTTGCCGGTGAGGTCAGCCAAGCGCTGGGCGAACTCCGTGGCGCGGGCGGAGAGGTTTTCGGCGATGAAGTAGAGGACCTGCGCGCGATTGTAGGCCGTTGTTTTTGCCCAGCCTTTGGCGGCGTGGGCGGCCTCGACCGCGTTCCTTATGTCCTTGCGGTTGCCGATGCCGACGTGGCCGAGGAGTTTGCCCTTGGGGCCGTAGACGGGTTGCGAGTAGCCAGAGTCGGGGCGGGCCTGTTTGCCGCCGATGTACATCTTGGCGGTGCGGTCGAGGGCGTCGGTTTGAGGCTCTTGCGGCGCGGGGATGGGTGCGGCGGGTTTCAGGGCGGCGGGTTTGGCG
>WOUW01000025.1 GCA_009773055.1 Paracoccaceae bacterium
TTCATCCACGATGCGCTGGTTGGCGTGAAATGCAGCTTGAACCGCGGATGCTTGGTGAGCCACGCCTGCACTTCGGGCGTCTTGTGGGTCGCGTAGTTGTCGAGCACCAGATGCACGTCGCGCGACTTGAGGACGGTGCGGCGCAGGAAGGCCAGGAACTCTTTCGCCCGGTGGCGCGGCATGCATTCACCGATGACCATGCCCGACTTCACAACGAGCGCCGCGAACAGCGTCGTCGTGCCTTTCCGCTTGTAATCGTGCGTCATGGTGGCGCCGCGGCACTTCTTGAGCGGCAGCCCCGGCTGGGTCCGGTCGAGCGCCTGGATCTGCGACTTCTCGTCGACGCAGAGCACCACCGCCCGGTCAGGCGGATCGAGGTAGAGGCCGACGATCTCGGTGACCTTCTCCTCGAACATCGGGTCGTTCGACACCTTGAAACCTTTTGCCAGGTGCGGCTTGATACCGGCTTCCGCCCAAATGCGGCCGACGCTCGACGGCGAGATGCCCACCGCCTCGGCCATCAGGGATCGGCTCCAGTGCGTGGCATTGGGCGGGCTTTCCTGCACAGTCTTTGCGATCACCTTGAGGTGCGTCTCCCGGGGCAACGGAGGCACCCGGGACGGCCGGGTCTTGTCGCGCCTGAGCCCGGCCACACCCTCGCCAAGATAGCGCGCCTGCCAGCGCCAGACGGTGGGCTTGGACGTTCCTGCGCGCCGCATGATCTCGTTGGTGCCCCAGCGGTCGGCTGTCGCCAATATGATGCCGGCGCGCCAGACAACCTTCCGGGACGTGTTGCGGTCGGTGAGCAGCGCTTCCAGCTGCGCACGCTCGGCGGGGCCAAGATAAATGCAGATGTCCTCGCGTGTCACACCTCGACACTGACACACCCGCAAATGGGAATCCTCCGTCAGGCGGCGAACACTACCGAGGTCTCACCAAAAACAACGCGCTACTGTCCACGCTGTTCGCGCTCGGCAACCAGTTCCTGGTACGACTCAGGCTCATGGCATGAGGACGAGGCTGCCCTAAAACCGTCAAGACGCCCAAACAGCGGTCCCGAAGCCGCAAAATCCAACGACCCTTCTTGCGGTCCCGGAAGCGATCAAGCCGCGATCCCGGCGCTGCCGAGTGCGTTGATCAGATGATCCTAAACGATATCTCTCTTTTGCTTGTTCAGGGTTTGGAACTAAAGCTTGCGGCGCAAGATAATTGAAAAGCGAATCAGAGTGTTCCGAGCGTACTGTAATGACGCCCGCTGGATAGAATATGCGTATCTTGTGGGCAGCTGCAGCACAAAATCAATCGAATGGGGTTTGAAATGCTTGAAATGAGTGTCCATTTCTTTGCGGAAGAGGTTGTTAAGGAGTGGAATGAGTTCATTTTGCGATCCCGCAATGGAACATTCATGCACTTGATGGATTTTATGTCGTATCACCGCCATCGTTATCAGGACTTTTCAACCGTTATTAGGAAGGGAAATGAAATAATTGCAGTCTTTCCCGCGAATCGAGTCGGTGACACCGTGTTCAGCCATGCCGGCTTGACCTACGGAGGGCTAATTTATGGTTTCGAGCAGCGTTTAAGTGACGTACGTGACGCAATGATAGCGTTGGTTGAGTTCTACCAACAGCGCAATATTTCGAAGATTTATTACAAGCCTGTTCCGCATATTTTCCAGAAGTACCCATCTGAAGATGATTTGCATGTGTTGTTTTCCCTTGGAGCTCGTTTAGTACGAAGGGATTTATCGTCTGTGATTAAGTTTAGAAATCGGCCGCAAATGTCGAAGAAGCGGCTGTCCGGTGTTAAGAAAGCATTTCGTGCGGGCTTGGAGATGAAGGAAGGCGATTTTTTGTCGGATTTTCATGAACTTCTATCTTCGGTTCTCGTCCGGCATAATGCGACTCCGGTTCATTCATTGCAGGAAATGCGCCTGCTACAGTCTAGATTCCCAGACAACATAAAGCTAGCTGTGGCAAGACGAGAAGACCGGCTTCTGGCAGGAACTTGGCTGTTCAAGTTTGGTGATGTACTGCATACGCAATATTTAGCCTGCTCAGAAGAGGGTCGTAATCTTGGTGCGCTAGATTTCGTAATCTCTGAAATAATTGATAGAAGCGCGCCCGAATTCCAATTTATGAGTTTTGGCTCATCAAGTGGCCGCGACGGACAGTCTATAAATGAAGGCCTTGTATTTCAAAAAGAAGGCTTTGGCGCTAGGACCATAGTGCTTGATCACTATGAGTTAGATATTTCTGACATTGCCGCTCTCGCCCGAAGTGCTGAAAAGGACACCTGAGATGATGCAGACAACCGCTGAACTAGCTTCAAACCTTGCGGACTATCATGCGCAGCCTTTGGTAAGCGTTGCATTAATCACCTACAATCAGTCTGCATTCGTCGCAGAGGCGATAGAATCGGTCCTTGCACAGACTTATGAGAATTTAGAGATAGTCGTGGCGGACGATTTTTCAACAGATGGCACGAGAGAAATTGTTGAGCAATACGTTTCGCGGTTTCCAAATAAAATTAAGCTATGCCATGCGACCGAAAACTTAGGGGTGACTAAAAACCACAATCGAGCATTCAAGGGATGCTCTGGAAAATACATTTCTTGGATGTCCGGTGATGATATTATGTTGCCCGAGAAGATCTTCAAGCAAGTTCGCTTTATGGAGTGTCATCCAGACTGTGTTATATGCTATCATGATTTAGAGTACTTCCGCACAGAGGATTATGTCAAGATCTACCTTAAGAGTGAAGTGGACTGTCCTCTTGAGGGAAATGTGAATTTGGCTATTAAGTATGGATGTTTTAACGGCGGAGTATCAAATATGGTTCGTCGATCTGCCGCACCGACGGGCGGCTTTGATGAACGCATTCCGATAGCGTCGGATTGGCTTTTTTGGGTTGAAACGCTTGCAGGTGGAGGGCGAATAAATTTTATAAACGAGGTGCTGGCTCGGCACAGAAGACACTCAAGTAATGTTACTTCCTTCGATATCCGCACGCCGTCACTCCGAGAAATTCAAGACCATTTGATGTCATCAGAAATTATTGTGTCGAAATACCCGAAGAAAGCTTCTCTAATTCAATTTCGAAAATCTCGTATTTACTTGAGTCTTCGGTGGGCTGATGGAGGCAAATTTTACAATGACTTCCTCCGTCTTTCGCTCAAACAAAAGTGGAATTTCAAGGCGTTTATTGCGCTTTTGGCAAGTCAAGTTTTCGGAACTCGAAAATGATTATAGTCGAAGAAATCGTGCACGATGCAGGGAATTTCGCAAGTATGCCGCAGGTGATATACTTAACAAGAAACGGTCTTCTTGAGCCGCTTGGCCAAAGTCAAGTTTTTTCTTACTTGCGAGGACTTTCTCAAAATTTTCACATTACCCTCATTACTTATGAGAAAAATGAAGATCTTCTTGATTTGACAAGATTTTCTCGAGTGCGCGCTGAATGCGAAGGATTGCGCATTCGTTGGCTGCCACAGCGGTTCCGGCCGCGGCCGAAGATGATCGCCCCGGCGCTGTCGATGCTGCGGATGATCTGGCTCGTGCGCCGCGAGGTGCGGGGCCAAGGGGCTCAGCTGATCCATGCGCGATCCTATATTCCCGCATCTGTGGCGATGATCGTATCATGGTTGACCCTTGCGCCCTTCATCTTTGACATGCGCGCTCTCTGGCCTGAGGAACTCATCACCGCCGCGCGGCTGCGGCGCGGATCGCTGCTACACCGCGCCATCGTCGCGGCGGAACGCGCTTGTCTTCGGCGGGCGGGCGCGGTGGTTTCGCTGACTCATGCAGCGGTCGATCACCTCAATCGCACCTATCCCGCAGAAATGGCCGGGCAGAGGGTCGCCGTGATCCCGACCTGCGCTGACCTTGATCGCTTCGTGCCGGCCGTTCAGCGCCCGCCGCGCCAGATCATCGGTTGCCTTGGTACGGTGCTAAGTGGCTGGTTCCGGCTGGATTGGTTGGCCTCGTTCATCTCCGTTGTAGCCGCAGGCGATCCGGATGTCGTCTTTGAGCTGACGACGCGAGACGATCCTGCTGATGTGCGGGCAGCGCTTGACCCGGATGGGCGTTTGGGCGAACGGCTGCGGATCGCAGCCTCGGCCTCCGAGGATGTGCAGCGTGTGCTGCAGGGGCAGACGGCGTCGGTGATGTTCTATGCCGGTGGGCAGGTCTCTGAACTGGGCCGTTCGCCCACCCGGATGGCCGAAATCCTCGGCTGCGGCCTGCCCGTCGTGGCCAATGACGGCGTGGGGGATGTGGCCCGCGTTATCCGCGACTACCGGGTGGGTGTCCTGGCCCAAGGGCCTGACCCGCAGGCCATGTCGGCGGCTTGGTCGGAACTGTTGGCATTGCTGGAGGATCCCGATCTTGCCTCCCGCTGCCGCAAGGCGGCAGAAGAGGTCTTCTCACTGGAGGCCGGCACAGCCTCCTATGCGCGGCTGTATCATCATTTGACCGATGGAGACCTCTCATGTGCGGACTGACAGGGATCCTTGCCCCTCGGGAGCGGGCGACAGACTCCCTGCATGGCCGTGTTCAGAAGATGACTACGGCCCTCGTTCACCGCGGGCCGGATGCGGACGGGATTTGGGCGGAAGACGGCATTGCCCTTGGCCATCGGCGGCTGTCGATCCTTGATCTCAGTCCCGCCGGCGCCCAACCAATGCGGTCTGTCTGCGGCCGCTTTGTCATGGCTTTCAACGGCGAGATCTACAACCACCTCGACCTGCGCCGCGATCTTGCGGCCGCGGGGGCGGCGCCTGACTGGCGGGGGCATTCGGATACCGAAACCCTTCTGGCGGGGATCGCGCATTGGGGGTTGGATGATACGCTGCGCCGCAGCGCGGGCATGTTCGCCATCGCGCTCTGGGAACGGCGGGATAGGCGGTTATCGCTCGCCCGCGACCGGATCGGAGAGAAGCCGCTCTACTGGGGGTGGGCGGGCCGGGACTTGGTGTTCGGATCGGAACTCAAGGCGCTGCGCCAGCATCCCGATTTTCCGCACGACGTCTGTCGCCAGGCCCTGGCCCAGTATCTGCGCTTTGCCTATGTCCCCGCGCCGCGCAGCATCCATCCCGGGGTCTACAAGCTCGAACCCGGCTGCATCCTGACCGTTGACGGCGCGCTGCGCGCGGCTGCGCCGAATGCCCCCCTGCGCCCTGGTGAAAGCCACGGGTCGTTGTCGATCCGGCGCTACTGGTCTCTGAACGAGATGATCGAAAGCGGCGCGCGAACCCGGTTTGCGACCGAGGCCGAGGCGCTGGCGACAGTCGATGAGGCGCTGCGCCGGGCCGTCAGCTGCCAGATGATCGCCGATGTCCCGCTGGGGGCGTTTCTTTCGGGCGGGATCGACAGTTCCCTGATCGTAGCGCTGATGCAGGCACAATCGCCTCGCCCGGTGCGCACCTTCACCATCGGCTTCGAGAACCCGGCCTTCAACGAAGCGCCCTTTGCCGCAGCCGTCGCGCGGCATCTGGGTACCGATCACACCGAACTGACCGTCACCGAAACCGAGGCGCGTCAGGTCATTCCACTGCTGCCCGAGATGTATGACGAGCCCTTTGCGGATTCGTCGCAGATTCCGACTCACCTTGTCTGCAAGGCAGCCCGCAGCAATGTGACCGTGGCTCTGTCCGGCGACGCGGGGGACGAACTCTTCGGCGGATACAATCGCTATTTCTGGGGTCCACGCATCTGGCGTCGTCTGGACTGGATGCCACATCCGCTGCGCCAAGGCTTGGGCCGTGCAATTGCTACCGTTCCGGTTGCCGCCTGGGACAGCATCGGAACTTTGACCGGGGGTCGGGTGACAAGGCCGGGTGACAAAGCACACAGGCTCGCCGCAAGGCTGCGCGATGTACGGACGGTGGACGATCTCTATCGCAGTCTTGTGTCGGAATGGCCGGGGGAGAGGATGGTAAGCGGGTTGAGAGGGGCGGGTCACACCTTGCTGGATGACCCACTTCCTGCATCCATGGCCGATGACGCAGCGGGCCGCATGATGTCGCAGGACATGCGGAGCTATTTGCCTGACGATATCCTCTGCAAGGTTGACCGGGCTGCCATGGCTGTGAGCCTTGAGACCCGCGTTCCCTTCCTCGATCCTGATGTGCTCGCAGCATCGGCACGGCTGCCATCGCAGATGAAGATCCGCGACGGTCAGGGCAAATGGGCGCTGCGACAGATCCTCTATCGGCACGTCCCGCGCGATTTGATCGAACGGCCGAAGACCGGCTTCGGGATCCCGTTGGGGGATTGGCTGCGCGGGCCGTTGCGCGGCTGGACCGAGGATCTGCTATCGGAAGAAAATCTGCGGCGCGATGGTCTGATTGATCCCGCACCAGTCCGCCAGACCTGGGCCGAACATCTGTCAGGCCGACGGGACTGGAGCCACCGGCTCTGGATCGTGCTGATGCTGATGGCGTGGAGGGCCCACGTCGCGTGAAAGCCCTGATGCTCACCCGCTATGAAAGGTCAGGGGCCTCCAGTCGCTTGCGGCTGATACAATATGCAGGGCCTTTGGGCTTGCAGGGCATGAGCTCATCGCTCCAGCCGTTCTTTGATGACAACTACCTTCGCCGCCTCTATTCTGGTAGCCCGACCCTCGCCACAACATTGGTCGCCTATGCGCGTCGGGCCGGGCAGCTGATCCGTGCAGGTCACGCCGATATCATGTGGCTGGAAAAGGAGGCGCTGCCCTGGCTGCCATGGGCCTTAGAATGCGCCATGTTGCCGCGGGTTGTTCCGCTCGTGGTCGACTACGACGATGCGGTCTTTCATCGCTATGACCTGCATCCATCCGCAGCTGTTCGGCGGCTGCTGGGCAGAAAGCTCGACAGACTCATGGCGTCTGCTTCGCTTGTCACGGCGGGGAACTGCTACTTGGCGGACCGTGCCAAGATGGCCGGAGCGCAACAGGTAGAGATCGTCCCCACCGTTGTGGATCTGACGGCCTACACCCTACGGCCCGACACCTTCTCGGCAAGCGGCCCAACGATCGGCTGGATCGGCACCCCCAGCACCTGGACCGAATACATGGCTCCGAAGTTGCCGCTTCTGACACAGGCGGCCGAGGCTGCCGGGGGTCGGATTGCCGCCGTCGGCGCAGGCCGCGCAGCCGCGGCGTATCCCCTGCTCGATAACCTGCCTTGGACCGAGGAGTCCGAGGTCATGCGGATCCATGAGATGGATATCGGCATCATGCCCCTGACCGACACGCCCTGGGCGCGCGGGAAATGCGGCTACAAGCTCATCCAGTATATGGCCTGCGGCATTCCCGTTATCGCCTCGCCCGTGGGCGTCAATGCCGAGATCGTTGAGCATGGGGTGAACGGGCTCCTCGCCTCTTCGGACGCAGAATGGGCAGAGGCGCTGCAGACTCTATTGCGCGATGCCAACTTGCGGGCGCGGATGGGCGAAGCAGGGCGTCGGAAGGTCGAGCGCGACTATTCCCTTCAGGTCTGGGGGCCGCGCGTGGCGCAGATGTTGCGAGATGTGGCCAGTACGGGCAAAAGCCGCTGATGCTGTATCTTGGCCTCACGAATTTTCTGTTTCTGTTGCGATATGCCCTCGCAAAGCAGGGCGGCGCACGCAAGCAGATCTATGCTGTTGTTCTTTTCAGCCTCTTCCTGTTCTCCGCTTTTCGTTATCAGGTTGGCTGCGATTGGTCGGGATACTACTTTCAGTATGCTGGTAGTGCCAATTTTGACTGGTCGATCCTGACACGTATTCAGGAGCCGATCTGGTGGGCCATTCTTGCCTGGATCAACGAAAGCGGTTTGCCGTATCCAGTGGCAAACGTCATCTCGAGTGCGGTTTTCTTTGCCGGTGTACACGTTCTTGCCCGCCGGCAGCCGGACCCTCTCGGGTTTCTCGTGCTTTTGTTTCCGATCCTGATCATCAACATGCCGATGTCAGGCATTCGTCAGGGGGCAGCCATTGGGCTAATATGTATTGCCTTCACGGCGTTCATTGATCGGCGTCCGTTGAAATATGCAATCTTGATCGTGCTCGCCGCTGGGTTCCATTCCAGCGCTCTGATTTTCATGTTACTGCTCACTGTTGCTACGGGCCGCTACACACGCGGCCGCTTGATGCTGGCAGCAATTCTTGCGCTTCCTGGCGCTTATTTTCTTGCCTCGAGCGAAGCCGCGGAGGTGGCGACAAGCCGCTATATCGATAGTGGTATCGACGCTGCCGGCGCGGCTTTCAGGGTCGGAATCCTCGGTCTCTCAGCTTTGTATTTTTTTATGTTTGTGCGTAAGACGTGGATGGGTGCGTCTCCGAAAGATTACAGCCTCGCAAGTATCGGCGCGATCGGCATGGCGCTGGCGTTTCTCCTCGTTCCGATCTCGACCGTCATCGGTGACAGGTTCGGATACTATCTCATCCCCATCCAAACGATGATCTTCGCCCGTCTCCCGTTCCTGCCGTTCCGCCGGAACGCGGCCTTCCATTCTGCCGTGCCTTACCTCGGGTTGCTTCTGGTCTTCACAGTCTGGTCGCAATTGTCCTACCATTTCCAGCAGTGCTACATCCCTTATCAGACTTGGATCTTTGGTTTCCCTGGTGGCGATCCGGTCGGTTTCTGATGTTATTGCCCAGTTTTCTCAGATAAGACCTCTGCTATGAGAGTGCACAGCACGCGTCTAATGGGCGTCATCCTAATTGAGCCGAGGCGGTTCGGCGACCATCGTGGGTTTTTTGCGGAAACCTACAGCTGCCGAACCTATGCCTCGCTCGGCGTTGATGTTGCGTTTGTCCAGGACAACCACTCGCTCTCTGCGGCAGTTGGCACCGTGCGAGGATTGCATTTCCAAGCGCCTCCGCAAGCGCAGGCGAAGTTGGTGCGCTGTGGGCGCGGCGCGATTTTCGACGTGGTAGTCGATATCCGTTGTGGCAGCCCAACCTATGGCAAATGGGCGGGTTTCACGTTGAGTGCTGAGAATGGTGCGCAGCTTTACATTCCGGCGGGTTTTGCCCACGGCTTTGTCACGCTCGAGGCTGACAGCGAAATCGTCTACAAATGCAGTGATTACTTTGCGCCTGAAGCCGAGGGCGCACTGCGCTGGGATGATCCGGCTATAGGTATCAAATGGCCGATCATCGAAGATGCTATTCTGAGCGAGAAAGACGCCAACGCCCCGCTTCTGGCCGATCTTTGTAGCCCGTTTGAGTTCGAAGGATAAGCGATGAAACTTATTGTCACAGGCGGTGCTGGCTTCATCGGTTCTGCTGTGGTGCGGCTGGCGGTGGCGCGAGGTCATCATGTGGTGAACCTTGATGCGCTGACCTATGCGGCTTGCCTGCAAAACGTGGCCGCTATTGCAGACAGCCCGCTTTATGCTTTCGAACCTGCGGATATTCGTGACCGAGCAGCGCTTGATCGCATTTTTGCCGCGCATCGCCCTGACGCGGTGATGCATCTGGCAGCCGAATCCCATGTGGACAGGTCGATTGACGGTCCGGGCGACTTTATCGACACGAACATCACCGGCACGTTCAACATGCTGGAAGCAGCGCGCAAATATTGGATGGCGCAAGGCAGGCCCCAGGGGTTTCGCTTTCATCACATCTCGACAGACGAGGTGTTCGGCTCATTGCCTTCAGACCCGTCAGTAAAGTTCACCGAAACCACGGCCTATGACCCGCGCAGCCCGTATTCCGCCTCCAAGGCCGCGTCAGATCATCTGGTGCGCGCCTGGCACGAAACCTATGGCCTGCCCGTGGTGCTGAGCAACTGTTCGAACAATTACGGCCCCTACCATTTCCCCGAAAAACTGATCCCGGTCGTCATTCTGAACGCACTCGCCGGCAAGCCGTTGCCGATCTATGGCGATGGCAGCAATGTTCGCGATTGGCTCTATGTCGAAGACCATGCCGATGCGCTGCTACTGGTGGTCAGCCAGGGCCAAGTCGGGCGCAGCTATAACATCGGCGGCGAGAATGAGCGCACAAACCTGCAACTGGTCCAAACCATCTGTGGCATCCTAGATCGGCTGCGACCGCTGGAAACCGGCGCCTATGCCGATCTGATCACCTTCGTCACCGATCGGCCCGGTCATGATGCGCGCTATGCCATCGACCCGTCGCGCATTCGTACGGAACTGGGCTGGCGCCCCTCTGTGAGCGTGGAAGAAGGTCTGGAACGCTCGGTGCGCTGGTATCTCGAAAACGAAGATTGGTGGCGCCCGCTCTTGGGGCGCCAGGGTGTGGGGCAGCGGCTCGGCAGGGCATGAACAGGATTCTCGTCTTCGGCACCAGCGGCCAAGTGGCCACCGATTTGCGGCGTCTCGCGCCTGTGCAGGCCTTGGGCCGGGACACGGTTGATCTTGCCAAACCTTCTGCCTGTGCTGAAGCCATCCGTGTCCACCGGCCCACTGCTGTGATCAACGCCGCCGCCTACACGGCCGTTGACCGGGCCGAGGCAGAGGAGGCTCTTGCCACCGCAATCAACGGCGCGGCCCCTGCTGCAATGGCCGAAGCCTGTGCCGCGCTGCGCATTCCTTTGGTGCATATCTCCACGGATTACGTGTTTGACGGCGGTGGCACGCGCCCGTTTGCCCCGAACGATGCGACCGCGCCGCAAAATGCCTATGGCCGAGGCAAGCTCGCGGGTGAACAGGGTATTCGCGCCACGGGTGCGTCCCACGCAATCTTGCGCACATCCTGGGTGTTTTCCGCCCATGGCACCAACTTCGTCAAGACCATGCTCCGCCTGTCAGAAACCCATCACCAACTGCGCGTGGTCGACGACCAGATCGGCGGGCCCACGCCTGCACGGGCCATTGCAGCCGCTTGTCTTGAACTCGCCCGGCAGCTTCAGGTCGATCCGGGGAAATCGGGCACCTACCATTTCAGTGGCGCACCCGATGTAAGCTGGTGCGATTTTGCGCGCGCTATCTTCGGGGCGGCAGGCCGTTCGACACGCGTTCAGGGCATTCCGACGCGGGACTATCCCACGCCTGCCTCCCGACCGCTGAATTCACGGCTGGATTGCAGCACCATGGAAACGACGTTCAGCATCACCCGCCCTGACTGGCGCACAGGGCTGACCGACACATTGACAGAACTGGGGTTTACCACATGACCGAGCGCAGAGGGATCATACTGGCCGGTGGGTCAGGCACGAGACTTTACCCTATCACGATGGGTGTCTCGAAGCAGCTCCTGCCGATCTATGACAAGCCCATGATCTATTACCCGCTGACGGTGCTGATGCTAGCCGGCATTCGCGACATCATGGTCATCACCACGCCCCATGACCAAGACCAATTCATCCGTACCTTGGGTGACGGCAGCCAATGGGGCATCGCACTGCAGTATAAGGTGCAACCAAGCCCTGATGGACTGGCTCAGGCCTTCATTCTGGCCGAGGAGTTTCTGGCGGGCGCCCCCGCCGCCATGGTGTTGGGTGACAACATCTTCTTTGGGCACGGCCTGCCGGAGTTGCTGCAAGAGGCAGGAAAAACCACAATGGGCGCAACAGTCTTTGGCTATCGTGTTGCCGATCCCGAGCGCTATGGTGTGGTGGATTTCGATGTCGACGGTAAGGTGAAAAGCATCGTTGAAAAGCCGCCCGTGCCCCCTTCGAACTATGCGGTCACCGGTCTTTACTTCGTGGATGGTAGCGCTGCCGAACGTGCTAGGGACGTGCGTCCTTCACCACGCGGTGAGCTGGAAATCACAAGCCTGCTGGAAAGCTACCTTCAGGATAGCATGCTCAGCGTGCAGAAAATGGGTCGGGGCTTTGCCTGGCTGGACACGGGCACGCATGGCAGCTTGCTGGACGCTGGAAACTTCGTCCGAACCCTCACGGAGCGGCAGGGGTTGCAGGTCGGGTCTCCTGATGAAGTTGCCTTTCGGGCAGGCTGGATTGACGGATCGCAGTTGGTCGCCCGTGCAGATCTGTTCGGGAAAACCGCCTATGGTGCTTACTTGGCCAGCCTAATTCGGTGACGAAGCGGAATTGAAGAAGCCGAATTAGAGCATAACACGAACATTTATCTGCAAGGTTCAAGCTGCCCCCTGAGCATGGCATAATCCGCAAGCCAGCCGATGATGACTGCGTCTTCGGGCAGAGCCTCAACTTCATCCGCCACCCGCCGCTGCTCTTCACGGCTGTATTCGACTACAGGCGGGCAGTATGTTCGTGCGCCGTGCTCAGAACTCCCCGTCGCGTGGCCGGTCAAGAAGATCATCCCGACTGCGAGGACGGCGTGCCGCTTCTTCGAGCATCTGGCATTGAGCATGAGTGACAGCCTTCAGGGTTTCGAACCGTTCGGCTGCGCGACCAGCGCGCTCGCCAGCACGGCGCAGGTTGAAGAGGAACAGCACGGCGGTCAGAGCGGCGAGCGCCGCTCCGATGATCCGCCGCGCCCAAGGTCGGGTGAATAGCGCGGCCAGCATGGTGCCCAGCATCACCGCATCCCCCTGCGCCAGTCATCGACCCGGGCCCAGATCGCCACGCTAATGCCTGACAGCGCGAGCGCGATGAAGATCCAGCGCAAGCTTTCGAGATGGGGTACAAGCGGCAGCACCGCCCCCCTGCACATCTGCGAGGAATTCCTGCGCGACATCGACAGCCGCCGCGCCCATGGTCGCAACCCCTGCTGACCCTGCGCCCCGCAATTTCCGGCTTTCGGCCAAACTTCGCGGGCGGGCGGTAGTTCCCGTGCAAAGGGCACCGCCCGTGCTGGGAACTCCTCGCCCCAAGTCCGCGCTGGCCCAAGGTCGATGTGCATGAAACCGGACCGGGGATAATACCCAATGCCGAGGAATCCCACCTCCCGCGCGGCTTTCTCGAAGGCGACTGGATCGTGGTTCGCCATTGCAATGTCGAAGGCCGTGCCGTCCGTATGCTTCGACCCCTTCGCGCCGCCCACTGCACGGTTGTGTTCGGGCGAACGATAAGCAGAGCGGACGATCAGCGGCTTGCCCAGCCGATCGCGCAGGGCCGGCAGCTTGTCCATGGCCTCAGGGTGGAGCTTTAATTGCCCGGTGCCGCGACAGGCAATCTCCGCTGGTGAAAAGTTCCCCCAGCGCCAGGCGCTCTCCGGCACTTCGCGGAAATGGCGGAACGTTCGGATCGATTCAGGCATGACGCCCTCTTGTTGAGATGGATAGAAAAAAGCCGGCGGTATCCAGCCCGCGCATTAGTTTTTGTTCACCGACGTCTTCAGACCTCGTGCCCACCCTTGGGCGCCCAGTTTGCAACAAACGCCTTGGCGTTCCTGACTGCTGCCCGAGAGCAGGCGCAGCTTCGTGACGCGGAGGTCATATCCATAGAGTGCGCAATTGGCGGGAATCACGGTCTCGCGCGGGACGGTGTATTCGCCGGGCTGAATGATGGTGACGGCGGCCTGACCGAGGGCGGCTGCACGGGCGAGGCCTTCGGCGACGGTGGCCAGCGGCACGGTAAGCGAAGTTCCGGCATTGCTGTCGCGGCCTTCCATGGTGACATAGAAGGTGCGGGCGACGGGGACGGAGGCCAGCGGCAGGCGTTCGAGGCTGGCGATCTCGATATCGGTCTGGTGCCCCGTGCCGAACACCTCGACCCAAGGCAGGGCATAGCGCGCGCCGGTGGGCACGATCACCTCGGCGGGGCCTGCGCCGGGCGGGGCGACCGAGGTGCGGATCGTGCGGCGGTCGGAGGCGAGTGTCAAAGTAGTGTCGGTGGTGATCGCCGTAATGGAAATCCGCACCTTGTCGGGCCCCAGCCAGTCAATGCCGCAGGAAATGGCATAATTGGCGGGATCGGGTGTCTCGGCCGGTTGCGCACGAGCCAGCGCGCGCGGGCGGTAATGTCCGGACCGGATGCTGCAATCAGCGCATTCACATGGGCCCGCGTCGCCTGGAACCCTCGCAGCCGTCGGTGGTGCTGACCCGCATCGAAGCCGCCGATGAAGGCGCCCAAGCGCTGCCGCCAGTTCGTATCACCGATCTGATCGACCGATACATCGAGGTACACGTGCCGCATCTGGCGAAGGTGAGCGCCGCAGATCAGCGCTCAATGATGGAAAGGCTCATTGCACCCGCTTGGGGCAAGATGCTGGTCGCCGAAGTCAGCGCTTATGACGTGAAACTGCTGCTGACGAAGATTGCGGATGGGCACGAAAGACCCTCGAAAGCAAAACCCAAGAACCGGGTCCGGAAGTTGCAGGGTGCCAAGCCCACGCCCGTGCGCGCAAATCCTGTTGGCGAGGTTGTCCGGAAGATGTTCGCCTATGCCGCAAAGTGGGGCTGGCGTGATGACAATCCCGCCATGGGCTTTCTTCGTCGAATGGAAACGCCGCGCGAAAGATTTCTCTCACAAGAAGAAATCCCACGTCTTGCCGCGGCGCTCGATGCGGCCGACGACATGCGTGCTGCATATGTCATCCTACTGTGCGTGCTGACAGGTGCCCGCGTTGGGGAGGTGCGACAGGCGAAGTTCGAGGGCTTCAATCTCGAGCGCCCGACATGGACAAAGCCTGCGACCACGACGAAGCAGCGCCGCGTGCACCGTGTGCCGATCTCCGACGAGGCAGCAACGATAGTACGGCTACGCCGTCAGAATGTCTTTCCAGACTGCCCTTGGCATTTTCCGGGAGACACGCTGGGCCAACCTGTGCAGGAGGTCCGGCGGTTCTGGCGCCGAATTCAGGCCGACGCCGGTATCGAGGACGTGCGCATCCATGATTTGCGCCATACCTTTGCCTCTCTGCTGGTAAGCGGCGGCGCATCGCTTGAGATGATCGGCAAGCTGCTTGGTCACAGCCAGATGCAAACGACCCAGCGTTATGCGCATCTGATGGACACACCCCTGCGCGCAGGCGTGAATGCTGTGGCGAGTGCCTTCACGCCAAAGCCACGCCTCGTCCACAGTGCTGACCCAACGTCTGCGACGCCGTTATCCCAGAGCAGACGGAAGCGTTCTAGCGCTTCGGTTTCTTGAATTTCAGAGCCGCAAGAATGGGTTTAAGCCGCCTACCGATGACGTTCTCATCTGGGAAGCGCCATCTTCGGATCGGGCATCGAACCAATCCTGAAGTTCTCGGATCCAGGCGGATTGCGAAGGCGGCAGGCCTTCTTCGAAGACGCGACGCGTGATTTCGGCATTCATTCCTGGCCAATCGTAGTCGCACTCTTCGCTGAGCCCACCGCCCACTGCTATCCTGCCGAAAAGATCATGCGTGTCCTCGAAGCGCTGCACATCTTCGCCCAGCAGCAACACATCCCCGACGGATATCAAGACGCCCTCGACCGGCGCGGTGATGTAGAGCCATTCGGTTTCTTCCAGCGGCCTGGTGCGCTGATGTGCTGATGGCGGCCCCGTCCCGCACGCCGGAATATCGGCAGGATGTCCATGGGCTGTTTCTGGACAAGTCCACCGGCTTAGGGCGGCCACGTCGTTACCGGCGGCCCCTTGCCGCCATACCAAAAGAGCAAATCAATCTTCTTTGGTTTGTAAGAGCTATCGCATTTGGTCGCGCTGCGTTGACGTAGAGCCAACGTAATGCGTCCGGTGGGTTTGTTGCCATAAGTCAGCGGCTCGAGACGCGGTGCATGTTGGCTTGTGTAGGCCAAAACACTGCCTCCAAGGCGAGCCTTCAGTTGTGGTCGGGCTGGTGAAGGCATAAAACGTCTTCGTCTTGGCTACGGCCCTGGGTGCAGGGATTGTTGATGATAAACACGCTACAAGCTGGTCGATTCATGGCGGCAATGGCTGTTGTTTTGCATCATGCGGTTATCAGTGTGGCGGCGTTCGTCGAAACTCCACCTTGGTTTGTGTACAGCCTTCTTGAGTATGGCTACCTTGGCGTTGATTTCTTTTTTGTTCTATCCGGGTTCATCATTCACTACACGATGTCACTCAAGCCAAGGCCTGCACCTCAATTTGCACTCGATCGTCTTGGGCGGATACTTTTACCGTATTGGCCGGTTGGTGTGGCTCTTGCAGTTGCTTACACTCTGCTACCTGCCCTGAGTGACAGTGGACGGAGCTGGAGCTGGCTTTCAACTCTCACGTTAATCCCGACTGAAGCACCCCCCGCACTCAGCGTGGCGTGGACATTGCAGCACGAGCTGGTTTTTTACCTCATCTACGCAACGCTCTTCTTCACAAGCCAGATATCTTCAGGATTGGCTCTGTGGGGTTTGGCGATCATTCTAGGCCCCATCTGGTTGGCCCCGGAACTGCCAGTTCTGAAGATTGCCCTTGCTCCGATAAACCTTGAATTCATAGCGGGCGTGGCGGCCGCGTCATTTTTCCTCTCAAAGCACAAGACATCTACAGCTTGGTCAGTAAGCTTATCTTCTTTGTTTCTTTTTGCTTTTCTGGTCTTGGGCGCTGACCGAGATGAAAGTGCGTTGATTGGGCTTTCCATAGCTTCCTTGTTGCCATGTCTTTGTAGATTCGAGGAGGCAGGGCGGTTCTTTGTACCGTCCTGGCTCGTGTTCGGTGGAGCCGCATCGTACGCGATTTATCTGACGCACAATCCACTTCTTTCCCTGACGTCGCGTGCTTTTGGTCTTTTGGGTTCTGAATGGTTGATCGCCATCATTGCATCTGTGATTGTTTGCACTTTTGTTGGGGTTCTGTATTACGCAACTTTTGAGCGTCCAATAATGCAAATTTACAAGAGAATTCAAAATAATTCTTTATCTTTGCGAATGTAAGCTTAATATGATTATGATCGAGATTGTATCTTCATTTATGGATGCCTGCTTACCTCAACGCCACATCAACACCCGAATGAGTGTCCTTGAGCGTCACATCGGAACCCAAAAGGATAATTGACTTTGCTCGAAGTCGTGCACTGATGCGCATCGACACGCACTTCGTGGACATTAATCCCGTACAAATTAACCGTTGGGCTCCTCTTGGGCACTTACCTTATTCGATAAGGCCACGCTTCCGCGGTGCCCGAAAGTCTTGATCTTACCGTTAGAAGCGCAACACATCGCCCGCGTCCAGTGCAAGTTGTGAGGTTTGCAGACGGAATGTCACTGTATCGCGCACGGTCCATGCTTCCATCAGAATGAGTGGACAGAGTTGCTCAACCTTCTCTGGTGGAACGCCAAGCCGTCATCGACGAAATTGCGAGCTGAAGCAGTGCAATTGATTAAACTGGCGATCTTTACCACTGAGTGGGAGGCCATGGTGCCAGAAGATGGAAAACCATAGCGTCCGTGCGGATTGCCGCAACTCCTGGGAAGATGTTCGCATTCTGTGGCTGCGGCGAAAGAAGCACCATCAAACGCGTGATCCATCCAATCTCCTGAACCGCAAGACCTGCGTCTCCGTATCACGCATATTCTGCAATGATCGCCCGTGTCGTCTGAACCGCTGCCGCCAGTTCCGCTCGGTCAGCTTCTCTGAGTCCCAGCCCCACCGGATCGAAGGATAATTGACTTGCTCCGGCACTACCCGCAGCAGCCCGAGCCGCTCGGCCACGCGCCCGACCTGGGATTTCAGGCTTTGGAACATGTGGCTCCGTGAGGGGCTCTTCAGCTGGTGCCTTTGCAGCTCCCTGCGCTCCCGCAGCCGCCCGCACCTCTTGCAGTTCCAGTTTCAGCTTTTCCATGGCCTCCCTTGTCTCAGACATCTGGCGATCTCGCCGCAGCCCGTCCTCGTCAGGGTATGGGAAACTCCCCGCCTGACCTGCGTGCAGCACCCGTAGCGCTGGATCCTCGAAATACTTGATTCGCCGCGCCCGAATCGGCATCTGCGCGTCGATCACAAGGATCACCTCGTCGAGGTCCATGCGCCGGGCCTGATCCTCGGTCAGGAGCTGAGTGTCCTCTGTCCGCTCGGAAACGCTGCGCCCCTCAAAGGGATTGCGACCAACGGCGCGGGACCGAGTTACCACGCGCTTGGTGGTCTTGCCCACGGCCTGGCTTAACTCTTCGGGGAACGGCGCGTGTTCTCGCCATAGATCTCGTCCAGCGCCGGGATGGTCTGGGTGACAATGGCGAGGTTCCCACCGAAAGAGCGCAGCGTCTTAATGCTCTCGGCGACGATCGGCATTTTTCCGAGTCGGTCGAACTCGTCGAGCATGATCATCACCGGCCAAGGCTCATCATCGCTCGGCTCCTGCGCCTGCAGCGAGGCGATCAGGTCCGAGAAGAACAGCCGGATAAGCGGAGCGAGAGGGCGGATCATCTCGGACTCGACCACGAGATAAATTGCGTGCGGCCGCCGCCGAATGTCCCGGAAGGAGAAATCTGAGGTCGCGGTTGCCGCGTCGATCGCCCGGTTGTCCCAGGTATCGAGACCCGAGGTCATCAAGAGCGAGAGGTAGGAGGTCAGGGTGTCGTTGTTGGTTGAAGCCATGCGCTCGAAGATCAGCTTGGCCGAGGTGTTCTTTACCTCCTGCGCGCGCTTCAGATATTCCTTCTGCTTGTCGCCACCCGAGGCGGTAATCCGGTAGATCTCGCCGATGGTCGGTACGCCGCGCTCGAAGGCCAGAAGGCCAGCCGCGACGAACAGGTCGATGCCACCTGCCAGAAGACCGCTCAACTTTTCGTTGTCGGTCTGCAGGAAGAGCTTGGCCGTGAGCTTCAGTTCCATCTGTTGCCGGTCGGGGTTGGTCATGGCGGCGATCCGGGCCAACGGGTTGTAGCGGTGTGTTGGCCGATCCCAGTCCGTCGGCGCGAAGCGAAACACCTTGTCGCCCATGCTGCCGCGAAAGCGGGAGGTCTCGCGAAAGTTCTCGCCCTTTACGTCGAGCACCACGGCGGAGCCCTTGTAGGTGAGCAGGTTCGGGATCACGAAGCCCACACCTTTGCCCCGACCCGTTGGGGCCACGATCAGCGCATGCGGAAAGGTCTTGGACACGAGGAAAGGGCGCTTCGATTTCGGAGGGCCGAGCTTGCCCAGAAGGAAGCCGCCGCCCGGTTTGGCGAAGAAGCCATTGCGCCTCATCTCGCCCCGGGTCTGCCAATGGGTCGTGCCGAAGCGCGTCAGGGCATCGCCCAGAAGCGTGACGCTCAGCAGGAGCGCTGCTATCCCAAAGCCTGCGAGGATGAGGTTTACCCAGAGAAAGTCGCGCGGGGCGGTTAGCCCAAGCGCCCGGTACTCCCGCGCAAGCAGGGTAATGTCGAAGTGCTGCGTCGACAGCTCGTAACGGATGGTCAGGTAGCCTGTGGCGACGACGTAGCCGATGGCGAGGCCGACCAGCGTCAGGCTCAGGATCCCGCCCGCGATCTTGCCCCTATCCATGGGTGATCCCCTTCTCGCCATGCGCCACGACGTGACGCGCGCGCTGCGCCTCGATCTGTTCCTCGGCCAATGCGTCGAGAACCCGCTCCATGGCAGGGCCGTGGGCGGTCACCTCGCTGCTCTCGAGATAGGCCTTGGCGAGTTCAAGCTGGCGCAGCGGCTCCTGACTGAACTTGTCCAGTACCTCGGCATTGCCTGCACGCAACGCTGCAACAGCGTCAGGCGTCAGGCTCTTGTCGATCTGCGCGACGAAGCGCTGCTGCTCCGCCTCTGACATTGGCGCCGGATCGCCGGCTTCTGCCCGGCGCAAATATTCGGCGACAGCAGGCGTCATCTCGGCGAGATATCGACGCTCGGCATAGTCTTGCCGCGCCTGGTCCTCGATCTCGAGGCTACGCTCACTGATGTAGGCGCGCGACGCCCCCATGGCGCGCAGCCGGTTGACCTCCTCCTGAACTGCCGCACCAAACTCCTCTTCGGGCATTTCCGTGCGGTAGAGCGCGAGGATGCGTATGTCCTCGGTGATCGGGCCCAAGCGGTCGTAGGGTTCCCGCAAAGCAAGATCCATGTCGCCAGCATGAAGCGTCCGATCTTTCTCCTCCACGGCGTATTCCTGCGGCTTGCGGCTGTCAGTGATCTCGTCCCAAGCCATCGAGGCCAGTTCAGCATGATCAGGCGATCGTTGTGCATAGGCGTTGAAGGCGGCGCGGGCCTCTTCCACCTCGACGGCACCGGCCCGGCGCACGGAAGGGTCGTCCGAGAAGGGGTGGTCGAAATCTGTCCGGCGGAACTGGGCGACGAGGTCTTGGAAATCCCGGCGCTCGGACGGGGCAAAGGCGTCAGGCCGTTCGTTAGCGAGATCGCGCTCCGGCAGTGTAAGCCGCTCAGCGAGAGCAACCTCGCCATCCTCCGTCTCATCCACATCGTCTATCGCCCGCAGGATGCGCGCGTCAGTCAAAGTGTCGCCCAGGCGGACATGGACGGCTTCCAGCCGGTCCAGTGCTTCCTCGCGGTCCTCGCCCTTCTCCAAGTCGAGATCGCCCGCCTTGGCAATGGCACGCAGATCCTGCGCCAACCACTGCCGTTCGAGTGCTGCGTTGCCGGCACCTTCGCGCATGCGGGCGGCGACGGCGTCGGGGTCAATACCTGTGCCCTGCAGCGCCTCGCTGAGGCGCGCCTTCACTGCATCATCGTCGAGGCGCGCCAACTGGTCCTCTCGCATGTTTGACCGCGCATAGACGCCGTCCCGGGACGGCGCGTCCAGCAATGCGGCTGAGAGGTCCCCGAGCGGATTGAGATGTGCGACGGACACCAGCACATCGGTGAGCTTGCGCTCAATCTCCGGCCGCTCGGATGCGGGTGCCCGGTCGATCGCCGCTTCGATCTGACGGATGTTCTGAGAAAACTCGGTGATCAGCGTGTCGAAGGCTGTTTCGTCTTGGGACATGTAGAGGGCTCCGTCAGATTGGATCTGACCGCCACTGGCAAGGATGGTGCTGGCCCGCTCGAGCGCCTCGGCCACGTCATTGAAGTTCGACCGCGACGCCTCAACGGCCAGACCCCGATAGGTCAGCGCATTGCGCGCCACCGTCTCAATGGCGGCAGCCAGTTCAGCCCCCGTGCGCTGGCGCTCGATCGGCGCTCGACCTTCATCACGGGCCTTGTAGACCTCGTCGATCTCGGCGCGGTAGGTCGTGACCCCCCGGTCAAGACGCCGTGTCGCCTCGAGCCGGATCCCGTGGACCTGCGCCGCCTCGACCATCGCCACCCGGAAGGCGTCGTAGTTGAAGTGGTGATCCTTCCCGAGAAAGAACAATTCGCCATCCTTGCTGCGGCGGTTCAGAACGATATGCGCATGTGGATGCGCGCGATCTTGGTGTATTGCAGCAATATAGTCGAATTGCGACCCCTCACCTTGAAAGAAATTCTCGCAGATGGATTCCGTGATTGCGCGCACCTCTTCGCCGCTGGTGCCGACGGGAAAGGCCATCAGAAGATGCGAGGTATGGCCGAGCTTCGGGCTGTGCCGCTCGCCCCACTGGTTCTCGAAGCGCCGCACGACCCGATCAATTTCGGCCTCGGTCAGGGTCTTTTTGCCGTCATGGGTGCCGCGGCTGTCGAGGATATGGCTCGACTTGGTGGTGAGGTAGGTCAGCTGGGCCTTCAGCTGCGCGCCGGTGTGGCACCCACCCTTGGAGATGGGCTTGAAGATGGCAGGGGAATAGCCCCGCGCGGCCCGGACCATCTGAGCGTTCTTCGCCAGCCCCTGCCAGCTGCCCGAGACCCGGCTCCAGTCGCGATCGAAGAGGGCGGGCCCCACACCGCGTGCCTCACTCCGCGCCATGCTCGGCCACCTGCTCCGCTTCCCGCCGCGCCAGGCCAGCGAGGGCCTTGGTGACCTCGACGTCCAATGTCCGGCGGCGCGCGCGGAACATCTCCTGGATCTGGTCGGCCATGTCGAAGACCAGCACGGCGAGATTGCGGATTTCGGCATGGCTGGCAGAGGTGTAGGGCGGCCGCTCGCCTTTGAGCTTTGCCTCGTTCAGACGGCGCGCGACCTGGTTCACGTTATTACCGACCCGGTTCAGCGCCGCGCTCAACCCTCTTAGCTCATCCGTCATGCCTTCATCGGGGCGCAGGAGACCGTCGGCGGCCAGCATCAAGCAGCGCATGGCATCTGACCGATGGGCAATGCCGCGCCGCGCGAGAACTGCATCGAAGCCGCGAAGGTCGCGGTCGGTGACGCGCATGGTCAGCACACGGGTGCGGCTGTCGTTGGCGGAGACAGCGGAATGGCCCCGGCTGATGACGTTGTAGACGGTCTTGGGTGAAACCTTCAGCTCCGCGCTGATCGCACCAACCGAGACGCCTTTCGCCCGTTCCCGGACGATCTGACGGCGCTCCTGATCGGTCAGTCTGCGACTGCTGCCCATGTGAAGTATACGTTCCTATTTCTTGCCAACTTCGTACAAGCCCGCCTTCTCCCAGCACAAGCGGAGAAGGCACTAAGGGCTTGTACTCAATGTAGAAAATCGGCCTCTGGGGCCGATTTGACGTCCTTTGTCAAATGCAGCGCGCAAGGCGCTCCATGCAACGCGTTCCGCGTTCTCTGCACCGCGCATCGCGTCCTTTGTACTGCGTTTTGCGCGCCCCGCAGCACGTCGTCTGGCAGCGTCAAATGGTAGATGCTGCCCGCATCCCGCCTGGCGCCAGATGGCTCACGTCCTGCGCGGGATGCATTGCGTTTCGTGCATCCCGAACTATGGCCCATGTCGAGTGTCGCACGGCATCTGCTGGCTGCATCGCGCGGACTGGAGGACGCCCTCTGTCGCACGTACGGTGCTTTCCGCCAGATGTGCGAAGCACCGTGCGCCCCGCATCCCGCCTCGGGGACCACGCATCCCGCCTTCTGCTTGACGCAGTCGCACGCAGAGGTTAGCGACGATATTACATTTTTGCTGCATATAACCCCTTTTGCGAGAGGGCCGTCCCCATGCCGAACGACAATCTCGTGGTGATCGCCGCGATGGCCCGGAAAGGGGGGAGTGGCAAGACCACGCTCTCGCGCGCCCTGATCAGTGCTGCCATTGCCGCCGGCCGTCGCGTCCTGCTGATCGACACCGACAGCACAGGCGTGCTCGGCACCTGGCACAAGCGGGCTGAAGCCGCGGGGCTGGGATCACCGCTCCTGCGCTCGGCAACCGTCGAGAGCGTGGGGGCCGTGGATCGCCGGATCGAGCAGGTCTATTCGGCGGACTCGGCGGATTTCATCTTCATCGACACCGCGGGCGTAGGGGCGGAGTGGTCGGATGGGATCGCCGTTCTGGCCGATCACATCGTGACGCCGGTGATGCTCTCGACCTCGGATCTCGATGTCGGCGCGCAGACCGCAGACTGGTTCGAAAAGCTCCGCGCCCGCGTCGATGACCCCGACAGCCTGCCCCGCCACCACGTGGTCCTGAACATGGTCGAACCCAAGACCACCCGTGCCGATGCGACCCTCATCGAGGCGGCTATCGCGCGGTTTCCGGTGGTCGAGACCGTGATGATGCGGCGGAACGTCTACAAGGAGATGGACGAGAAGGGCCTCCTGCACGCTGTGGCGTTGCAAAAGCAGGCCGATCCGAACCCCCTCATGCGCCCCCATGTGCGCCATGTGGTCGAGGCTCTGGAAGAGGCGACCGACATCCTCAACAACATCCTGGCCGCGTGAGGGCAGGGCGGTGAGAAAGAAGATTCCGACGATCACACGGACCGACCCGGCTTATGCCGCATCCCTGCGTCCAGAGGTGGAAGAAGACCCGGGAAGGGAAGAGGTACAGCGGGCTGAGGCAACGCCAGAGCCCGCAAGCGCGCAGCCCGTAGTCGTGGACGATCACATTGCCCCGCCACCAAGCACGCCGCCTCCGCTCACACTACGGCCCAGTCAGGAGACGGCCGGACGCGCTGCGCCACCGACACTGGCATCGCCAACTCGAACACGACGCATTCCGGCGACACGCAAGATCGACATCCGGGTGAATGCACTGGAACGGCAAGAGGAAGCCCTGATCGATTGCGGCGTCGATCCTGCTCATGTAATCCGCGCCGCTCTGCGCCGCGCGGTCAAGAATTGGCAACTTGGTCCAGACTTTATCGCCCCCTCAGAAGAGCAGCGCACGCGGATCACCGAATGGCGCGCACGAACCTCGCTGGGTGTCCACGCTGGCGCTATGAACGCCCTCCTGCGCGCCCATGATCCCCTCGACGTCCTGAGCAAGTGGACCTTGATCCGCGGCCAGCTGGAGCCCCGTGTGTGGGCCGAGATCGACCGGCTCATCGAGGAAATTGCTGCACTAAACAGTCAGGCGGGCAACGAGGGTGGCTGATCACCCGGCTCCTTGGCGCAAGGCCTAGAAGGTTGGGTCAGTCAAGATGAGACCGCGCTTTGTTGCAATCGCGACGGCGTGGACGCCATTCTTGGCTCCGAGGATAACCCTGGCCCGCTCCAGCCGCTTCTTGACCGTCGCCGGGCTGATCATTCGGGCGTCCGCGATTTCGTTGTGGGTCATGCCCATGCCAATGTCGCGAAGCATATCGAGCTCGGCTTCGGACAGACCGGCATGTTGACCAACCGCGCCCATGATTTCGACAAGGATGCTCTGAAGATCAGCCAGCTCTGCTTCATCGAGCTCGCGGTCTTCCCGAGCGCCACACAACAGGCTCTTCACCCCGCGCCCCGCGTCACCGCAAAGTGCTGCGGCGCCGCCATATCTGAGGCCGAAGCCCTGTGCTTGTTCCATGACGACGTTGCTGACGCTACGCAGCGCGCTGAACTCAATGTCGCTCCAGCGCGTCACCCCCTCATTGAACCGGCACCAGAGGGTCACAGGGTCGAAGAGGGCATAGCGCCGCGAGGTGTACAGCTCGACCCATGCTTCAGGGTAGGCCGACACATAGAACTCGGGCGTGAAATAGCGAATGTTGACGGCCAGCGTGTAACCTTTGGGCACGATGGACCGCAGGCGTGCTTCCATCCCTTCCATGTCGTCGATGATGTTCTGCAGCATAAGCAACTCCTGTGCGCCGGGTAACGCAGCCGGGCAGGGAAAGGAACCCAATTACCAGAATTGGTAACGCTGTGGAACAACCCGGACGTGTGTGCCAAGTGTGGTCCATGCCGAGCATCCGGCTCGGATCGGCAAGAAACCGCTGTAATGTCAACAGGTAACGCGCCTGTGATGGCCATTCGGCCGGTCGCAGGAGCCAGCGTCACTTACCGCTATCGAACGGACAGACCCATGTACGAAATACGATCCCACCTCATTGAACCCGCGCTTCGTCGTAGCCCTAGCGACCCGGAGAAACTTGCGGCCTTTATCGAAGCCTGGGAAACGGCGAAGGCCGCGTATAGCCAGGTGCTGAAGGACGGGTTAAACCGGCCGGACGCGGAACTGGCTCGAGACGATGCATACCGCCAACTGCTGCAGGCGGGACTTCGGATCCATCGGATCGGCGGCAGCGAGGCCGTTGGTGTCGTCTCGGCCTACCTGGAACGCTGCCATAAAGTCGACGACACGCGCCACTTCCAGCGCCTTTGGAACGGACTTCTGCCGTGCACGTCGCATTGACGGGGCACATTGCTATGAAACATCAATCGACCGAACACGCCGTGACTCTGGCCGGCACCAACGGCGTTCCCTGCTCGGTGAAGCCCGGTGGGGAAGGGGATCGACAGGAGCTTGCCAGCAGCACCCCGAAGCTGATTGCCAAACCGATTCTTCGTATTCTGTCCCGGGCGACCGGGGAGGTCGTCGGCTACGTTTATGAATGGAACAACGGCGAGCGTCAGGCGATGTGGGCAGCCGGCCGCGTTCGCGCCGTCGAATATGCGCCTTTCGCGACACCACCGGATACCTCCACGGCAATGTAGGCTGACTGCCGGGGGAGGGGGCATTGCAGGTGATGCATGAGAATGGTCCATCACCATTCGGAATCACAGCGCCCCGCCTGATTCCAAGACATCATTGGACTGGGCAAAAGTATTGGCGCATTCTTCGGAGCGGAGGCGCCGCGATGATCCCTGTTCACCTGCAGAAGGTTGTACCCGACCAGAACATGGCGCGCTTCTACCACATGGATATCGCGCCGACCCTTTTTGGTGAAGTATCCGTGCTTCGGACTTGGGGCAGGATGGGAACGCATGGGAAGACAACCGTCGAGACTTGCGCAACATCTGGTGCAGCAGTCGCGGCGGCTGACAGAACCCTTCGTCAGAAATTGCGGCGCGGATATCTGTCGTTCTGATCGCGCGTCTATCGTGATCACCACGTTCATGCTGATGACGTCGACGCAGCCTTGATAATAGTTATCAAGTCTGCCATCCTGCGGGCCAAGATTGGAGGCCGCCGTGATCAGTGCAGACCTAGGACCGCAACTTGAACGCTTCGTCGCAAAGCTGGTCGAGACCGGCCGCTACAACTCGAAAAGCGAGGTGCTGCGCGAAGGCATCCGCTTGATCCAGGAACGCGAGACACGCCTTTCGGTGCTCGATCAGGCTCTTGCGCAAGGGCTTGCTGATGCCGAGGCAGGTCGCGTCAAGCCCATGTCCGACGTCGTCACCCGGCTGGAAGCAAAATACGAAGGTATGAGACCGGCCAGGGAATGATCGTTGAACTTACTGCAACAGCGGAGGCTGACCTCGAGTACATCGGCGACTACATCGCGCGCGACAATCCTGCCCGTGCTACAAGCTTTGTGCGGGAGCTCTATCGCAGCTGCCTCGACATCGCTGACATGCCCGAAGCCTGGCCGGTCGTGCCGCGCTACGAACATCATGGCATTCGTCGCCGCGTCCATGGCCGGTATCTGATTTTCTATCGCGTCGGGGCTGGACGGGTTACCATCCTCCATGTGCTGAACGGGGCCATGGATGTCGAGGCGCTCATGTTTCCGGACGGTTGACTGGGGGCGGAGGGTCATGACGCGTGTTCTAACTTGCGGCAACCGATAATTATCGCATAATGTTTGTTATGTAATTTTGGTCGACGTTAAGGGCGGAGAGCGGACGTCGGATGATCGGATGACAGCCAAATTCGCGTTCCAAAAACGACGTTGATCCTCGTTAGGAGCAGAGCTTCTTGGATGCAACGTCAAGCGAGACCCTAAGGTAAATGACCGCTGGGGTCCTAGGATTCGATGACCGAGGTAGGACCGGTACCGGAATGATGCCAGGTTCGTTGGCGGTGGGGCAACGGGTGGGCCGATCATACTGACGAACGGGGCGGGACGCGGCAATCCCGCTCGCCGAGCCCTTGATAGGCTGAGGGAAGGCATCCGGAGAACTCTAAGCAGTTTGCCATCATGTCCTTAGGAAGAGAAAACTCTAGCGTAATGATGAAGCTTGGGTCCATGATAGGACTACCGGGCTACGCCCATGTCAGGAAGGAGGGACTACCGTGATCACCGAGTTTCGAGACTTCATCGCCAAAGGCAACGTGATGGACCTTGCTGTTGGCATCATCATCGGAGCGGCCTTCACCGCGATCGTCAGCAGCCTCGTCGCCGATATTATCAACCCGATCATTGGCCTCATTATCGGCGGTGCAGATTTTTCCAACCTTTACTACGTAATGTCAGGAGACGTGCCAGAGAACGCTGGTCTGCAGGTTGCGAGGGACAGCGGCGCGGCCGTCTTCGCATATGGTGCGTTCATCACAGCCATCATCAATTTCTTAATCATTGCCTTCGTGGTCTTCATGCTGGTGAAGGGCGTGAACCGGATAAAGGATCGAGCGGTGCAGAAGGGCCAAGAAGTCGCCTCTGCGCCAACTGGCCCGACGCAAGAGGAGTTGCTCACGGATATTCGCGACCTGTTGGCAACCGGCCGCACCTCAACCTGACCAGACTGGGAGACGCCGAGGTGGGCAGGAAAGACTAGGTCGAGAGATGTGCCTGTTCTCAGTCGGACTGCACGCTGCGCCGAAAGCCTCGAGATGAACTTAGAGGCAACACAACAGATTGGAGAAGCCTATGGGAAAGCGTGACTTGCTGATCATTCAGTATGCTGACGACTTGAAGTCCAAGTGCGGTATCACACCAGACATGGACCTCCTTAAGAAGGTGACCATCGCCTGCGGACCTTCGATCTACAACGCAGACTCTGCGACGGTTGCCGCTAGCGATCGATCGGAGTTGGAGACCGTCAAAAACAACTTCCTTATCAAGAAACTCGGCCTGTCGGACGGACCGGAGCTCTTGACGGCTATCAATTCCGCCGTTGATACCTACGGTCGCTCCGAGCGAAATAAGTTCCGGCCTGTCATATACTATCTTTTGGTCAAGCACTTCGGGAAAGAGACGGTGTACACCTAACCGATTGACCTGTCGCCAGTACTGAGCGTAGCGTTTGCGTGACCCGCAGTCTGACGCAGGTTGATCTAAGAGAGGAGTTCCCGATGGAAAGCGTTCTTCCGATCATCATCCAGATCGTCACTGGCATCATGGGTGGCCAGGCAGTGGGCGTAGCAGTCAAGAATGCCGCCATGGGACTTTTGCCCAAGATTATCAGTGGAGCGATTGGCGGGGTAGCGGGCGGCGCACTGCTAGGCTCAGTCCTTGGGGGGGCGGCGGGTGCTGATCCTGCGGCGGGAGGAGCACTGGGCGGCTTGGTCGGCGACGCGGTGGGAGGGGGAGCCGGTGGTGCAATTCTTACTGCGATCGTCAGCGCATTAATGAAGCGCGCATAGCCAAGCCTCCAAATATTGGAAGTCGGTACCAACCAAATACTTGAGGAGGAAGACCTTCCGAGGACGTGAGATAGGGACCTGTGGCTCTTTGGGTCCGACCTCAAGATCGGGATGGTGGATTCCAAAGCCAAAACGCTTTCTCCGGTTCGTACGACGTTTCTGAGGATGGACCGGTGAAAATGTCCTGCTGAGGGCCCGACGCCAAGACGAGCGATGGTCGCCAGCAAGGGAAATGGCTCACGAGATCGCCAAGTGAACAGCGGTACGGGAGGAGAACGTGCGGCACCAGATGGTCGAACCCTGTGGTACGGCGACCTGCGGCATGATGAAGATCGACGACCTCCTTATCGTCGATGACCATCCCCTGATGTGTGAGGCGCTGGCAATCTCCTTGTGTGTCGCCTTCGGTTTGCGGCAGGCCCATTGCGAGGGCAATCTTGCCGGAGCAATCAAGCGCTTGAAATACGGAAAGTTGCCTGACGCGATCCTGCTTGACCTGAACTTGCCTGACGCAAAGGGATCCGAGGGGGTTTTGGCCCTGAGCCGTGTAGAAGCCGATATTCCGATCACGGTGGTTTCAGCCAATGAGGACCGCACGATGATAAGCGCGGTGATGGCGGCAGGCGCGCAGGGCTATATCAGCAAGTCGCTAAGTAGGGAGGCGATGTGTGCCGCATTGCGAAGGGTCTGGTCAGGGGAAAGGGTGACGCCAGACAGCTATGATCCCGAAGACGCGACTCACAATGCAGCGCTTTCGAACGTTGAAGAGATAGCGCATCGATTGACTACACTAACCCGTCAGCAGTTACGCATTCTGCGTCAGATATGTCTGGGCAAGTCCAACAAGGAAATCTCCTTTGCGCTGAACATCTCCGAGGCGACAGTGAAGACCCATATTGCCGCGGTCATGAGCAAGACGGGCGCCCAGCGGAGGACGCAGATCGTACTGCTGGCCAACGATATCAAGCTGTTCAAGTCTGATTGACAGAATAAACGGGAGCGGCGATCTCAGACGTACAGAATGGCAACCCCGAAATTGAGCAATCCTCCGTATCTAAATAGGTAATAGATACAGGAGCTTATACCATGAAGACGATCTCGGCCCTCGGCTCAGCCGGGGGTCTTTTCATTGCTGCACGGGGGTCTTGCGGCCTCTTCGTGCTTCTGCTCGTTGCAAAGCAGGTCAGCCAGAACCTCGCGATGGCGCTCTTCAAGCGGAGGCCCGTTCGCGGGCCTTTTCCTTGGTCGCAGAGGGCACGGTCGCAGAGACAGGCTGCATCGAGACGCCCACTTCACTGTCCGGGAAGACGTGCCCTGTGGCAAGAACAACTCGGTCGAACACCTCCTCCACATCCCCGGAGCCCGTCCGCACGATCAAGCCCGCGCCCGTGGGCCGGATATCCAGGACCTCCGTCCCTTCCCGGACGACCACCGCGTGCCCGGCAGAACGCGCGGTCTGGACGAGCGCCATCAACTGGTCCCTGAAATACTCTCCGAGCAGCAGCCGTGGCGTGAATTGCCGGTCGTCGAGGTCCGTGGGGTCAAGCCCGTAACCGCGCAACCTTGCCTTCGGCTGCGCCTGCAACCAATCAAGATAGGTGTCAGAAAGACTTGGAATTTCGATGCTGGCAATGTTGGCGAGCATGCTCTTGCTGGCGGTCTCCGGCGAGTAAGGCATGCCGATGCCCGCCTTGCTGTACTTCTCGAACAACCAGATGTGCAAAGGTTGCGGCTTGGCACATAGCGCGCGAAAGGTATAGATCCCCATCGGGCCGGTTCCAACGATTGCAACGGCTGTCATGCTTGCCTCTTCCTTCTATCCTGCTCGCCGCCGGGTCCGCTGCCACAAACGAAGGAACGTGGCAGCATCCGATGGGTTCCGGATCGTCACAGAGTGTCGACGAATAATCCGCAAGCACGGGCGTGCGCCCACCCTCCTCTCCGTTGTGGTAATGGTGCGGCACACGGCATGCCCCGACTCCGGCCGCAAATTCGAAACTCGGGTCCGGAAATATTCGGCCGTCAGATGGGGAAGGGCGAAGTACTTCGGCGGGGCGGATGCGCTACCCTCGCTTGCTGGACCTGCCAGCCTCTAGAAGCTGCACCGGGAACGAAAGGCCACTTCCGGGTAGGCTCACTCGCAGAACCGGTGAAGGCTCACCGGCAGCTATGGGCCGAGATCGACCGAACCCGGCGGGTTTCCCCGCCGGGCCCGAGGGGAGACCCCGTTCTCTTCAGAACGGGATCTCGTCGTCGCGGTCCACCAGCTCTGGGGACTCAACCTCGGTCGACTTCGGGCGGCTCAGGAAGTCGACCTTCTCGGCGATGATCTCGCAGCCGTAGCGGTCGGTGCCGGTTGCATCGGTCCACTTCGTGTAGTGGATACGGCCGTGGACGAGGATCTTCATGCCCTTTTCGCAGTGCTCTGCGACGGTCTTGCCGAGACCGTTGAAGCAGGTGATGCGGTGCCATTCGGTGTCCATGACCCGGTAGCCGTTCTCTCCGAGAGACGCGGCCGCGAGGTGGCCAGGGTAAAGTTGGTGATCTTCGTGCCGCTCTGGGTCGAGCGCACTTCGGGCTTTTGACCGATGTTGCCGGCGAGGATGACGATGTTCTGCATTTTGTAGCTCCTGTGTTTCCTGTCCCCGGGACCGTCCCTTCGACAAGACCCGGAAAAAGCCTGTCGGCTGAGGCGTGCACGGCAGACGGCACGGCGACCGGAAACCCCCAGAGGGCCGGGGTGGAGCGGGCAGGTGACGCGTTTCCAAAGAAACGCTAGCCAACACGGCCCGGACTGACGCGGGGTTGCGCGCCAGAGGCCGAACAGGCTTAGGGGATTGTCCGTCGAAGGGATGGCACCGGGGATGGGAGCGACCTGGGGCTCTCGCAGAACTCGGCCTTGCTGGCCAAGGCAACGGGGCTGAAGCCTTTGTGAAGCAATCGACCCTGCGGCCCAACTCAACCTCATCCCCCTTCTATGGTTGCCGCCCGTGATGCAAGTTGCTTTTGACGCTTCCTGAGGTGTGATCGAGTGCGGTCTTCTATCAGGCCTTTTGTGCGGCATTTC
>WOUW01000026.1:0-9387 GCA_009773055.1 Paracoccaceae bacterium
CTCCGCCCTCTGCGGCCTCCTCTACGCCGCCCGCCTCGGCTCGGTCCGCGGCGACACCGCCTTCGGGTTCGAGCTTGACATCATCACCATGGTCCTCCTCGGCGGGGTTTCGATCTTCGGCGGCAAGGGCAGCATGGTGGGTGTGCTCCTGTCGATCCTCATCATCCTGAACCTCCGGAACGGCATGGGCCTGATGAACATCACCGGCCACATGCAGACCGGCGTGATCGGTATCCTTCTGATCGCCTCGGTCCTGCTGCCGAACCTCCTGAACGACTTCAAATCCCGCCGCAGAAAGGACGCCTGATGCAACGCCATGCCTTCAAGATGCGTCTCAATCCTGGGATGGAAGCCGAATACACCCGCCGCCACGACGAGATCTGGCCACAGCTGGTGGTCCTCCTCCGCGAAGCGGGCATCTCGAACTACTCAATCCATCTGGACCGTGAGACGAACACCCTTTTCGGCTACCTCGAACGCCGCGACGATCATGCAATGGACGCCCTGCCCAACCACGCGGTGATGCAGAAATGGTGGGCCTACATGGGCGACATCATGGCCACGAACCCTGACGGTTCCCCGATAGCGATCCCACTTACCGAGACCTTCTACATGGCCTGATTCCACGAGCGCACCGCCGCCCGCCACGCCGCAACATACCCGGTCCAGACCGCATCGCTCTCCGGCTGAACCTCCACCGCCCCCGGCCCTTTCGCCTGCAGCGGCCCGGCCAGCAGCGCCGCCCCCAGCCCCGTCCCCGCCCCCTGACCTGTGCCGCGCACGACCCGCCCTGTCGCTGTCGCCAGCATCCGCAGAAAGGCGCGGTTCCCCCCGAACGCCCCCTCCACGATCACCGGCCCCTCAGCCCCGACAAGGGAAAGACACTCCGCCCCCATCAGCGCCGCATAAAACGAGGCCGCCGCCATCCGGGCGCCACCCTCCGGTTCGCCCCCAACCCAGCCGAAGCGCTTGCCCGGAAACGGCCCGGTCTCCGGATGCAACGATGGCATTGCCATGATTCGCCGCTCCAGCACCGCCCTCAGATCATCGCTGGAGGGGTCGACAATCCGCCCCCCCATGATCTCGTCCATCTCGCGCCCGCCCATGAACCGCGCTGTCGGGACCGGCTGACCCAAGGCGTTCACGTTCACCAGCACATCCCGCGCCGCGTCCAACTCCACCGGACGTCCGCCCAAAGCCATCACGATCATCCAGGTCCCGGTTGACAGCACCCCGCACGGGGCCTCTGCCAGATGTGGCACCAGTGACGCGTTGGAATCGTGGATGCCGCACAAAACCGGCGTCCCCATCGGCAAACCCGTCGCCGCCGCCACTTCGGGCAGCACCGGCCCCAGCACGTCCGCCGCCTTGCGGACCGGCGGGAACACCCCCTCCCACCCCATCCGCGACACCAGCGACGAAAACCGCCCCTCCCACGGGTTCCACAAATCCGTATGGCAGCCCAGGGATGTCGCCTCGCTCGCCGCCACGCCCGACAGCCGGAACGACCAGTATTGCGCCAGCATCAGCACGTGCCGAGCCTCCGCGAACTCCGCCGGATGCGTCCGGGCCAGCCAGAACAGCTGCGCGCCGACGTTCAACCCAACTGGCAGGCGCGGGGACCCCGTTTCGGCAAACAGCGGCCGCACCGCCTCATACTCGGCGGCCATAGCATCCGGCCCGTCATGCTCATAATCCAGCATCGGCAGCGCCAGCCCGCCCTTCGCGTCCACCAGCACAGAGGCCGCCCCATGCGTGGTGATCGACACCGCATCAACCCCGCGCGCCGCCGCAAGCCGCAACCCGGACATCGCGAACTGCCACAGCGCCTCAATGTCATGATGCGGATAGATCCCGTCGCGCTGCACCGCATTCGGCGTCCGCGCCAGTACCTCCTCGGCCCCCGTGGCAAGGTTCACGACCAGCACCTTGGCGTTGGTCTTGCCGATGTCCAGAACCGCAATCCGCCGCATCAGCCCGCCCCCCGGAAACCCCTGGGAGCAAGCCTATCCGATTGATTTTTAGGAAGGAAGCATCAGGATGGTGACCCCGGATGGATTCGAACCATCGACCTGCCGCTTAGGAGGCGGCCGCTCTATCCCCTGAGCTACGGGGCCACGGGTCACGTCATGCGACGAAACGCAGGGCAATTCAACTGTTGGAAATGAAAAGGGGAGGCAAGTTTTGGCCCACTACCTCCCCCTTGGTCCGTCGCATCCAGATTGAGAGCTTGCAGGATGCGCAGGATATGGCCAGCCCGAAGTCGAAACCTGGTGGCTGTTAGCGGTAACACTAACAGGTGAAACCGCCTTGGACAAGCCTTCTCTTTGGCGCTAACAAGGGTTACCGCAGTTACCGGATCAGCGCCTTGACCAAGCCTACCCCCGACCCGCGCCACACCCTTACCCTCCGTGACGTGTCCGAAGCCTCGGGCGTTTCCGAAATGACGGTCAGCCGCGTTCTGCGCAACCGCGGTGACGTCTCGGCCCCCACCCGCGAGAGGGTGCTCGAGGCAGCCCGCGCCCTTGGCTACGTCCCGAACAAGATCGCCGGGGCACTGGCCAGCCAGCGCGTGAACCTCGTTGGCGTGGTGATCCCGTCGCTTTCGAACATGGTCTTCCCCGAAGTGATGACCGGTATCTCTGAAACCCTCGACGGCACTGGCCTGCAGCCCGTTGTCGGGGTCACCAACTACCTGCCCGACCGCGAAGAATCGGTCATCTACGAGATGCTGTCCTGGCGTCCGTCGGGCATGATTATCGCGGGCCTTGAACACTCCACCGCAGCCCGCACCATGCTTGCGCGGGCAGGCATTCCGATCGTCGAGATCATGGACATCGACGGTGATCCCATCAACCACGCCGTCGGCATTTCGCACCGTCGCGCTGGCCGCCAGATGGCCGAGGAAATCATCGCTGCCGGTTACCGCAAGATCGCTTTCCTTGGGACGCAAATGCCCAACGACTTCCGCGCCAAGAAGCGGCTGGAGGGATTTGAGGAAGCGCTGTCCAGGGCGGGCCTCACGCTTGTCGACCGCGAATACTACTCGGGCGGCTCGGCGCTGTTGAAGGGCCGCGAGATGACCGCCGCCGTCCTGAACCGGACGCCAGACGTCGATTTCCTTTATTATTCCAACGACATGATCGGGGCAGGGGGCCTCCTGTACTGCCTTGCACAAGGCATCGACGTCCCCGGTCGCGTCGGCCTTGCCGGATTCAACGGGGTCGAGCTTCTCGATGGCCTCCCCCGCAAACTGGCCACAATGGACGCCTGCCGCCTGGAGATTGGCCGCAAGGCTGCCCGCCTGATCGCCGACGCGCCGCCCGCGTCGCAGGTCGAAGAGCTGTTTCCGACGCTGCAACCCGGCGACACGATCCGGCACTAGGTCCATGACCGGTGCAAGGTGACGGCATGCGGCTTCCCAAAGACCTTGTCGCCGACCTGATCCGTGCCCTGCCGCTGGCATCGCCCATCGAGGTGGTCGACGTGGGTGCCTCGACCCTGTCGGCCTCCGAAACACCTCCCTACGAACCGCTTCTGTCCCACGGCCTTGCCCGCCTGACCGGGTTCGAGCCGAACCCAGCCGAATTTGCAAAGCTGCAATCGACACAGACCCGCCGCTATCTGCCTGACGCCATCGGTGACGGTGGTCCGGCGACGCTGCATCTGACCCGGCATCCGGGCTTTGCCTCGACCCTCGCCCCCGATCCGGGCGTGACCGGCCAGATCCATTCCTTCACCGCCCTGACCGAAGTGACCGGGCGTCAGTTGATCCAGACCACAAGGCTGGACGATATCACGGACCTGCCCCGGATCGACCTTCTGAAGATCGACATTCAGGGCGGTGAACTGGCGGCGTTCCGGGGTGGCAGTCAGAAGCTTTCCCGCGTCCTCTGTGTCCAGACCGAAGTGGCCTTTGTCCCGATCTACCGCGACCAGCCGCTGTTTGCCGATCAGGACGCAGCCCTGCGCGCGCTGGGCCTGCGATTTTTCGGTTTCGCTTCGGCCCACCGCTTCCCGTTCACAGGCACGCCGAACGACCTCTACTTTGCCGCGAAACGCCACGACATCGGCCAGTGGATCGACGCTGATGCGATCTATCTGACCGACTTCACGCGATGGGAGGCCTTGCCCGAAGAAGAGCTGGCGCGTCTCTTCTTCATCCTCGCGATGTGCTACCCGGCGACAAGCGCCACCCTGCGACTGGCGCAAGGTCTGGTCGCGAAAGGCGCTCTGTCACAGGACCTCTACAATCGGCTGCTGATCGCCTGTGGCCCAACCCCGTAGGGTCCGCTACAGCGCACCGAACGCCGAAAAAAACGTTACCGCCCGGTAAACGCCCGCAGCTAACCCATTGATTTCAATGGGGTCAAAAGCCTGCCCACGCGCGGGCACCCATTTCTGCCCACACGATCCCCGCCCGCCGCTGCATTTCGGGGACGGCCCCAGAATGCCCCAGAAAGCCCTCGACCGGCATCATCTCCCAGCCCTGCCCCTCGTCCCCGAACCGGATGCCCGCGACCTCATCCGGGGCCAGCCAGCCCCCGAAAAAGACCGACTCCCGCGCTGCCTCGACCATCGAGGGAAACACCCGCCCTTCCGCGCTCTCCTGCCCCTCGCGCCCGCCGCCCGGAAGATCCCAAAGGCCGGGCCAGCGCAACCCGGGTTTCTCGTCCCGCAGACAGGTCAGCACGGCGGTCCCGCAAAAGAACGCCGCCTTGGCCCCAGTGAAGTCCACCTAGCGCTGGTCGTTGATATCGCGGTCCCAGATCTTCACTTGGCCCTCGCGCACCCCCATCGTCCGGCGCAGCACGAACCAGGCGATCACCGAGACCACGGCGAAGATCAGGATCAGCGCGGGCAACCCTGCAGGCACCCCGAACCCGACGAGGATCCCGGTGACCACCGCCCCGATGGCGAACCCAAGGAAGATGAAGCCCGGGACCAGCACCTCCAGCACGCCCAATGCAAAGCCCAGGATCACCCAGGCCCACCAGGTTCCGATCAAGGTTGCCAGCATCTCAGCCTCGCCCTTTCAGCATCTTGAACGCATCCCCGAAGGCATCCAGCGCGTTCGCCGGGATCAGGATGGTCTGCTTGCCCTGGCCCACGGCGACGGCTTGCAAGGCTTCGACCTGCTTCAGCGCGACCTGGAACTGCGCGGCCTCCAGCCCGTTCTCCTTGATCGCCCCGGCGATGACTCCCGTCGCATAGGCCTCGGCATCGGCGGTCACCCGGCGCGCCTTGGCGGCCTGTTCGGCGGCATAAAGATCGGCGTCGGCCGCCAGCTCCACCGACCGCTTCTTGCCCTCGGCCTCCATCACCTGCGCGCGCCGGGCGCGTTCGGCGTTCAGCTGCTGCAGCATCGCCGCGCGGGTCTGTTCGTCGAGGTTGACGTCCAGGATCTCGGCCCGCGTGACCTCGACCCCCCAGTCGTCGACCATCGCGGTGACCTGTTCGCGCACCCGCTCGATCAGCTGCGCCCGGTTCGACTGCACCTGATCCAGCTCCAGCTTGCCGATCTCGGACCGGACGATGCCTGCGACCGTGGTTGCAATCGCCGCATCCACGTCGCGGATCCGGTAGACGGTCTTTTCCGGCTCGGTCACCCGGTAGAAGACGCTGGTTTCCACCTTCACCAGCACGTTGTCTGCGGTGATGGCATCCTGACTGGCGGTCGGCAGCTGGCGTTCCAGCACCGAGACCTTGTGCGCGATCCGGTCCAGGAAGGGCACCACGAAGTTGATCCCCGGCCCAAGGACGGCACGCAACCGGCCAAAGCGTTCGACCACATGCTTTTCCGACTGCGGCACGATCCGCACGCCGAGAAAGATGCAAAGAATGATGAAAAGGGCAATCGCGAGGTAGACCCCCGGCCAGCCGACAAGGAAATCAAGGTCCAAGACAAATCCTCCAAAGCAAGGTCGCACTGCGCGCGCTGGCGGGAATGTGACCCCTGATGTCCTTCGGCGCAAGACCCTGTGCCCGACTTCCCCCGACTTCCCCCCGGCGCGGGAAGCGGATAGGGTCGCCGCGCCCTAGACCATACGGAGCCGATCATGACCCAGCGCCTGCATCTCGTCTTTGGTGGCGAACTTGTGGACCCCCAGACCAACGTCTTTCGCGATGTCAGCCAGATCCATATTGTCGGCATGTTTCCGAACTACGAATCCGCGTTCAAAGCCTGGAAGGGCGAGGCGCAGCGCACGGTCGACAATGCCCACATGCGCTACTTCATCGCCCATATCCACCGTTTGCGCGACGAATCGCGCCCTGCCTCGGCCACCGAGGAGCTGGGAAACTGAGCAATGGCAGCTTCGCTTGGCCTGACGCTGTACAATCTGGGCCAGCGGCGCGACCCGGCCGAGCCGTTGGTTCGGCCAGCCAGACCCATCGGGCGACTGGTCTGGCTGCATGCGCCGGGCGAAGGGCTGGTCAGTCCGATGCGCGCGCTTGCGCGAAGGCTGGTCGAGGAAGACGGCTTGCCGGTCCTCTTGACCGCGCCAGTGACCGGGCCGGACCTCGACGGCGTCGTGATGCAGCCGCCTGCCCCGGACAATCCGGTGGATGCGCGCGCCTTTCTTGACCACTGGAAACCCGAAGTCGCCGTTTTTGCCGGAGGCCAGTTGCGCCCTGCTGTCATGCACGAGGCCGCTGACCGCAAGATCCCGATGCTGGTGGTGAACGGCAAGGCCCCGGCCTTCCTGCGCGAACGCGACGGCTGGTATCCCGGGCTGATGCGCTCGGCCCTGGCGCGGTTTCGGTCGATCATGGCGGTGGACGAGGCGGCAGCCCGTGCGTTCCGCAAGGGGGGGGCCGGGCTTTCCGCAGTCGCGGTGACCGGTCGGATGGAAGAGGAAAGCGCGGTTCTTCCGGCCAGCGAGGCCGAGCGGACCGCATTGTCCCACCTGCTGGCCGCCCGGCCTGTCTGGTTTGCGGCCGGCGTGACCGAGGCCGAGGAAACGGCGGTCCTGCAAGCACATCGCATGGCGTTTCAGCATTCGCACCGGCTTCTTTTGATCCTCATGCCGGAACACCCCTCGCGTGCTGCCCCCCTTGCGCAGGCCCTGCACGAGGCCGGGGACTATGTGGTGGCCGAACGGTCACGCGACGAAGATCCCGAAGCTGATGTCGAGATCTTCGTGGTCAACAATCTGGCGGACTACGGGCTGTGGTATCGGCTTGCGCCGGTGACCTTTCTGGGTGGGACGCTGACGGGCAAAGGGCCGGTCCGCAACCCGATGGAGGCGGCGGTCCTGGGCTCGGCGATCCTGCACGGCCCGAAGACCGGCCAGTCCGGTCCGGTTTTCGGGCGGTTAGGGGCCGCGAGGGCGACCCGTGCCGTGGCTTCGGCCAACGATCTGGGCGAAGCGTTAAGCGATCTTCTGTCCCCGGACCGGGCGGCACGGTTGGCGCAGGCGGCCTGGGCCGTGGCCAGCGACGGGGCCGAGGTGACCGACCTCGTGCTGCAACGCATACGCGCGATCATGGACGGCGAGGCGTGATGCCGCGCGCCCCGGGTTTCTGGTTCTCACCGAAGGATCGCCCGGGTCTGCTGCCGCGTCTGCTTGCGCCGCTGGGTTGGGTATATGCGGCAGGCACCGCGCGTCGGTTGCAGGCGACCGGATACGTCGCAAGGGTGCCAGTGATCTGTGTTGGCAACTTGACTGCAGGCGGCGCGGGCAAGACGCCCACGGTGATAGCACTGGTCGAACGGCTTGCCGCGCGGGGTCATGCCGTGCATGTCGTCAGCCGAGGCTACGGCGGGCAGTTGCAGGGCCCGGTCCGCGTGGAGGCAAACCAGCACCGGGCCGATCAGGTGGGGGATGAGCCGCTCCTCCTGTCCGCTTTCGCGCCGGTCTGGGTGGCCAAGGACCGCGCTGCAGGGGTGCGCGCGGCAGAAGATGCCGGGGCTGGGGCTATCGTGCTTGATGACGGGTTTCAAAGCCCGGCGGTCCGACCGTCGATTGGCCTTGTAGTGGTCGATGCCGGGCGGGGTTTCGGCAATGGTCGCTGCATCCCGGCGGGGCCCTTGCGTGAACCGGTGGCCATTGGCCTTGCGCGGGCCGATCTGGTCCTGACCATCGGGGAAGACTCGGCGCAGGCGCAGTTCGACACGGACTGGGGCGCGATGGTCCGAGTGCCCCGGCTGAAAGGGTCCTTGCGACCCTTGCAGATGGGCATGACATGGCAGGGCGAGCGGGTTCTTGCTTTTGCGGGCATCGCCGACCCCTCGCGGTTCTTCGCTACCCTGCGGGCCGAGGGGGCAGACCTTGTCCGGGGCGAGGCACTGGGCGATCACGCGGCCCTCTCTGAGACCCTGCTGCGGCGGCTGGAGGCCGAGGCGACAGCAAATGGGGCGCAGCTGGTGACCACAGAAAAGGACGCCGTCCGCTTGCCGCCGTCCTGGCAGGCGAAGGTGCTGACGCTGGTGGTGCGGCTGCAGATCGAGGACTGGTCGGCGCTGGATGCGCGGCTAGGGGCGCTGGGGCTCTGACGGCGAAAGCTCTCCGACCGTCATGTGCCGCTTGCGGCCAAAGCCTGGGACACGGGTGACGCTGAACCCGGCCTCGGCCAGCGCGCGGCGGACATGCCCTGCAGCGGTGTAAGTGGCGAAGGTCCCGCCGGGTGCGGCGTGGCGAGCGACATGATGCAGAAGGTCGGGCGTCCACAGCTCGGGGTTCTTAGCCGGCGAAAAGCCGTCCAGAAACCAGGCGTCGGCCTTTTGGCCCCAGGCGGGCAGGGTCTGCCGGGCGTCGCCGATGATCACCTGCGCCGTGAGGTTCGGAAAGTGCAGCACGGTGGCGCCGCTGGCCCACTGGTCAAGCAGGACGCCTGCGATTTCCGCAAGTTCGGGGAAGGCTTGCAAGGCCCGACGCATGTCGGGGGCGGGCATCGGGTAGGCCTCGAAACTGGTGAAACGCAGATGCCCCGGACCGCGATGCGCCTGCACGGTCGCCAGCAGGTTCAACCCGGTCCCGAAGCCCAGTTCCGCGATGTGGAAACCGTCCCGGAACCTCTCCGGCAGCCGGTTCCCGGCCAGGAAAACATGGCGGGTCTCGTCGAGCCCGCCAGCCAGCGAGAAATAGGGGTCGTCAAACTTGCGCGATACCGGGATCACCTCGTCGCGCCAGTCCAGATCGGGGGGCAGGGTGGGGGGCTGGTCGGGGGTGGCCATCGGGGATAGTCCTTTGGCGTTGGTCATGGGGACGAAGTGGCAGAATGGCAAGATCGGAATGACAAGGCCGGATGTCACGGTGCGCGGGGCGGGCATCTTCGGCCTTTCGGTCGCCTGGGCTTGCCTGCAACGCGGCGCAAGGGTGCGGGTGATCGAGACCGCGACGCCCGGCGCAGGCTCGTCGGGCGGCCTTGTGGGTGCGCTGTCGC
>WOUW01000026.1:9400-40724 GCA_009773055.1 Paracoccaceae bacterium
GGAACACGAAGAAGGCTTTCCAGCTGGAAAGCCTTTTGTTGGCCGGGGATTGGTGGGCGGGCGTCGAGGCCGCCTCGGGCCTGCCGTCTGGCTATGCCCGGCTGGGGCGGTTGCAACCCCTGGCAGATGACCGGGCGGTTGCCGCTGCTCGCCGCCGCGAGGTCGAGGCGCGGGACCTATGGCAAGGTCGCGCGGACTGGCGGGTGATCCCGGCAACTGGCGCTGGGTGGGAGCCGATGTCGCCCTCGGGCTGGTTGGTAAAGGACACGCTGTCGGCCCGGCTTTCGCCCCGGCTGGGCCTTGCAGCCCTTGTCGCCGCTTTGCAGGCGGGCGGGGCAGAGTTGTCGGGCGACGAGGCCGGGGTGGTGATCCATGCAACCGGCGTCTCTGGTCTTGCCGACCTTTCGCTGGCTCTCGGGGTCAAGGTCGGTTCGGGCGTGAAGGGCCAGGCGTTGGCCGTGCGGTTCGATGCGCAACACGCACCACAGATCTTTGCCGACGGCTTGCATATCGTGCCGCATGCCGATGGCACGGTGGCCATCGGGTCCACTTCTGAAACGGTCTGGGCCACCGAAGGTCCCGATGCGCAATGCGACGGGCTTTTGACCAAGGCCATCGCTGCCCTGCCCGTCCTCGCCAATGCCAAGGTCGTCGCGCGCTGGGCCGGGGTGCGCCCGAAAGCTGTCAGCCGCGCGCCGATCCTGGGTGCATGGCCGGGGCGGCCCGGCCATTACGTCGCCAATGGCGGGTTCAAGATCGGCTTCGGCATGGCACCGCTGGTCGGGCAAGTCATGGCTGATCTGGTGCTGGACGGGCGCGACGCCATTCCGCCGGACTTCCGGCTGGACGCCCTGCTTCAGCCCACGACAGCGCGGCGGTAGGTGATCGAGGTCGGGCGGTCGAAGCCGGGATGCGCCGTGCGGCCAACTTCATCAAACCCCAACGCAAGGAACGCCGCCTGGTTCTCCAGCAGCTCGACCCGGGTCTGCAATTCCAGCACCGGCAGACCCAGCGCCCGGGCACGGATTGCGGCCTGGTCGATTAGACGGCGGGCCAAACCCTTGCCCCGGTGCGTTGCCGCGACGGCCAGTTTGCCCACATAAAGCGCTCCCGGTTTCGGCGTGAGAAAGACACAGGCAACCGGCGCACCGACAAGCCAGACCTCACCCTTGCGCGCCTGATCGTCCAGCGCCTTGGGCGTCAGGTCACGCAGCGAGGATGGGGGATCAATGCGCCCCTCCATATAGGCAAACTCCGCCCGCAAAAGGGCAAGCACTGCGGGCCAGAGGGCCGGATCGGTCGCAAGCCAAGGGGTCATCGCACCAGACTGCAACCCGGCGCGCCGGGTGGCAAGGGCGGGACCCAAATCGAGCGCTTCGCGCAAGCCTTTTGTCTCGCCTCTTCGCGCGAAGAGCGCGCAACCGGCTCGGTCGCCGGGGGCGCTTCGCCCCCCGGACCCCCAGAGAGTATTTGGGAAAAGAGCAAGCGCAATTTTAGACAAAGTCTAGCGGTGCGCAGGCTTTCCGGGACCTTTCGTCCCCGCTTTCGCGGGGACGAAAGTGCGGGGCGGTTTGGCGATCAGACCCCTGCCGGGTTGTCGACCTCGCCGCCCATTTCCTTAAGGTCCTGATAGCGGTCGCCAATGCGGTGGTGCGGGCGGCCTCCGAGGCTTGCGCCGAGGGCGATGACAAGCTCGTCGTGGCCGGGGGCATCGGGGATACTGAACTGGACCGTCAGGTAGTGCGAGCGGCGGCCGGCGTCGTGTTTGTCCATCAGCGGGATCTGCACTTGTGTGTTGGCCGGGCCGCGGGTGTTGGTGAAGCCAAGGTAGGTCTTGGCCCCCACCGCCTCGCGGAAGAAGTTGCCGAAGCGCAGGGTGTGGATCAGGGCGGAGCAGTGTTCGAGCTCGCAAGCGGTGCCACAGAGGGCGGCCTTGCCATAGGCCTCGATCGCGTCGCCGGAGCCTGCCAGCGTGATCAGGCGGTCGGTGAGAAGCTTGCCGAGGATCGGGCCCATGCGTTTGATCTCGGGCGAAAGGTCTTCCACGAAGCCGCGGCCATACCAGGGGTTCGTGACGACAGCAGCGACGGCAATCATGCGCAAGGGAGGCGTGCAAGCGCGGCCGCCGTCAGTGACGGTGTCCTCGTCATAGGTGACAAGCTTGCGGAGCTCGGGGAGGGACATGCGGGTTCCTTTCTTTGGCCTCAGGGGGCGCTGATCTGGCGGACCTGGCCCGAGGTTTCGGTGCCATGGTAAAGGGTGAAGCTGCCGTTGCGGAAGTCCTCGGCGTAGCGGGCCAGCATCTGCGCCTCGGCCGCGTTGGCAACGGGCGCGCTGGCGAGGTCCGCCAGCGGGATTATCCGATAGCCCTTCGGCAAGGTGCCGGAGACGGTGCCGTGGTAATAGACCGCGTGGCCGCCGGTGCTGCGATCGTCGAAGGCCGCGTAGACGAAGTCGATCTGCGGGGTCAGGCCTTGGGCCGCAAGGGCTTCGGTCAGGCTGTCGAGGCTGGGCTTTGGGGCAAGGGGAAGGCTCAAGCCACCGGCTGCATCTTGCAGCAGCACCCCGCCATTGCACGCGAGGACCGCCCCAAGACGGCTGCCTTTGGCGGCGGCGGCGGCTTCGGCGAGGTCTTTCTCCAGGCCGATGGAGAAGTAATTCCCGCGAAAGTAGCCAAGGGGTTGGCCTTCGGCGGTCGCGAAGTCGAGGACGCGGCCGATCAGGATCAGGTGGTCGCCGGCATCCACAAGCGCGTGCCGGGCGCAGCTGAACTGGGCAAGCGCGCCGTCGATCATGGGCATGTCGTCGAGGCCGGCTGTCCACGCGCATTGGTCGAACTTGTCGGGCGCGCGGGAGGCGAAGAGGCCGGAGACCGCCTTCTGATCCTCGGCCAGGATGTTGACGGCGAAATGGGGGGCGGTGGCGAAGACATCGGCGGAATGGGCGGTTTTCGCCAGGCAGACGAGGAGGAGGGGTGGGTCGAGAGAGACCGAGGTGAAGCTGTTGGCAGTGAAGCCCCGGGGAGTGCCATCGGGCTGGCGTGTGGTGATGACGGTGACGCCGGTGGCAAAGGCGCCGAAGGCGTTGCGAAGGGCTTTCGGATCGGAGTTCATGTCAGAACCTCGGTCAGGAAATCGAGGACAGGGCGGTTCACGGCGGGCGGGTCCTCGGCCAGGGCCATGTGGCGCAGGCCCTTCAGGATGACAAGCCGGGCGCGTGGGATTTCGGTGGCGATGGCGGCGCTCATTTCCGGGTTGTTGCCGTGATCCTCGTCGCCGGTGAGGACGAGGGTGGGAACAGTGATCGGCGGGTTTGGCGCCACGATCTCCTCAACCCCATGCGCGAGGATGCGGTATAGCTTGACGTAGATCTCGCGCCGGTTCGCGAGGATCCAGGACCGGGTCAGGTCCATCAGGTCGGGGCGAGAGGCCTGTGCGGCCTCGGTATACCAGCGTTGCAGGGCAAGCTCGACCGTGGCTTCGGGGCCGTGCTCTTCGGCCTGAGCAACCCGGAAGAGGATAGCGCCTTGCGCCTTCTCGCTGCGGCGATGCGCCGAATGGAGGACCACCAGAGCCGTGGTGCGATCCCGGTCGTCCTGCGCAAAGCGGCGGGCGATCATGCCGCCGAGGGAGAAGCCGACGATGGCGGCCTTGTCGATTTGCAGGTGATCGAGGAGGGCGGCAAGCTGGTCGGCGAGGTCCTTGAGGGAGGGGTCGCCTTCTGGCGGGGCAGTTTCGCCGTGGCCGATCAGGTCGTAGGTCAGGACGCGGAATTTCGTGAGGTCGGGCAACAGCCATTGCCAGACCGCGCGGGTGAGGCCGAGGCCGTGGATCAGAACGACGGTGGGGGCGTCTTCGGGACCGGTGACGTCATAGGAGGTGCCGTTGAAGATCATTGCGGTCTCCAGGCGATGACTTCGACTTCGACGCGGATATCGACGAGGAAGTCGCTGATCAGGGCGGATCGGGCGGGGGGATTGGTCGGGAAATAGTCGCCGTAGACGGCGTTGAAGCCGGGGAAGTCGGCGCGGTCCTTGAGCCAGACCATGGTTTTCACGACATCGTCGCGGGTGCAGCCGGCCTCGGCGAGGGTTTCCGTGATCCGGTCCAGGCAGGCGCGGGTCTGGTCCTCGATGCTGCCGGTGGTCAGGACTTCCCCGCCGATCATGGGGACCTGGCCGGTGAGGAACACGAAATCCCCCGCGCGGACGGCTTTCGACAGCGAAAGCTGCCGTCCGTTGATGGTGAGCGGGCCGCCGATGATTTCTTTCATGCGCTCCTCCGTGCTGCTTCGGTTTGGCATCCTTGCGGAGGACTGAGTTTCGAATTTTCGTCAGGTTGTGGCGAAAATTCGTAAACATCGGGAGTTCCGGGACGGCATGACAGGGGAAGGCCACGGAGGATGGGCATGGACGAGATCAAGCGCTGCCAGATGCTGATCGACGGGGAGTGGGTTGCGGCCTCGGATGGGGCGATGTTCCCGTCGGTGTCGCCGGTAACGGGGCAGGTCTGGGCCGAGGTGCCGGAGGCGACAGCGGCGGACGTCGACCGGGCGGTGCGGGCTGCGGATCGGGCCTTGTCGGGGCCTTGGGGCTCGATGACGCCTTCGGCCCGGGGGAAGTGTCTGCGGAAGCTGGGGGATTTGCTGGCGGAGCAGTCGGAGGAGCTGGGGCGGGCGGAGACCATCGACACCGGCAAGATGCTGAAGGAGACGCGCTGGCAGGCCAAGTACATCGCGGAGTTCTTTCACTTCTACGCCGGGGCGGCGGACAAGATCGCGGGCGAGGTGCTGCCCATCGACAAGCCGGACATGCTGGTCTTCACCAACCGCGAGCCGTTGGGCGTGGTGGCGGCGGTGGTGCCGTGGAATTCGCAGCTGTTCCTGTCGGCGGTGAAGCTGGGGCCGGCGTTGGCGGCAGGGAATACGGTGGTGCTGAAGGTGTCGGAACATGCCTCGGTGCCGATGCTGGAGTTCGGGCGTTTGATCGAGGCGGCGGGGTTTCCTGCTGGCGTCGTGAACATCATCAGCGGGCATGGCGAGGTGGGGCGGGTTTTGACCTCGCATCCGCTGGTCGCGCGGGTGTCGTTCACCGGGGGGCCGGAGACGGCGCGGCATGTGGTTCGGAACTCGGCGGAGAATTTCGCGGAGGTGTCGCTGGAGCTGGGGGGCAAGTCGCCCTTCGTGGTGTTCGAGGATGCGGACCTGGACAGCGCAGTGAACGGTTGCATGGCGGGGATCTTTGGCGCGACGGGGCAAAGCTGCGTGGCGGGGTCTCGGCTGATTGTCCATGAGGCGGTGGCAGAGGAGTTTCTGGCGCGGCTGGTGGCGGCGGCGAAGGCGATCCGGATTGGCGACCCTCTGGCGGACGAAACGCAGATGGGGCCGCTTTGCACGGAGGCGCAGGTGCGGTTGATCGAGGCTCAGGTGGCTTTGGCGGTGACGGAAGGGGCGACGGTCCTGACCGGGGGCAAGCAACCCGCGCTGGGGGGGACCTATTATGAGCCGACGATTGTCGACTGTCCGTCGCCGGACCTGACCATCGTGGATACGGAGTTGTTCGGGCCGGTCTTGTCGGTGCTTCGGTTCAAGGACGAGGCGGAGGCTGTCGTTCTGGCGAACCGTTCCGTGCACGGCCTTGCAGCGGGGGTCTTCACCCTGAATGGGGCTCGGCAGATGCGGGTGGCGAAGGCGATCCGAGCCGGGATCGTCTGGGTCAACACCTACCGCGCCGTGTCGCCCATCGCGGCCTTCGGGGGCGTCAAGGGTTCGGGCTACGGGCGCGAGAGCGGGTTCCAGGCCATGTACGACTACACCCGGCCCAAGACGATCTGGGTCAACACCTCATCCGAGCCCATCGCCAACCCCTTCGTGATGCGCTGACTTTCAAAGGAGAATGAAATGAAGTTTCATCTGGCGATCAACATGGAGCGGATCGACGATACGCTTGCCATGAAGGACGTGGCAAAGCACACGCTGGAGATGGTGCAGATGGCCGACGCGGGCGGGTTCCGCATCGCCTGGGCGGCAGAGCATCACGCGCTGGAGATGACCATCGCGCCGAACCCGTTTTCCATCCTGACCTGGTGGGCGGAGCATACCAACAACATCCGCCTGGGGACGGCAGTCATCGCGGCGCCCTACTGGCATCCGATCAAGGCGGCGGGGGAAGCGGCGTTTGTCGACCTCATCTCGGGCGGGCGGTTGGAGTTCGGCATCGGCTCGGGCGCTTACCAGCGCGAGTTCGACCGGATGCGTCCGGGGCTGAAGCAGACCGACGCCTGGCGCTATATGCAGGAAATGCTGCCGGTGATCCGGGCGCTGTGGCAAAGCGACTACGCGCATGAGGGAGAGCATTGGTCGTTCCCCGCCTCCACCTCATGCCCGAAGCCGGTGCAGAAAGAGGTCCCGGTCTGGGTCGCGGCGCGCGCGCCGATCACCTATGACTATGCGGTCAAGCATGGCTGCAACATCCAGTCCTGGCCGCTGACGCGGGACATGGGCGAAGCGCAGCTTTACATGGACCGGCTGAACGAGGCTGTGGCGAACAACCCTGGGGCCAAGCGCCCGACAATGGCGATGATGCGGCACACTGCGCTTTATGACCGGAAGGAGGACTGGATGGTCCCCGTCCGCGCGGCGCAGCGGCAGTTGTCGCAGTTCGAGAACCTTTTCAAGAACATGGGCGATGTCGAGAACGGCTTCCCGAAGTCGATCCCCTTCGATCAGCTGGGCAACCGGGCCGAGTATGATCCGGAAATGCTGTCCCGGAACCTGATGTTCGGCACGCCGGGCGAGGTAATCGCGAAGCTGAAAGAATATGAGGCAATCGGGGTGGACGAATTCATCTACTACGCGAGCCTGGGCCTTGGGCTGAAGGAACAGAAGCGGTCAATGGAGCTGTTCTGCAAGGAAGTGATCCCGGCCTTCGCCTGACAGGAGGCTATCCTGCGACTTCGTCACTGCTTTCCGGTGTCCTTGGACAAGGCGACGAAGTCGAACGAGGAGGTCCTGGACCGGACAGCCCGGGTCGTGCGTTGCTGGAGCGTTTCGAGATAGCCGGTGAGTGTGCCGGGCCAGGAGGGCGTCGCCTCGGTCGGCGCCCAGCCCTGCCGATAGTCGCTGGGGCGGCGGGCAAAGCATTTGCGGAAGGCGCTGGCGAAATGCGACAGCGAGTTGAAGCCGGTCGCGGTGGCGATTTCGCGGACCGAGAGCTTGGTCGCGATCAGAAGGACGCGGGCGTGCTGCAGGCGGACGAGGGTGCCGAACTGCACCACGGAACAGCCAAGCCCCTTGTGAAACAGCCGTTCAAGCTGGCGCTGTGACAGGCCAAGCCGGTCGGCGATGTCAGGGACGGGCAGCGGCTCGGCGATGTTGTCCTCGATCACGGCGATGGCCTGGCGGAGGGTCGGGGCGAACTGGTCGGTCCCCTTCCCCGGTGTGCGGCGCTGTGGTGCAGTGGCGGGGCGGATCGGCTGGTGGATGATCTGGTCGGCAACTTCGCCCGCCATGCTCTCGCCATGCCGGTCGGCAATCAGCCGCAACATCAGATCGACCCCCGCCATGCCGCCCGCACAGGTCAGGACCGGGTCGTCCAGCGTATAAAGCTGTTCGACCAGCGGCACGTCGGGAAAGCGTTCCTGAAAGCCCGGGGCCCAGGACCAGTGGGTTGCAAGCTTTGCCGTCGTGATCAGCCCGGCCTTGACCAGGGGGTAGCAGCCAAGTTCCACCGCACAAAGCCGCGCGCCCTCCCGCGATTGACGGCGGAGCCAGCCAATCAGGTCGCGGTTGGCGTAGTCCTCGGCCCCCCACGAGGCGAGAACGAAGATCGTCTCGCCGCGCCGGTTGCGATCATTCAGCGGCTGGGCCGTAATCGAAAGCCCGTTCGAGGCCGGGATCTCGGTTCCGTCCGGCGACAGGATTTCCCACTGATACAGCGGCTGGGCGGCGAGGTAGTTCGCCACGCGCAGAGGCTCGATCATGGTGATCAGCGTGGCCAAGTTGAAGCGGGGCACGATCACGAAGGTCATCCGTGTCATGAGCGCGACCGGCGTTGTCAGGACAGGCACAGCGGTCGGGGCAGAAGAGATGCGGTTTTGCGACATGTGGGCAGGATAGCTGTCGGATTCGCGACAGGGAAGCCAAAGACACTGCGGGCAGTGCCGCGAAAATGGGCAGGTCTTGCGATTTCGCTGTCGGCTGCGAAAGGAAATTGCGCGCAGGGCCTTGACCCGTCCGGCGCGTGGCATAAGCTGATTGGCAGAAAATCGGCAAATCGTCGGATGGCACACGGGCCTTGCAGGCAGACCTTCGGGGGCTGCGGCAAGGCTTTTTTGGTTTGGGGGACTTTGGTGAAGCGGCGGATCGAGTTGGGGCTCCTGTTTTCCAGGTCGGGCAGCTATTCGCTGATCTCGGAAGCCTGCCGGTCAGGAGCGCTGGCGGCGATTGCGCGCATCAACGCCGACCCGGCGCTGGATGTCAGCTTCGCGCCGGTGGAGCGCGATCCCGGCGGGAATGCCGATGCTTATGGCCCCGTTTGCGAGGAAATCCTGCGCGACACCGGGGCACGGCATGTGGTGGGGTGCATTACCTCCTGGAGCCGGAAGGAAGTGATCCCGACGGTCGAGAAGTTCGGGGGCACGCTGTGGTATGCCGTGCCTTACGAGGGGTTCGAGGCCTCGGACCATGTGGTCTACACCCATGCCTGCCCGAACCAGCACCTGCTGCCGCTTCTGGACTGGGTGATGCCCGCGCACGGACGCCGCGCCTATCTTACGGGCTCGAACTACATCTGGGGCTGGGAGATGAACCGGCTCGCGCGGGAGCGGATCACGGCGGCGGGGGGCGAGGTTCTGGGGGAACGCTACCTGCCCATCGGGTCGCGGGAAGTGGGCCGGATGATCGAGGAGGTTCGGTTTGCGCGGCCGAATTTCATCCTGAACTCGCTGATCGGCCCGTCCTCCTACGAGTTCATGGCGGCCTATCGCGCGTTGGGGACGGAAGATGAGGCGTTCCGGCCAGACCGCTGCCCGGTGCTGTCCTGCAACGTCACGGAATGCGAGCTTCCGGCGCTGGGACCGGCGGCGGAGGGGCTGGTGGCGGCGGGTCCGTATTTCCGCGGGGTCGCAGGTTGGCCGGGCGAGGGGAACTTCGGTTCGTCGCATGAGGCGGCGGCCTTTGCGGCGGTGATGGAACTGGCGCGGCTGCTGGCTGGGCGCGAGGGGGCGGAGAACTGGCCCTTGTCGCAGTTGCTGGCGGGGGACCGGGGCAGGGGGATCGTCGACCCGGAGACGCATCACACTGTGCTGCCTGTGATCATCGCCCGGGTCGAGGGTGGGGCGTTCAAGGCCCTGCAACGGTGGGATGCGGTGGCTGGAGATCCCTACCTGACGCGCAGCCGTTCGTCCCCGGCGCGGGTTCTGCGGGTGGTGTCATGAAGCGCCGGGCAATCCGTATCCCGAACCTCGGCGGCGCACGGGCCATCATCCTGCACCGGCCTCACACGACGGTGCAGGCGCTGACCCGGCAACTCGCGGCCATTGGGCTGCAGGTGACGCAGGCCTGGCCGGACCTGGGGCCAGAGGCTTTGGCCGCCGATTACATCTTCTTCGACGCCGACTTGGGCCATGACGCTATGTTCCCCTGGGACACCGGCCAGCCGCCGATCCCGATGATAGCTCTGATCGGCTCCGAGGCTCCGGGGCGGATCGAATGGTCGCTGAAGGCGGGTTCGCATGCGCAGTTGCTGAAGCCGGTGGGCGACAGCGGGGCCTATTCGGCGCTGCTCATCGCGCGGGATGCTTTCGATGCGCAGCAGGCCTTGTCGGCCGAGATTTCGGACCTCCGTCGCCGGTTGGACGAACGGCAAACGGTGGTGCGCGCGGTGACGCTGCTGGCGGCGCGGGGCAAGACCGAGGCCGAGGCCTACGCGCAGTTGCGCCAGATGGCGATGGCGTGGCGGATCAGTTTCGAGGACGCGGCGGCGCGGATCGTCGCGGCTCAGGGAGGGATGGATGACCGATCTGAGCGTGGCTGAACCCGCGCCGCAGGGGGCTTTCGTCCGGCTGATGCGGCGAAAGCTCGCGCTGTTCGGCCTGGCAATCATCGTGCTGGTGGTTGGCGGGGCGGTGCTTGCGCCCTGGATCGCACCTTTCGATCCGAATGAGCAGATGTTCGACGGGTTGACACTGGAAGGCGCGCCGATGCCGCCCGGGGGCGCGTTCCTGATGGGGACGGACCTTCTGGGTCGCGACCTGTTCACTCGCATTCTTTATGGCGCGCAGACCTCGTTGATCATCGGGGTGGTGGCAAACGGGCTGGCGTTGGTCATCGGCACGCTGGTGGGGATCACCGCGGGGTTCTTCCGGGGCTGGATCGGCGGCGTCCTGATGCGCTTCACCGACCTGATGATGGCCTTCCCGGCGCTGCTGCTGGCGATCTGCCTGGCCGCGATCTTCGAGCCTTCGCTGTGGATCGTCGCCCTGGTCATCGCGCTGGTGAACTGGGTGCAGACGGCGCGGGTGATCTATACCGAGACCTCGTCGCTGGCGACGCGCGACTTTATTGCGGCGGAACGGACGCTGGGGGCTTCGACCTCCCGCATCCTTTTCCGGCACATCCTGCCACATCTTCTGCCCACGATCATCGTCTGGGGCACGCTTGGGATCTCGACCACGGTCCTGTTGGAGGCGACGCTCTCGTTCCTGGGGATCGGCGTGCAGCCGCCGACTGCCAGTTGGGGCAACATCATCTTCGAGAACCAGACCTACTTTCAGTCTGCGCCCTGGCTGGTCTTCATACCCGGGGCAGCGATCATCCTTTTGGCGCTGGCCTTCAACCTGGTCGGCGATGCGTTGCGCGACGTGCTGGACCCGACGCAACGGGGGCGCGACTGAATGGCCGTCTACCTGATCCGTCGCCTGATCCAATCCGCCCTGATCCTTCTGGGTGTCAGCTTCATCACCTTCTTCCTGCTTTACGTCCTGCCCGCCGACCCGGTGCGGCAGATCGCGGGGCGGTCGGCGACGGCCGAGACGGTGGAGAATATCCGCCAGCAGCTTGGCCTCGATAAGCCCTTCATCGTGCAATACGCCCGCTACCTTGGCGCGCTGGTGCAGGGTGACATGGGCCGCAGCTACCTGCAGAAAACCGAAGTGGCCGAGTTGATCAGGTCGCGCCTGCCGGCCACGCTTCTGCTGATGGTCGGAGCAATCTTCTGTGAGCTTGTGCTGGGACTGTCGATGGGCATCATCGCCGCGCTCTGGCGGGGACGGGCGCTGGATCAGACGCTGATGGTCGCGTCTTTCGTCACTGTCTCGGCCCCGCAGTTCGTGGTCAGCCTGCTGCTTCTTTATGTATTCGCGGTGAAACTGGGCTGGTTTCCGATCGGCGGCTACGGGACCTTCGCGCATCTGGTTCTGCCTGCAGTGACCTTGGGCATCCTCGGCTCTGGCTGGTATTCCCGCATGATGCGGTCCAGCATGATCGACGTCCTGCGCGCCGACTATATCCGCACCGCCCGCGCCAAGGGGCTGACCCGCGCGCGCGTCGTCCTGCGCCATGCGCTGCCGAACGCGATCCTGCCGGTCATCGCGATGATCGGCATCGACATCGGCATCTTCATGGGCGGGATCGTCGTTGTGGAATCCGTCTTCGGCTGGCCCGGCATCGGCCAGCTGGCCTGGCAGGCGATCCAGCGCGTCGACATCCCGATCATCATGGGCGTCACGCTGGTCTCGGCCTGCGCCATCGTGCTGGGGAACCTGCTTGCAGACCTCATCGCGCCCTTCATCGACCCCCGCATTCGACTTCGCTAATCAAACTTCGCCAACCCAACAGGAGAGAAAGAATGAAGAAACTGCTCGCCTCTACCGCCGTCATGCTGGCGCTTGCACTGCCGGGCGCCGCGCAGGACTATACGCCGGATCCGGCCGCCAAGCCCGGCGGGTCGATCACCGTCACCTACAAGGACGATGTGGCCACCCTTGACCCGGCCATCGGCTACGACTGGCAGAACTGGTCGATGATCAAATCGCTTTTCGACGGTCTGATGGACTATGTCCCCGGCACGACCGAGCTGCGCCCCGGTCTGGCGGAAAGCTACGAGATCTCCGAGGACGGCCTGACCTACACTTTCAAGCTGCGTACCGGGGTCAAGTTCCACAACGGCCGCGAGATGACGGCCGAGGATGTGAAATACTCGCTGGACCGGGTGACCAATCCGGAAACGCAATCTCCGGGAGCGGGCTTCTTCGGTGCCATCGCCGGGTTCGAGAACGCCGGGGCAGGCGGTCTGTCGGGGGTCGAAGTGGTCGATCCCTTGACCGTGAAGATCACCCTGTCGCGCCCCGACGCGACCTTCCTGCATGTGATGGCGCTGAACTTTGCAAGCGTGGTGCCGAAGGAAGCGGTGGACGAAGCCGGGCCGGATTTCGGCAGGAAGCCGGTTGGCACCGGGGCCTTCAAGCTGGCGGAATGGACACTGGGCCAGCGGCTGGTCTTCGAGAAGAACCCCGACTACTGGCGACCGGGCGTGCCGTTCCTGGACAACGTGGTGTTCGAGGTCGGGCAAGAGCCGGTCGTCGCCCTGCTTCGCCTGCAGAACGGCGAGGTTGACGTCCCCGGCGACGGTATTCCGCCCGCGAAGTTCACCGAAGTGATGGGCGACCCGGCGCAGGCCGCGCGCGTCGTTGCAGGTGGCCAGCTTCACACCGGTTACATCACGCTGAACGTCAGCACTCCGCCTTTCGACAAGCTGGAGGTCCGCAAAGCCGTCAACATGGCGATCAACAAGGACCGCATCGTCCAGATCATCAATGGCCGCGCCGTGCCTGCCACGCAGCCGTTGCCGCCCTCGATGCCCGGCTACACGGACGGTTACGCGGGCTACCCTTTTGATGTGGAAGGCGCGAAGAAGCTTCTGGCGGATGCGGGGCTGGCCGACGGGTTCGAGACCGAGCTTTACGTGATGAACACCGACCCCAACCCGCGCATCGCGCAAGCCATCCAGCAGGACCTGGCGGCGATCGGGATCAAGGCCAACATCCAGAACCTCGCGCAGGCCAACGTGATCGAGGCCGGCGGTGCGGGCACCGCGCCGATGATCTGGTCCGGTGGCATGGCCTGGATTGCGGACTTCCCCGATCCGTCCAACTTCTACGGTCCGATCCTCGGCTGCGCCGGGGCGGCACCGGGCGGCTGGAACTGGTCGAAGTTCTGTGACGAGGCTCTGGACGCCAAGGCCGTCGAGGCTGACAGCATGTTCGACCCGGCCAAGTCGGCGGACCGCTTGAAGCTCTGGTCCGACGTCTACATGGGCGTGATGGAAAAGGCCCCCTGGGTCCCGATCTTCAACGAAGAACGCTACACGATGAAGTCGGAACGCATGGGCGGGGAAGACGCACTTTACGTCGATCCGGTCTCGATCCCGGTCAATTACGATTACGTCTGGGTCAAAGAGTAAATGTGCAAGGCCTGCGACTACACGATCCACGGCGCGCAGCATCACTTCGGCTGGGACAACTCCCTGCCACCGGCGCTGCGCGTCGCACCGGGCTCGACCATCGAGTTCCACTGCCATGATTCCTCGGCGGGCCAGCTTGTCGACCTCGACTTCGGCAAGATCAACCCCGTCTCGGGGCCGATCTATGTGGACGGTGCCAAGCCCGGCGACGTCCTGAAGGTGACGCTGGAAGGGTTTCAGCCCAAGGTCTTTGACGGCAAGGGCTTCGGCTGGACGGCGAACATCCCCGGGTTCGGGCTTCTGGCGGACCAGTTCAAGGACCCGGCGCTGTGCCTGTGGTCCTATGATGCGGCCAGCATAGAACCCGCGATGTGGGGCAAGTCGGCCCGCGTGCCGCTGAAGCCGTTCTCGGGCACCATCGGCTGCGCGCCGGCAGAGGCTGGGTTGCACTCGGTCGTCCCGCCCCGGCGGGTGGGCGGCAACCTCGACATCCGCGACCTGACGGCGGGTGTCACGCTCTACCTGCCGGTCGAAGTGGAGGGCGGCTTGTTCAGCGTGGGCGACACCCATGCAGCGCAGGGAGATGGCGAGGTTTGCGGGACCGCGATTGAATCGCCGATGAACGTGGTGCTGACGCTGGACCTGGTGAAGGACCAGCCGCTCAAATCCCCGCGCTTCACCACGCCGGGGCCGGTCACGCGGCACCTTGACGCCAAGGGCTATGAGGCGACGACGGGAATCGGGCCGGACCTGATGACGGCGGCGAAAGACGCGGTGTCGGGAATGATCGACCTTCTGCAGGCGCAGCAGGGCATCTCGGCGGTGGACGCGTACATGCTGTGTTCGGTCTGCGGCGATCTCCGTATCTCGGAGATTGTCGACCTGCCGAACTGGGTCGTCAGCTTCTACTTTCCCCGCACGGTCTTCGAATGACCCTTGCGGAGGCCATGCCAGTTTCCGGGGCGACCGTCGCCCCGGAGCTCGTGCTGCGGGTCGAGGGGCTTTGCGTCTCGGCCCGCACCGAGCAAGGGTTGAAACCGCTGGTGCAGGACCTGTCCTTCGACCTGACGAAGGGCGAGACCCTGGCCATCGCAGGGGAAAGCGGATCGGGCAAGTCGATCACCTCGCTGGCGATCATGGGCCTTCTGCCACAGCCCGCCGTGCGCGTGACCGGGGGCCACATCCGCTTTGGCGGGCAGGACCTGACCGCCTTGTCCGAACCCGCCCTGCGCGGCGTCCGCGGCGACCGGGTCGCGATGATCTTCCAGGAGCCGATGACCAGCCTGAACCCGGTGATGACCGTGGGCACCCAGCTGGCCGAGGCAATCCGCGCGCATGAAGCCGTCAGCCGGTCCGAGGCCCGCAAGCGTGCGGTCGAGGCCCTGCGCGCGGTTCGGCTGTCCGAGCCCGAGCGCCGGATGGGACAGTATCCGCATGAACTCTCGGGGGGAATGCGGCAACGGGTGATGATCGCGATGGCGCTGGCCCTGCGCCCCGAGGTGCTGATCGCCGACGAACCCACGACCGCGCTTGACGTGACCGTCCAGCGCGAAGTGCTTGACCTTTTGCGGGATCTGCAGGCGCAGCTGGGCACCGCGATCATCCTGATCACCCACGACATGGGCGTCGTGGCCGAGATGGCGACCCGTGTCATCGTCATGCGCCAGGGTCGTCAGGTCGAAACAGCACCGACCACCGACATCTTCGACCGGCCCAAGGCCGAATATACCCGCGCGCTTCTGGCAGCCGTCCCGCGTATGGGTCAAGGGGCTGCACGACCCCCTGTCGCAGGCGAGGCCATCGCCCGGCTTGACGATGTCGTCGTCCGCTACTCCTTGCGCGGCGGACTTCTCGGGCGCGTCCAGCAGAACGTCCACGCGGTCGAGCATGTCAGCTTTGACATCCGCAAGGGCGAGACCTTCGCGCTGGTGGGCGAATCCGGCTGCGGCAAGTCGACCATCGCCAAGGCGCTTGTCGGGCTTGCCCCGCACCAGGGCCGGATCGAGATCGGCGGCCAGGCGATGGAGGGGTTGGATGCGGCGGGCCTGAAGGCGATGCGCCGCAAGGTGCAGATGGTATTCCAGGACCCGATGGCCGCCCTGAACCCCAGGATGCGCGTGGGCGAGCTGATTGCAGAGCCGTTGCTGATCCACGGGATCGGCGATGCGGCCAGTCAGCGGGCGAAGGCGGCCGACCTCATGGCGCGCGTCGGTTTGGAGGCGGCGCAGTTCAACCGCTATCCGCACGAATTTTCGGGCGGCCAGCGCCAGCGCATCTGCATCGCCCGCGCGCTGGCCCTGCAGCCGGACCTCATCATCGCTGACGAAAGCGTCAGCGCTCTGGACGTCTCGGTCCAGGCCCGGGTGCTGGAGCTCTTGCGGACACTGCAGGCCGAGTTCGGGATGTCCTACCTGTTCATCAGTCACGACATGGCGGTGGTCGACAACATCTCGGACCGAGTGGCGGTCATGTATCTTGGCCAGATCGTCGAGCTTGGCAGCCGGACGCAGATATTCGACAACCCCCAGCACCCCTACACGCGACGCCTGATCAATGCGGTTCCCATCCCCGATCCCAAGCAGAAGCGGACGACAAGTCCCCGGGCCTCGTCCGAAATCCCCAGCCCGTTGCACCCCCCTGGGCAGCAGCCTGGTCGTGTCCTCCTGCGGGACATCGGCGACGGACATCTTGTTGGCACCGAGATTTGATCGACAGGTCGATGCGCGCGGAAACCGACTGCCAGAGATCACTTCTGGTTGGCCGGGGACAGGTGTGCGTTCCTGAGGGTCAAGCGCAAGAGTGCCGTTGACAAGAAGCGAGCATCCCCTTGACGCCCATTGCACAACTCCAAGCCCTTTCGGCCCAAATCGTGCGAGGGAAACGGGCTGCATTCGCAACCGGTCACAGCTGATGCTGCGTCTCGCCCTTGCGATGCCATCGGGCATTTTCGTTCTTTGTTCGCGGACCTGCAGGAAATTGCTCAACATCTGTCGAAATCGGCAGTCGTGGCGTGTCATCCTTTCAGAAGCCTCCATCCCGGATGCTTCGGACAAATCGGAGACACCCATGTCCGTCACACTGCAGACCACATCCTTACCCCGCGCGCCCGCCTGGTTCCTCTTTGCCTGCATTGGCGGCATTGCGTGGAACATCTTCGGCGCAGTCCAGTTCGCAGGATCCATCCGGGCAACCGAAGAGAGCCTGATCGCGTCGGGCCTGACCGCCGGTCAGGCGGCGGTCATGACCGGCTATCCCGGTTGGATGACCCTCGCCTTCGCAATCGGGGTCTTCGGCGGTCTCGCCGGCAGCGTGCTGCTGCTCTTGCGTTCGAGCATCGCCCAGCCCGTGCTCGCGACTTCTTTGTCGGCCTATGTTGCCCTGTGGATCGGCGATGCCGTCCACGGTGTCTTCGCGGCGCTGGGCCTGCCGCAGATTGTCATCCTGACGACTGTCGTGGCAATCGCAGCCGCCCTGCTCATTCTCGGTCGTCACCCGGCGGCAAGACCCTGATCTTCTCGCGTCCTCCGTGATAATCTGAACCCGAAGGAGAGTTCCCAATGCAATTCATGCTTATTCTGAACGAGACTGCAGACGATTTCGCCCGCCGCAACGATCCGGCGCAGGCAGGCGACTACTGGGGCGGGTGGACGGCCTTTATCGGTGCCATGGCGCAGGCCGGGATCATCGTCAAAGGCGACGGCCTGCAAGGTCCCCATGCCGCCACCACCCTGCGTATCCGTGACGGCAGGCGCATGGTCGAGGATGGCCCCTTCGCCGATACCAAGGAGCAGCTTGGCGGCTATTTCGTGATCGACGTCGGCGACCTGGACGCGGCGCTGGACTGGGCCGCGAAGGCGCCATCAGCCGTGACCGCGTCGGTGGAGGTGCGGCCCGTGTTGCCGCCCATGCCAGCACCCGGTCAATGACGGGCCAACCGCAATTGCAGGATGCGCGACGGGCCGCCGAACAGGCGGCCCGCGCCAGTTATGGCAGGGTGCTGTCTGTTCTTGCCGCGCGCGAGCATGATATCTCGGCGGCGGAGGATGCGTTGTCCGAAGCGCTTCTTGCCGCCCTTCGGGTCTGGCCGGAAACCGGGGTGCCATCGAATCCGGAAGGCTGGCTGGTGACCACCGCGCGGAACCGGCGAAAGAACGACGCCCGGGCACAGATCGTCCGGCGCGCGGCGGAACCAGACCTGATCCGGCAGTTCGACATTTCCAATGATGACGGTCCCGTCGGCGACGATCGCCTTGGACTCATGTTCGTCTGCGCCCATCCCGCGATCGACCCCGCAGCGCGTGCCCCTCTCGTCCTGCAGACGGTCCTCGGGATCGACGCCGCAACAATCGCCCGGGCCTTTCTTGTCGAACCGGCAGCGATGTCGCAGCGGCTCGTCCGGGCCAAGGCGCGAATTCGGGACGCGGGGCTCCGCTTCGCCGTTCCCGCGCCTGACGAGATGCCGGGCCGCCTCGGAGCGGTGCTCGACGCGATCTATGCGGCCTTTGGGCAGGGCTGGGACAGCCTCGACACACCCGATGCGCCTGAGGCTCTGACGGGGGAAGCCATCTGGCTCGCGCGGCTGGTTGCGGAGCAGATGCCGGAGGAGCCCGAGCCAAAGGGCCTTCTGGCGCTGATGCTGTATTGCAGTGCACGGCACCGGGCGCGCCGGGATCCGGACGGTCGCTTCGTGCCGCTTGACCGGCAAGATGCCGGTCTATGGGACCGGACCCAGATTTTCGAGGCTGAGGGACTTCTCACGACCGCCGCTCGTGCAGGGCGCTTCGGCCGGTATCAATGCGAGGCGGCCATCCAGTCAGTCCATATCCAACGCCCGATAACCGGGCACTTGAACCTCGATGCCCTTCGCGCGCTTTACGACCTGCTGGTGTCCCAATCCGACAGCATCGGCGCGAGGATCGGTCGCGCTGTTGTTCTGGCCGAGCTGGGACAGGTGGACCAAGCACTGCATGAACTTGTTGCCTTGCCAGCAGAAAGGGTGAAAAGGCATCCGCCCTGGTGGGTGGCGCACAGTCGGGTTGCGTCTCTCGCCGGGCAGACGTCCGTCGCCGCAGCCTCCCTATCAGTCGCGATATCGCTGACCGAGGACACGGCAGTCAGGACGTTTCTCCTTGAACGGCGGCAGTCGCTCAAATCGGGATAAGGGACGGTTGTTGGCGTACCTGTCATCCTTCGGATAGCTTCCGCTGCGTTGTCGGTCCCAAGCGGAGAAAGCGGTGAACGACCGCTTCTCGCCCATAGCGCCTTGGCCTCGCTCGGGACCGGTTGAGCCCGAAGACCTGCAGTCGCCTCGTTGGTCCTGGCGCCTCTTTCACCGGACATTCTCTTTTCCGGAATCTCTTGCGGCACGGTCGCTGCGTCACTGAATCCCGGGCAGTCGTTTTGGTGCGCCCGTGATCGCGCGACCACAGGCCAGGGAGACATTGGCCACCCTGCGCAGGGAAAGGCCGGATGCGAGTAGATCGTCCCGCCAGTCGAAAATCGTTTGGGTCCGCGTTTTCTTTCAGGGAGTCAGTGGCGGCGGCGGCTTCGCAGCGATTCTCCGAATCAACCATGATGAACCTCTTTCGACCACTGTGAACCGCGCCGGGTTCAAACCCAGCGCGGTTCAGTCATGTGGTTGGTCACACGACTTACCTACCTGCGTGTGACGATGCGGTCGGGTGGGGACTGCGACCAATGCCTTGGGACTTTTGCGCGACTGAAGTTCCGGCGAAACGTCCTCACACAGACGGGGATGCTTCGAGCCCCGACCGATCGGGGATGGCTAAATCCTCCGCTCCCGCTGTTCAAACGCCGTGATCGGGCCAGAGCGGTCATTGAACGACGGAGCTTTAGCTTTGAAGCGTCCTCGAATAGCGGTCTTTCATCACGACCGCGAAAGTATATGGCGCGAGGCCCTTCAATACTGGACCAGGGCGTCGAACATTGCCGTCAGGGGGCCAGGCCAAGCAGGCGCAATGCCTCGCGTGGGGCGGGTTTTCTCCAGATGGTCTGAAAGCTGTCGGCCACATTGTTTCGGGTAACGGAAACCCCCGGCATGGCAACCCATGCTGGCACCGTGCGTCCCAGCAGCGTGAGGATAGTCGTGCGTGCGGCCGCCACACCTTGCTGAAATGGCTGCTGGGCGGCCACGCTGACGAACGGACGACCTGCAGACAGGGCGATGGCAACATCCTCTCCCAGGTCGACCGTGGCCATCAAACTTGCGTGCCCCGCGGACTGAAGCCGGGACGCGACTGCAATTGCTGGCGTGTCCCAGACCACGAAGAATCCCGCGATATCAGGGTGATCCGCAACCATCCTAAGGGCCAGATCGGCGGCCTCGTCCATCGCGCCGAACCGCTTCACATGCGTTCGCACGTCCCGCCGGTTGGCCTGCATCCAGTTGGTGAAGGCTATCTCGCGTTCGTTTGTAGCAAAGAAGTCGGCGGCAAAGCCAAGAACGCCCACCACTGCATCCTGGGCAAGATGCGGTGCAAGCCCGGCGGCGGCCATCATTCCAAGTCCAAAATTGTCGGACGACACCAGCGAGGTGTAGTGCGATCCGGGCAGAAGACCGGTTGGCACATTTTCCAGCAAGACCAGACGGATGCCCGCCGCCGACACTCGCCGGAAGGCCGCCACGACCTGTTCGTTCGCCACGGGCAAGGCGACTATGGCATCGGGAGCCGCCGTGATCAGCCGGTCAAGTTCGGCCACCTGCCGATCCGCCGAGAAGCCGCAATCGACCACCTCGGTTGCGACCACACCGCAATCGCCGAAGGTGCCGAGCATGCCGGAAATCTGCAGGCGGGTCCAATCGCTGTTCAGAGTGTGCAACACGATGGCGACCCGTAAGGTGGCCGACTTGGCGGCGGCGATATCCTCGGGCAGCAGGTTGACCCGTTCGGGTGGGGCGGCGCGTTCGCCGTGGGGCCCGAGTCCGGCAATTGTCATGGTGCGCTCCTTTCCTGTCCGGATGGAGGAGCAATAGCCGATGACGGGCCGCCGGCCTTTTCGGCGTGGGCCCGGAAGTCGACGAAATCGGGGTGCAGGGTCGGCTTGCCCTGCAGGATCCAGTCCTTGAGAAAGGCCGGCGCGAACAGCGCCTCGGACGCCACGCGCGACGCGCCTACCAGCCCTGCCGAACTGCCCATCTGTGACCTGATGATCCGCAGGTCGCGTGTCACAAGCGGGTGGGATGCGCCGTAGACTGCCTCTCGGATGCCCGCCAGGATGTTGTCGTTGGTCTGCACCAGAGTGCCCGACAGCACGATCATTTCGGGGTTCAGGGCGTTGGCAAGCGTCGCTACCACCTGCCCGATCAGATGCCCCGATCTCGAAAGAATCGATGCTGCGGCTGCATCGCCAATCTGTGCGGCCTGTGAAACCTCGATGGGGGTGATCTCGGACCCGCGCCGCAACAGATCAGCCAGAACCGGACTGCGGCCGTCTTCCGCCGCCGCGCGCCCCTCGCGCTGGATCATGTCGGACCCCGCCATCATATCCAGAGTGCCGGTCACCCCGTCCGAGACGACCGGCAACGCACCTATCAGCCCCGCTGCACCCTGCGCACCCCGGTAAAGCTGGCCGTCGCAGACGATCCCCGCCCCGATCCGGCGTCCGACCTTGACGAAAAGCATCGACCGCAAGCCTTGGCCTGCGCCAGCGTGCAATTCCCCCATTGTCATGGTTTCCACGCTGGAGCGGATCCAGACCGGAACTCCGAATTGACGAGTCAGAGTTTCGACAAGCGGAAAATCCTCCCATACGGGCAGGACGGGGGGGGTGGCGGTCATGAAGAAACCGTCACGCCCGGCAGGAACCGTTCCCGGAACGGAAAGCGAGATGCCCCAGGGCGTGGTCGGAGTAGCATGACGCTCCAGACACCAGGCGAACAGGGCCGACAGCCTACCTGCGAGGTGAGAGGCAGGGGCAGTCAGGTCAGCGGCCTCGTGGTGTTCGGTCAGCAGGTTGCCTGAAAGGTCTGATACGCCAACCCCGATCGCCGTCTGGTCCAGTGTTGACACCAGCACCAGCCCGCGCCGGGCCGAAAACCGCACCAGGCGCGGGGCGCGCCCGCCGGTGGCCAGTCCAAGCTCGCTTTCATCGACAAGGCCAAGTTCAGACAAGAGCTGCAGCCGGTCCGCCACCACTGCCCGTCCAAGTTCGCTTTCCCGTTCTAGCGCCTGCCGCGTGGTGGCGCGTTCACTGCGGATCAGGTTCAGGATTTCGACCAGCGAGGGCGCAGCCGTCTCGCTGGTGCGCGGACGCCCCTTGCCGCGCAAGCGGGTCGATTCGGCAGTGGCGGCAGCTGACAGCGGCAAAAGCGGCTCCTGTAGTCGGTGGTCACAGAGATAAATGGCAGCCTTTCGTCGTTCAAGTAAATACTTTTGCTGAATAACAGCAAAAGATGGCATGCATAAGCAGAAATATAGTTGACCTGGACCGATTCCGGGCGTAATCACCCTTCCACGGTCTGAGAGGGCCAAGAGGAACGGTCGGTCCAGCGGGCAAGGTTGCGCCGGGCACGAGGTCAGGGAGGGATTACAAATGGCTGCGTGGAGGCTGGCGTATCACGCCAATTGCTGGGGAGCGCTTGGCGGCAATGCCGTGGGCGTCACCTCGATCACTCAACTCAGCTATCGCACCTTCGGCGCGATGGACCGCGCCTTCGCCGATATCGCGGCGGCGGGGTATGAGGGGGTCGAGCTGTTTGACGGCAACCTTCTGGATGCAACCGCTGCCGAAATGCGACGCCTTCTGGCGGACAACGGGCTGGCGCTGGTGGCGGCCTATGCCGGCGGGAACTTCATCTTCGACGACATCCTGCCCGAGGAACTGGCCCGCGTGACCCGTGCCGCCGACCGCGCCGCCGAACTGGGCGCGCCGCATCTGGTGGTAGGGGGTGGGGCCAAGCGGTTCGATGGGGTGCGCGAAGTGGACTACCACAAGCTCGGCGGTGCCCTGGACCGGGTGAAGGCGATTGCCGATGCCCGGGGCCTGCGCGCGCACTACCACCCGCACTTGTCCACCATCGTCGAGGGGCCGGTCGAAGTCGCCAAGATATTTGAGCTTACTTCCATCGATTTCTGCCCCGACACGGCCCACCTGGCCGCCGCCGGCGGCGACCCTGCGCAACTGATCCGTGACCACGCGGCGCGCATCTCCTATGTGCATCTCAAGGGGTTCCAGAAAGACCCCTTCGCCTTCACCCCGCTGGACCGGGGTGACGTGCCGACCGGCCCGATCCTTCAGGCGATGCGGGACGTGGGCTTTGCGGGTTGGGTCTGCACCGAACTCGACAGCTGGGCCGACCCCGCCGAAGGGGCGCGGATCAGCAAGGATTACCTGAACCGGGCAATGGCGGTCTGAACCGCTCGCCCATTACCGGGGGTGACCCCATCTCTTCTCTGGGAGGAAGAAAACATGCTGAACAGACGTGCTCTCTTGGGCTCGGCCATGGCCTTTGCGCTGGCCCTTGGCGTTCACGCCCCGGCCTTTGCCGACCCTGACACCGCCCTGGCCGCGCTGCAGGAAACTGTGTTGTCCAAGGGCCCCAACGGCGAAGAGCCGACGGCACCTTCGACAGTGGTCCTCAGCGACGAGGAGCTGGCAAAGATCAAGGAGATGGGGGCCACCGCCGCCATCGTCATGCACTACGGCGGCAATGACTGGTCCCGTGCCCAGATCAACGGGCTCCAGACCCAGTTTGCCGCCATGGGGATCGAGGTGATTGCGGTGACCGATGCCGGGTTCAAACCGGAAAAGCAGGTAAGCGACCTAGAAACCATCATGGCGCAATCGCCCGACATCATCGTGTCGATCCCGACCGACCCCACCGCCACTGCCGCCGCTTACCGCGCTGCGGCCGAAGCCGGGGCCAAGCTGGTGTTCATGGACAACGTGCCCACGGGCTTTGTGGCAGGCACGGATTTCGTTTCGGTCGTCTCGGCCGACAACTACGGCAACGGCGTCGCTGCGGCGCATCTGATGGCCAAGGCCCTGGGGCCGGATGGCGGAGATATTGGCCTCGTGTTCCACGCCGCCGACTTCTTCGTGACCAAGCAACGCTATGACGCCTTCAAGGCGACAATCACCAGCGACTACCCGAACATCAAGATCGTGGACGAGCAGGGTATCGGTGGTCCGGACTTTTCTGGCGATGCCGAAAAGGCGGCCGGGGCAATGCTGACCGCGAACCCGTCCATCAAGGGCATCTGGGCGGTCTGGGATGTGCCCGCCGAGGGCGTGATTTCCGCCGCACGGGCTGCGGGTCGGGATGATCTGATCATCACCACCGTGGACCTTGGGGAAAACGTGGCGATCAGCATGGCGCAGGGCGGCTTTATCAAGGGCCTTGGCGCGCAGCGTCCCTATGATGCGGGCGTGGTCGAGGCCAAGCTGGCCGGTTATGCCCTTCTGGGCAAGGAGGCACCCGCCTTCGTCGCGCTGCCTGCCCTGCCGGTATCCCAGGACAACCTTCTGGAAGCCTGGACACAGGTCTACTCGACCGAAGCCACCGACAACATCAAGTCGATGATGCAGTGACTGAGTGGCGCGGGGGGACTGCCCCCCGCGCGCAACCCTGCGCCTTTCGGGGCCATTTGCGTCCCGACCAGATACCCACCCCATAGCCCCGGAGACCGAAAATGACCAAAGTGATGAATGTTGCCATGATTGGCGGCGGGTTCATGGGCAAGGCACATGCCATGGCCTATGCGTCGATGCCGATGTTCTTCTGGCCCGCCCCGGCCATTCCGCACCGAAAGGTAGTCGTTGATATCACCGACGGGGCCGCCGAAGAGGCTCGCCGCCGTTTCGGCTTTGACGAGGCAAGCAGCGACTGGCGGGCCGTGGTGGCGCGCCCCGACATCGACGTGGTCGATATCTGCACACCGAACAACGTCCATGCCGAAATCGCCATCGCGGCGGCCAAGGCCGGCAAGCACATCATCTGCGAAAAGCCCCTGGCCCGCACCGTGGAAGAGGCTCGTGCGATGACCGAGGCGGCAAAGGCCGCCGGCATCATCCACATGGTCGCCTTCAACTACCGCCGCACGCCCGCCGTGGCGCTGGCCAAGAAGTTCATCGACGAAGGCCGCATCGGCAAGGTCCTGAACTTCCGCGGCACCTATCTGCAGGACTGGTCGGCGGACGAGAATGGCCCGCTGTCCTGGCGGTTCCAGAAAAAGATCGCAGGGTCGGGCACGGTGGGCGATATCGGCACGCATGTCGTCGATCTGGCGCACTACCTTGTCGGCCCGATCGCCGAAGTGATCGCGATGACAAAAACCTATGTCACAACCCGGCCCCTGCAACAGGGTGGGGTTGACAAGCTGGGGGCATCTGAAAAGTCAGCGGGCGCCGAGCGGGCGCCGGTGGATGTGGACGACGAGGTCATCTCGATGCTGCGTTTTGCCGGGGGTGCCGTGGGCAGCCTCGAGGCGACGCGCAACGCCTGGGGCCGCAACAACTTCATCACGCTGGAAATTCACGGCACCAAGGGCTCGATCCATTTCAACTACGAACGCCGCGACGAGTTGCAGGTGATGTTTGCGGACGATCCGGCGGATGCGCGCGGATTCCGCACCATCTATACCGGTCCCGCCCATCCCTATGGCGGCGGGTTGTGGCCAATCCCCGGACTTGGCATCGGCTATTCCGAGACCAAGATCGTGGAGTGTTTCGACTTCTTCAGCGCCATCGCCTCGGGCAAGCAGCCCAGTCCGAACTTTGAGGACGGGCTTCTGACCGAACTGGTGGCCGATGCCATGCTGCGGTCGGGCGAAACCGGCAAGTGGGAAACGGTGAAATGACCGCCCCCGTTGCTGCCGTCCGGATGACGGGGATCTCTAAGTCCTTTGGCGGCGTGCGTGCGCTGGACAACGTGGATCTGGAGGTTCTGCCGGGTGAAGTTCATGCCCTGCTGGGCGGCAACGGGGCGGGGAAATCCACCATCCTCAAGGTGCTGAACGGGGTACATGTGCCCGATGAGGGCACGGTCGAGGTGGCAGGTCAAAAGCTTGCCGCCCCAACGCCCGAGGCCGCCCGCGCGGCGGGTGTGGCGATGAACTTTCAGGAAATGTCGCTGATCCCGACGCTGACCGTGGCGCAGAACGTGTTCCTGACCCGCGAAGTCCGCGATGCGCGCGGTTTGATTGACGACGAAGATTCCATTCGCCGCGCCGAGGCGATCTTTGCGATGCTGGAGGTCGAGGTGAACCCCCGCGCGCTGGTAGGTGATCTGGGGGCGGGTCAAAAGCAGCTGACCGAGATAGCCAAGGCCATCAGCCAGGATGCCCGCGTGCTGATCCTGGACGAACCTTCAACCGCGCTGGCGGTGTCAGACGTAGAGCGGCTTTTCGTCTTTCTGCGCAAGCTGAAATCGCAAGGTGTGGCGATCATCTATGTCAGCCACCGAATGGACGAGATTGCCCGCATCGCCGACCGCGCCACCATCCTGCGCGACGGGAAGCACGTCATCACCGCACCCCTATCGGATCTGCCAATCGACACGATGATCGAGCATATCGTCGGCAAACGGTCCAAAGGGCTGGCCGACGTGGTGCGCGGCCATGCGACGCGGGGCGAGGCGTTGCTGGAAGTCCAGAACCTTACCGGGCCGCACAAGCCCGACCGCGTCAGCTTTACCTTGCACCGGGGCGAAGTGCTGGGGCTGGCAGGGCTTCTGGGCTCTGGCCGCTCTGCCTTGGCGCGGGTCATCGCGGGGATCGAGCCTGCCATCGCGGGCGAAATCCGCATTAAGGGCAAACCTGTTCAAATCCGACGCCCCGCCGATGCGATTGCCGAAGGGGTGGCTCTGGTGCCTGAGGCCCGTGCGACCCAGGGCATCATCCCTGCGCATAGCGTTGCCGAAAACATGGTAATGGCGGTTCTCGGAAGGATCACCAAGGGTGGTCTGGTGGATCGCCCCCGTGCGACCGAGATTACCGACCAGATGATCCAGCGTCTGGCGGTCAAGACGGCCAGCCGCGATCATGCCGTGTCCACCCTTTCGGGCGGCAATCAGCAAAAGGTGGTGATCGGCAAATGGCTGGCCACCGACCCCGACATTCTGATCCTCGATGAACCGACAGCGGGCATCGACATCGGCTCCAAGTCCGAAATCATCCGGCTGGTGCGCGACCTGGCCATGACGGGCAAAGGGGTGCTGGTCATCTCGTCCGAACTGTCGGAACTGCTGACCGCCTGCGACCGCATTCTGGTGATGGCCGACGGCCGCGCGCATCAGATGCTGGATCGAGCCGACCTGGACGATCCAAACGAGACCAACCCCGACCATGCCCTGCAGGCCGCCGAACGGCGCCTGCAGATCGAGATCCAGAAAGCCCTGACCGTAAAGGAGGCCACCCATGGCTAAGTCCGTCACAGCCCCCGGCGGGGCCCTGTTCGCCAATTGGCGGCAGAACATCATCTACATCGGCTTTGTCGCGATCTTCCTGATCTTCGCGCTGACGCTGAACGACAAGGGGTTCCTGAACCCCAACAACCTGCTGAACATCGTGCGCCAGACCGCGATGATTGCCGTCATGGCGATCGCGATGACCTTTGTCCTTTCGGCAGGGGAGATCGACCTGTCGGTCGGCGCCGTCGCCGGATTGACAACGGTAACCGTAGCCATGGCCATCGCCGTGGCTGGCCCGGTCGGAGGAATTCTTGCAGGGATCGCGACCGGCCTTGCCGTGGGCATGTTCAACGGCTGGCTGACCACCAGGATCGGCATTCCATCCTTTCTGACGACCCTTGCCATGATGGGCATCGCCAAGGGCGTGGCGATGTGGATTTCTGCCACAGCGGCGGTGCCGATCCTGTCGCCGAGCTATTCGTGGATTTTTGGCGGCGGATCGGTCGGGCCGATCCCGGTGTTGCTCTTCTGGATCGCAGCCCTGGGAGGTGTTGGCCATATCGTGCTGCGCCGGTCGGGCTTTGGCCGTAGGGTGCTGGCGACGGGTGGCGGCGAAACCGCAGCACGCTATTCCGGTATCGACACGGCCAACATCAAGATGAAGGTGCTGGTCCTGTCGTCCTGTGCTGCAGCTCTCGCTGGTATGCTCTATGCTGGTCGCCTGCAATCGGGCCGCTTCCAGCTGGGAGAAGGCGACGAATTGTCGGTCATCGCGGCGGCGGTTCTGGGCGGCACCAGCCTCTTCGGTGGCAAGGGCACGGTGATCGGCACCATCGTCGGCGCGATGATGATCGGTCTCATCAACAACGGGCTGATCCTGTTCGGGCTGGAGTTCAGCCAGCAACTGATCGCCAGGGGCGGGATTATCATCCTTGCCGTCGCCCTCAGCCAGAAGCGGTGACGCCATGGGACATGTGACCATTATCGGTACTGTTACCGCGAGGCCTGACACCCGCGACGAGTTGCTGGGGCTTCTGGCCGCCCAGGTGGACCCCACGCGGGCCGAGCAAGGCTGCCTGAACTACGACTTCCACGTCGATGCAGGAGATCCATGCTGCTTCGTGTTCTATGAAAACTGGCGCACGCAAGCTGATCTGGATGCGCATCTGGCGATGCCCCACCTTGCGCCGCTGTTTTCACAGCTTGACCGGCTCTTGGCGCGACCAGTCGATATCCGGCACCTTACGATGCTTTCGGATCTGGCCGGTCAACCATGACGGCACTCGCTGTCACAACCTGGGCCCAGCATTCCCGCACGATTGGGAGGAAGGGGCCGAAGGTCGGAGCGTGAGCGTCCTTTGTGCTAACGAAGGATATATTGCCCGATCCTCTGGAAATAAAACAAGCGTCCCGCACATGCCCATTGGAGGAGCTGATCGACACATCAGGCCCTGAGCGATCGGGCAAGTGCACTCTTCGCTGCAAACTCGCGCCGATTGCTGCCGTTGGAGAGCAAATCAGAGAAGCCCTATCCCGGCTGCCGAAGCCCCAGATGACCTCCACAAAAGCCGCGCAACTCGAGGTGGGAGTTCTTCACCCGATGATATCAGGCGGTATGCGAACGGTATGCGAACCAGTTTTCGTTGCCCCACTCCATCCAGTTCTTGGTCATCGAATTTGCCATGACACACGGCGAGAGCGGCGACCGGATTCGTTCACCCGAGTGGTCTTTTTCGCCGAACATCGGGTCGCGGTGGTCTCACGACCCACCAGCCCCGTCACATTCCCAACGCCCCACTTCCCATTACACCTTTTCCTGATCCCCCGTGCAGTCAGTTCAGCTGCGATCGCGCGCGGTGATCAGGTGCCCTAGTTTGCGAACGGGGAGCAGCAACGTACCGACGGATGAGCCTGTCATCCAAACAGATGACAGCCAGGCGCCAGGTTCGGCGGCTGTGTCATCGGCTTGGATGACAGTCCGGACACCCGGGCGGGTGTATCCCTTGGATATGGCCCTAGCGGCCCAATCCGTTTCATGGAGCGCCAGAAATGTGTGTCGAAACCCGCAACGTCCCTTTGACCCTTCACACCGAACCCTGCACTTTCACCACGAGCGACCAGGAAGACGCCTACTACCGCGCACACACCCTGACGGCACCCCGCTGGCTGACTGCCACGGCCGCTTTGGTCCGCAAGGTGGGCCACGGCGACACCTCTGCCCACATCCCGCTGTTCCAGCGTTTCCAACACCGCTGATCTGGGACGGAAGCCTTCCGCCATGGTAAGATAATGCAGACCTGACCGACGGAGGTCCGGAATGCCCAGCTTCCAGGACGAAGACCGTGCCGCACTGATTGACGCCATCGAAGGCGAAAATGCAGCTTGGGTCGTCAAGGATTACGACCGCTGGGCCAGCTTCTGGCTTCAAAACCCGGCGGCCTGTCATTGGGGCTGGAATCCGGTTCTGGGCGTTCAGTTGCTCTCAGGTTGGAACGAGATCAGTTCTACCTTCCAGAACGCCATCAGGGCATTCCCCGAGCCGGAACCCGTCATGGTCCAGAACATCTGGCACCACTTCTTCATGACGCCTGACATGGCCCTTGTGATCGTCGACCAGCGGGGCCCCGACATGGGCCAGCTGTTTGTCGAAGCCGGCTTGAAGCGCGAGTTGAAGGTCCTGGTGCGCGACCACGGGCGCTGGCTGCATCTGTGCATCGTCAGTCTCCAACCCGCGGTCGAGGGCGCCCGTTGCCCGGTCGTGCGGGTGGACAGTGCAGGACAAGTCCTGTGGCAAAACACGTTTGCATTGGAAAAGCTGGCCAACCATCCCGGCCTGGTCCTCCGCAACGGTCGGCTGCGGGCCCGGTCAAGGGCTGCCGATCGCGCTCTTCAGGCCGCCATCGCTTGGGCTGCCGGGGCACTGTTCGGGCCGACAAAACGTGTCGCACTTGGCCGGGCGGGCGTGACAGGTGGCGCTCTTCCTGTTCTGGCCGCCGAAGCGGAAGACGGCGCGCCGATCCTTTGCTGGGTCCAGCCGATTGACGGCGCTATCGTGGTCAGCTTTGACAATACAGCAGAGCTTGAGCGGCGCCTCGCCACAAGCGCAGTGATCTTCGGCCTCTCGCCCGGCCAGCAGCGCCTGGTGCAGCTTCTTGCCGAAGGCCGCGATCTGGCCGAGGCAGCACTCGCGATGTCGGTCTCGGTCAACACGCTGCGCACCCAGATTCGGCGCATCTTTGAAAAGACCGGCGTGCATACCCAAGCGGCGCTGCTGCGGCTGATGCTGTCGATCGCACCGCCGTTCCACTAGGTCAGGTTCACTAATGGCGTATCGGCAGGCGGATCGACGGTAAGTCGATAAGGCCGAAAATCGTCCGGCCGTCGACTCATTGCGGGTGGCGACGCACCGAGCGCCTTTCAAGAGCGAGGCGTGGTCTGATAAAGCGACATGTGGTGGGCGGTCGGAACCGGGATGGATTGAGCACCGGATGCCACACCGACGTCAGACCGCTTTGCGCCCGTTGCGTCGGCTGATTGTCGGGAGGTGAGTATCCCGGACACTATCTCTTGCGAGCGTCGCGCACGAGAGCCGGCCGTCGTTACCCCTGCAGCCTCTTGCGGAATACAAACTCCGGCAGGACCGTTTCCCACTCATCCTGCTTGATCTAGCCTTGGTAACTCTGGTGATTGTCAAACTCTTTCCAGCGGACGATGGCGCCGACCTTGCCGGACAAAAGGTCGGTCCCGGTGGCAGGTGACCAGCTTGAGGCCATGCGGCCCAGGACCCGCCGGTTCACGTCAAGGATCATCCACTTCTTGTCGCGCTTCTCCAGCTGGACCGGATCGTTGACCTTCGCCCTGGATACTGCTGCTTGCGTCGGGCTGCCTGGCGGCAAGCGACCGGCATAGGACAGGTCAACCGACGCAAGGTCCGGCAGCTGATACTGGTCAGGTTCAGGAAGACCGGCGCGACGCGGTGTCTCGACCTGGCGCAGAACGTCGCTTTCGCTGTAGGCCCGCACAAAGGCGTGATCGTCAGTGACAACGGAACAGAACTGACCTCGAATGCGATCCTGAAGTGGTGCGCCGAAACCAAGATCGAGTGGCACTACATCGCGCCGGGAAAGCCGATGCAGAATGGGTTGGTCGAGAGTTTCAACGGCCGGATGCGGGACGAATTTCTCAACGAAACGCTGTTCCGAAACCTTGCCCATGCCCGCGACCTGAGCGCCGCCTGGGTGACCGACTACAACACCGCGCGGCCCCACACGGCTCTCGGCTACCAGACCCCCGCAGGTTTCGCCCTGCATCTGACCACCGCAATCGCCCGACCCGCTGCACGCGATGAGAGTTCCGCGCGCCGGGCGATTGCTCAACCCGCGCCAACAGGCGTAAATGGTGATCTGATCCCCGGAAACTGGACCGTTTGAGGTTGGAGTTTTCCGCTACGCTTTCCTGGCTGGGAGAGGAGCGGAATCGCATGAAAGCGAGCAAAT
>WOUW01000027.1 GCA_009773055.1 Paracoccaceae bacterium
TGTGATCAGTTCCGTCGGCTCAGGCCCTGATCTCAACGTCGCAAAGGGGGTCAATTTTGGACGCCGATGCGGGGTCAGTTTTGCGCGCCGATTGACACCTCGAACGCGTGGCGAGCGGTGAAGGTCAGCTTCGCCAACGAGATCGGGAACATCGCGAAGGCCTCCGGGTTGGATGGGCAGAAGGTGATGTCCATTCTTTGCTCGGATCAGAAGGTTTCGATGAGCCCCCATTTCCTGCGCCCTGGCTTTGCCTTCGGCGGATCCTGTCTTCCGAAGGACGTCCGCGCGCTGCGAGCCTTCGCGATGGACCATCGGGTCGCGTCGCCGCTGCTGGATGCAGTCCTGGTCGCCAACTCCGCGCAGATCCGGCGCGCAGAGGAGATGATCCATGCCTCGGGAATGACGCGTGTCGGGATGGTGGGCATCAGCTTCAAACCCGGGACAGACGACTTGCGGGAAAGCCCTCTTGCCGAACTTGCCTCCCGCCTTATCGGGCGGGGCATGCAGATTTCCGTGTACGACCCCTACGTCCAGGAGGCTTTCGCCAACAAAAACACCGCGATGGGGCGGGGGCTTGAGCAGGATATTGCGCTTGGCAGTCGGCTGGTCGGCTCGATCGACGACCTGATCGCCGGGTCGGAAATTGTGCTGGTCGGCAACCGCTATGACGAGGCAATTCCGCCGTTGCAGGCAGCTTTGGGCAACCGACCGATGATCGACCTGGCCAGGATCAAGCCGGGCCAGCGGTCTGAAGGCAGCTATGAGGGGATCTGCTGGTAATGTTCGACCTTTGCCGCGTCCTTGGTCATGCAAGCTATCTGGCAGTGCTGGGACTTTTGGTGTTGAGCATTCCGCCGGGGGCGCTGGGGCATGTCACGGACGGGCTGATCGTCGTGGGGGCTGTCGGGGCCTGGCGCTATGGCTGGGCCATGGTGAACTACCTCCGTGCGCTGGTCTATCTTCGTGTGGCCTATCCCAGGCTCAAGGCACGTGCCGCCGCCGCCCACGCGGCTGAACCGGTGCGTGGCCGCGCCTACTTTCTGATAACGAGCTACAAGATCGACACTGAAACGACACAACGTGTCTTCCGCGCGCTGTTCCGCGCGGCGGCTGCGGCACCAGGTGGGGCAACGGTCGTCGCCTCGGTGGTCGACACGGCCGACAAGCGGTTGATCCGCAGCATCTTTGCCGGAATGGACAGCGCAATGGACGCCGTGGAACTGGTCGTGGACCAGATTCCGGGCACCGGAAAGCGCGATGCCCTGGCGCGATCCCTGCGGCTGATTGGACAACAGGCACCGTCGCGTCGTGACATCCTGCTTCTGGTCGACGGAGACAGCTGCGTGCCCGAGGACATCGTGGCGGCTTCGGCACCCTTCTTCAGTGACCCTTCGGTCGGCGCGCTGACCACTGACGAAACCGCAGAGATCAGCCCGAGCCTATTCGCCGACTGGTTCGACCTGCGGTTCACCCAGCGGCAGATGATGATGAGTTCGATGGGTCTGTCCGGACGGGTTTTAACGCTGACGGGCCGGATGTCGGTCTTCCGCGCGGACCTTGCGACGCAGCCCGAGTTTATCCGGCTGGTTCAACATGATCATATCGACCACTGGCGGCTCGGGCGGGTGGACTTTCTGACCGGCGACGACAAGTCGACCTGGTTTTGGTTGCTACAACGTGGCTACCGGATGCTTTACCTGCCCGACGTCACCTCGGTCTCGTTTGAGACGCAGCCGAAACCCGGTTTCGTGGACAGCGCCGTTACGTTGATGGTCCGCTGGTTCGGGAACATGCTACGCACGAACGGACGCGCGCTGGCGCTGCGGCCCTCGCAGATCGGGCTGTTCACGTGGTGGTCGATCCTGGACCAGAAGCTGGGAATCTGGACCACACTTGCGGGTCCGATCTCGGTTGTGCTGGCGGCGGTGTTCGTCGAACCGCTGGTGATCCCGGCCTACATCGCATGGGTCATGGCCACCCGGTATATCTTCTGTTGGGTCCTCGCCACGGTCCGCGGCCAGACCTTTCCGATTACCTATCCAATGCTTCTCTATTTCGGCCAGATCGTCGGCGCGGCAGTGAAAAGCTACGTTCTGTTCCGCCTGGATCGACAGCGCTGGACCCGACAATCGAGCGGCTCAGCCGCGCGGCTCTCTCTTGGCGAAGGCCTGCGCGGCCTTGGCTCGACCTATGTGCACGTGCTTGCCCTCGGCTGGCTGACCTTTGGGGTCATGCTTCTGTCGGGGCTTGTCTGACACTCTCCCGGAAAGGAGCGACATTTGGACCATGCCATCACCCCTTCGCCAAAACGTGGCATCGACCTGCCGCTGGCAGGCCCGACCGACCATCCGGTTATCGCCATTCCCTTTCACGTCGAAATCAACGGGCGACAGTACATCGGCCGCGGCGTTTCGCTGGTCCGGGCGGAGATCAGCGGTCTGATCGACCCACAAATGCTGGGACAGCAGCGCATTGCCTGGTTCGTTTTCCGCTTCCAGGGTTTCACCGTCGGGCTGCCGGTTGAGGTCCGGATCCAAGACATCGAAACGGCAAAGGGCACGGCCGCCTTGGAGTTCCTCGACCCGATGGGCGAACACCTTCCGCAGCTTCGCCACCTGGTCAATGCCTTTATCGCGGGCGATCTGGTAACGCTGGGCAATGTGCTAGCCGCGCGACCGCCGCTTACGGCAAAGCCGCGGGGGCCTCAGGACAACGGTCGGCACCTGCGCCGGTTCGGCGGGACCCTGGTACTGTTGGTGCTGACTGCAGCGCTGGTCGCGCTGGTTGCCACGAAGGTCTTTGATCGCGTCTTCACCTATCGGCTTGCAGCTCCGGTCGCCGCCGGATTTGACGGTCGCACGCTCGCGGCGACGGCCACGGGCCAGATCGAATTCCTGGATCCCGAAGCGAAATCCGGCGAAGTTGCCTATGCCATCCGCGCCAACACCGGCCAGACCCTATCGGTCGTCCAGCCCTGCGACTGCCGGGTCGAGGTGCTTGGAGTTGAAGTGGGATCAACGGTCTTTGCAGGTGATCCTGTGCTTCGGGTCTCAGAGCGCGATGCGGCCATCGTTCTGGCCGGTTCGATCCGGCCCGAAGAAATGCTGGAGCTTGCCCGGGCCAGCTCATTCGACATCACATTTGCCGACGGTCGCCACGTCGCTGCGCGGCTTGACCCCGAGGGTCTGGGACCAGCCGCCTTTGGTGAGCCGGTGCCGTTCCGCCTGTTGCCCGTTCAACCCCTTGCGGCCGATCGCGCGGGACAATTGGCCGAGGTCACGCTGCGACGACCGGTGCCGGACTTTTTCCAGCCGTTGCTGCGTTTTGTGGATCGTTTCCTTTCTGCACCGGAGGCCCAAGCACAATGACACAACCGATCACTCCCGTGGTCCTGTGCGGTGGGATGGGCGCTCGGCTTTGGCCGATGAGCCGGGTCGAGCAGCCAAAGCAGTTCCAGCCGACGCACGGGAAGGGTAGCCTGACCTACTTTCAGGCCACTTTGCAGCGCCATCGAACTGGCGACTTCAACGAGCCCATCGTCGTCACGAGTGTCCGCCAAGCCGCGCTGGTCCACCGACAATTGGACGAGGTGCAGTTGAATGGGCGGGTGATCAGTGAACCCGTTGGCCGCAATACGGGTCCGGCCGTGCTTGCTGCTGCCATTTGCGCGTGGCGCGAGGACCCCGATGCCCTGATCCTGGTGCTGCCGTCAGATCACATCATCAAGGGCGACATCAATCGGACCATCACCGCGATGCGACCAGCGGCCGAAGAAGGGCGGATCATCAGCTTCGGCGTGAAGCCGACGTATCCAGAGACCGGCTTTGGCTACATCACTGATGGCGGACCGTGCCCCGGCCACCCCGGTCTGCACAACGTCGCTCAGTTCGTGGAAAAGCCCAGTCATGAGCTTGCGCAGCGGCTTATCGAGGCGGGCAGCGTGTTCTGGGCGTCGGGCATCAGTTTGATGCGTGCCCGCACACTTATCGACGAGTTCCACCGTGTGGACGCAGAAACCCATGATGCCGTGACCATGGCGATCGACCGAGCCGAAATCCGAACGCTGGGGATTCTGCTGGAGGAAGCCGCGTTCCGCCGCGCGGTGAACGAACCGACAGAGCGTCAGGTCTTCGAGCGCACGCCGAGGATCGCCATGGCTGTCCTGCATGGGGTGCAATGGAATGACGTCGGCGCTTGGAACGCAGTCTATCAGGTCTCGGACCAAGATCGGGACGGAAACGTATTGCATGGCGAAGTCATGGCGCTCAACACGCACAATTCGCTGGTGCAAAGCGACACGCGCCTGGTCGCCGTAATCGGAATGCAGGATGCGGTGGTGATCGACACGCCGGATGCCCTTCTGGTGATGCAGCGCGGTCACTCGCAGGATGTCAAGGTGATCGTCGATCGGTTGAAGGACCTGAAAAGGCGCGAAGTGGCGAGCCATGCCTTGCGCGAGATGCCTTGGGGCAGGATCGAGACAGTTGCATCGGACACTGGCCACGACATGCAAGTCCTGACGGTGCAGCGCAAGGCCTCGGTGCAGGTCAACGGAACAGGTGCCGGCCCCAGCCTTCTGACCGTGATGTCGGGCGAGTGCCGCTGCCTCATTGATGGTTCCGAGGTCACTGTCCGCCGCGGTCAGTCGGTTGCCATTGATCCAAATCATGCACTGCCGGTGACGAACGCATCCGAGCGCGAACTGAAGCTGATCCATCTCGTCTTCAGAGGCTCGACCGACAGCAGTATTCTGCGGAGCGAGGTGCTGATGGCGACACCTCAGCTTGGCCCAGTGCAGCGTCAGAAGGAGGTGACGTGATGCGCTTCCTGCCGCATGCCCTTGTGACCTGTCTGCTTGCGGCATGCCCGGTCCAGGCCAAGCCAGACGCCAACTTGCTTGGCCTAATACGCGCGGAGCTGGCCGATTCGGCAAACGGTGAGACGCTGCTGGCGCTCGCCGACCGTCTGTCGCCAGGGCAGAGCCGACCCGCGGTGCCGTTTTCCGGCCTGCCAGGCAGTCAGGCACCTGCCAAAGTGCGCGCGGGAGAGATTCAGGCGGCGCTGACCCAACTTTCCATCCTGTCTGGCGGCAACGGGCATCTCGCGCTGTATCTCGCACAAGCCAGCGGGACGGACGTGATTCACGTTGTCTCGGGCGTCGCAACCCTGTCCGATCTGGGAGACCTCATCCAGCGCCGCACCACTGGTTGGCACTTGTCGCGCCCGCTCGTCGTCTGGCCAGGCGCAGCCTTGATCCTGGGGCCCGGAGAGGAACTTCAACTGGATACCGCAAGCGGAGCATTTCTCCTCAGCTTCGGGGATGTCCGAATGACAGGCGCGACGCTGCGTGGCGACACCGGCACCAACCCGACCGTTCCGACATTTCGGCCATTCCTGCTGGTGACGGGCCAAGGCACGCTGTGGGCCGAGAAATCGACTTTCGCCGATTTGGGCTTTCGCGGTCCGGTGGCGTTTCGTGGTGTCACTGTGTTGACTGGCGGCCTGATGAAGCCCGCAGTGTCGCCGGTGATACTGGACAGCAGATTCGAGAGCGTCTTCAGTCTGAGCTTCGAGGGCGCTGACGGGATGAACGTCTCCGGAAATCGCTTTGCCGGTGCAGGCGCTGCCGCGATCTCGATCCACGACGGAGTGCGTATCTTGCTGGCGGATAACCGTATCTCGGGCACCACCGAGGGCGCGGGCATCCGGCTGTCAGGCGCGCTGCGGAAGGTCACCCTCGTGGCTAATCTTGTAAGCAATGGAGGGCGGAACGGTGTGCAGATCGACGGGGCGACGCATGGGTTGGTCCTCCAGGGAAATGTCATCACCGGCAATGCCCAGACCGGCGTGTCGATACGCAATGCGTCCTGCGTTGCGGTTCAGGGCAACATCATCGCGATGAATGGAACCACAGGCTTGCGGCTCAGCCAGTCGGGCACGGCGCGCATTGCCGACAACACGATCCTGTCCAACGCCGGTTCGGGGATCGAACTCGCCGCTCAGTCCGGACTTGGGCCGGTCCTTCTGTCCGACAACGCGCTGGCATCCAACCGCGAGGGCCTGCGTGCCGCAGGCCTTGGCGAGGTGCGACTGCGCGGGAACAACTTGGCCAAGCAGCTTCCGCGTCAGTTCGCAGGTGACTTCGCTCCCTGGCTTGGAGCTTACCTGACCGCAGATGCTGCATTCATCATTCCGGCTGCCGCCGGGAAGCAGACTGTATCCTCCGACCCCTGCCAGATGGAGTAGCCAGATGGTGTTTTCCTCGGAGACCTTCCTGTTTCTGTTCCTGCCGACCTTCCTGGCACTCTACTACTTGACGCCGTTCCGCTACCGGTCGGCGCTGATCCTGGCCGGGTCATACCTGTTCTACGGCTGGTGGCGTTTCGACTTCCTGGCGCTTCTGCTTCTGACGACATTGTGGACCTATGTCACCGGCCACCAGATCGACCGGCACATCGGCACCTCTCGGGCGCGGCTCTGGTGCGGGATCGGTGTAGTCGGCTGCCTGTTGGTGCTGGGCGTCTTCAAGTATTTGAACTTCTTCATCGACAGCCTTGCAGCCTTGCTTGGCACTACCGCGGCGGGGCTGGACATCCACTGGCGGCTGATCCTGCCAATCGGCGTGTCCTTCTATGTCTTCCACTGCATCAGCTACCTTGTGGACATCCTGCGGCAGGACGCGAAGCCTACCCGCAATTTCTTTGATTTCGCGGCGTTCATCGCGTTGTTCCCGCAACTCGTCGCCGGGCCAATCCTGCGCTTCAAGGACCTGGCGCACCAGTTCGAGCACCGCGTCCATAGTCCGCAGAAGTTTGCCGACGGCATGGCGTGGTTTGCCGTGGGCTTGGCAAAGAAGGTGCTGATCGCAGACAGCATAGCGCCGCTTGCCGACCTTGCCTTCGCCACGCCCGACCCGTCGGCGCCGCTGGCATGGGCTGGAGCGATTGCCTATACCCTGCAGCTCTACTTCGACTTCTCGGGCTACAGCGACATGGCGATGGGGCTTGGCCTCATGATGGGATTCCGCTTCCGCGAAAACTTCGACAGCCCCTACATTTCGGCCTCCATCACCGAGTTCTGGCGGCGCTGGCATATCAGCCTGTCGGTCTGGCTACGTGACTATCTTTACATCCCCCTGGGCGGCAACCGGATCAGCGAACGGCGCACCTATATCAACCTGATGACGGTCATGGTGCTGGGCGGCCTCTGGCACGGGGCAAATTGGACCTTCGTGCTCTGGGGCGTCTGGCATGGCGGATGGCTTGCGGCGGAGCGGTGGCTGGGCTGGTCGATGCGGTCGAGGACTGCGGCCCGCGTAACGATGACGCTGGTCATCGTCACACTCGGCTGGGTCGTCTTCCGGGCGGCGAACCTGACAGATGCGACGCAGTTCTACGCCGGCATATTCGGAATGAACGGTTTCGGATTGCCAATCGAGGTCGCCTTGAAGATCACCCGCGAAAGTCTGGTGACCATGATGCTGGCGATCGTGATCTGCGCGATTGAGCCCATGGCGCGCGACTTGGTCGTGCGACGCTACTACGTGCCCTCCGGGACTGGCGGGACGCTCGCCGTCGCTGACACTCTGGCCCCGGCGCTGATCACCTCGGTCCTGTTCACTCTCTCCGTCATGCGTCTGGCAGAGCAGAGCTTCTCGCCCTTTCTGTATTTCCAGTTCTAGGAGCCCGTCATGCAGATCCTTTTGCGTTACGCACGATACGCACTGCCGGTGGTGTTCTTCGGTTACGCCGCTGTCTTCAATGTGGAATACGCCCGCTTTCCCGAGCCAACGGAGGTGCCGCTCGACGCCTCGGCGCTGAAGGGTGCGCTCACCGCCCGTCTGGACAACGTCTACCGCCAGTCTCTGCCCCATCGCGACAGTGCCATCGGCCTAATCGGCGCGCTGCGATACCTGACAGTAGGAGAAGGGCGCAAGGGTGTGGTGGCGGGCCATGACGGCTGGCTCTTTACCGCAGAAGAGGTTCGCGAGGCCCCGCAGGACATCTCCCGCTCGCTCGACCGCATAGCGCGGGTTCGCGACCGGTTGGAAGCGGTGGGTGCCGAACTGGTGATCGTTCCAGTTCCGGGCAAGCTGGACGTCCATGTCGCCGAAAGCAATCCAGAGACCGCCGCTGGCATTGTTCGGCTCTACGACGGCTTTCTGGCCGGTCTCAAGCTGCGCGGGGTCGCGGTTCTTGACGCGCGCGCCGTTCTTAGGGCCGAGGCCCGGGAAGGGCTGGCGTTTTTCCGCACCGATACGCACTGGACCCCTGGCGGAGCGCGGGCGGTGGCGCGTGGTTTGGCGACCTCGGGTGTCATCCCGCTGGGCACGACCACCTTCGCGGTGACGACCGTGACGGTTGCTCAGTTTACTGGCGATCTCGTGTCATTCGTGACCAACGAAAACTTCGCTTCGCTTGCCGGCCTGCGCCCCGAAATCGCCGCACCCTATACCGCCGCCGCAGAAGGTCCGGGGTCGGGCAACTTAGACATTTTTGCTGAGACGGCACCCGGGGCGACGCTGTTGATCGGGACATCCTACTCGGCCAACCCCGCGTGGAGCTTTGCCGAAGCGCTTAAACTTGCCTTGGGTCGCGATGTCCTGAACTTGGCGGTCGAAGGAGAAGGCCCGGCGCGGCCGATGCTGGACTACCTCGCTTCGCCCTACTTCCGTGATGCCCCGCCTGCCGTCGTGATCTGGGAGTTTCCGGTCCGCTACCTGAGCGATCCAACGATCTGGGGCGATCAGGGTCCGGTGCAGAGCGATGCGTAGCAGCTTCCTTGCCATCGGGCTGTTCGTTGCCCTCCTTGCAATGAGTGCGCTCGCTCAGGCGGAGGTTGTGTTGCCCCGCGCCATCGCGGCAAGCCCCTGGCTGAAGGACTTGCGCAAGTCGATGCTGAAGGGGCGCGACCTTTCAGACTCGCAACTGCAGACACTGGCCGACGCGGGCGAAGGGTTGGCAGCTGCTCGCTACGCAAAACGGCTGGAGGCCCGCAACGATCCTGCCTTTCTGGGGGATGCGGCGCACTACTATTCGATTGCTGTCTATATGGGCCGTGATTTTGCCGTGCCCCGGCTCATCACGCTTTTGGGAACAGGCGATGCCGACTTCGGACCGGCCCGCCTGCGCAACATTCGTGCGGTGCTGGAACGAGCGGCACGAAAGGGCGACCCGTTGGCCGCAGCCGGACTTGGAGATCTCCTGATGCAGGGTGCACCCTTTGGGCAGGATGTACCCGGGGGCCGGGCTCTGCTGCTCGCCGCTGCCAAGGCGGGCGATGCGAAGGCTGCCATGCGACTTGCATTGAGCGAGATCCAGGGTGGACCAGGGCTTCCGCCCGATCCCGACGCGGCCCGTCGAGCGTTGGACCTGGCGTTGGCAAGTCCGGATCCCGGTATTCAGGCCATGGCCAAGTCCCTGGCGCGGCAGCTTGCAGGTGTGACCGCGCCGGCAGCCGAAAAGGTATCGCCGGAGCCTGCCGGTGCAGATGATTCGTTCCAGCCGTCCGGCGAAACCGTTCCGACTGCATTTCCGCCGCGCCCGCGGCCGCTTCCGGAAACACTTGAAGGAGCCACGCAATGATGCGCCCAGCGATTGTCTTGTTCGCTTTGCTGATGCCGGGCATTGCGCTGGCCGAGCCATCGCTCTTCGGCTGCGCGAAGACGGACGAAGCGCCGACTGCCAGTATCGAGGGCCGCGAGGGGGTGTTCTTTCGCGTCCAGTCCGACCTGCGGCTCAAGCATCCGATGAACGACATCGTCGTCGGCGAGCTGGCGCGACTGGCGCAGGCACTCGCGGATCAGGGGACCACGCTGATCTATGTAAATGTGCCCACCAAGGGTCAGGCAATGCCTGGCTACCTGCCGCCAGAGGCCGTTGCCTATGGCTTTGACACGGCAGTCACGCAGGCCAACTATCTCGACGTGGTGGAACGGCTGAATGCTGCGGGTGTTGCGGCTCCAGACCTCATGACGGCGATGCTTGCGGCCGGAACGGACGAGAAAGTCTTTTTCCAGTCCGACTTCCACTGGACCCCGACCGGTGCGCGCCTTGCCGCGCAGGCCATCGGCAAGACGATCCGCAATCTGCCCGCCTACGCCGACGTGACCCCAATCGACTTTGCCTCGGAGCAAGCAGCGACGGAGACCGCCTTTTCCGGTCTCAGGCGTGAATTGCAGACCTTCTGCAGCGAGACCCTGCCCCCGGTAGAGGCTGTAACCTGGACCACGACGCAGGCTGCGGACGTGAGCACGGGTGCCCAGGTGGCCGAAGCCGCTGCCACCGACGCCGCCGCGCTGGACATCTTCAGCGCGGATGACAGCGTTGCCAGTCTCGTCTTGGTCGGCACCTCGTTTTCCGACAGCAGCATCAACAACTTCGCGGGCTTTCTGTCAGAGTTTACGGGCATCGAGGCGCGCAACTACGCAATCACCGGCGGCAACCAGTTCGGCTCCATTACCTCGTACCTGACGTCGCGCGAATTCGCCGAGAAGCGCCCGACGTTTCTGGTCTGGGAGAATCCGATCTACAACAGTCTTGCGCAGTTCGGGCCCATGCCGATGGACGAGTTGATCGTCGCGGCTGGCCCACCCTGCGACATTTCCACTGGGGCTGTCGCCGACGGCAACACGCTGGTCGCCACCTTTCCGTCAGGCAAGTTGAAGCCCGGTGATGCCTTCCTGTTCGACCATGGTGGCGACGGGGCGCGGGCCGCAACCGTCACGTTTTCGTCCGACGGTGGCGTGGAGCGCAGTGTCACGTTGGAACGCAGTGATCGCCTGCGCGCCACCGGGCGTTTCTTTCTGCGCATTGATCCCTACTGGTTGCCCGACCTGACCAGCATCGCCGTGACCTTCGATCGTCCGCTGGCCGAGACCAGTTCCCTCACACTCTGTCCCCCGTCCAAAGGAGACGCGTCATGACACGCATTCACGCAACCTGTTCCGTTCTTGCTATGGTCGCTCTGGCTTCGGCCGGCCTCGCCCAGGATGCGAGTCTTTACGAAGAAGTTGCCAACCCGAACTCCAGCTTTGTGCGCGTCGTGGACGCCAAAAGTGCTGTTGCAATGATCCAGACGGTCAGTTTCGACAGCATCGCTGCTGGCGTGACCCCATATGTGGTCATCGACGGGGAACCCGAAGTGAACATCACTGCGGGTGAGTTGAGCGCGACCGAAAAAGTCGATCCGGCCACTTTCTACTCCTTCGTGGTCGGGGCCGATGGCACTTCGGCACTGGTCGTCGACAAGATCACGCGCAATCCGGCACAATCCGACGTCACGTTCTACAATCTGTCCGATATCGCCAGCGTCGATCTTTATGTGCCGCAAGCCAAGGCCATGGCAATCGAAGGAATCGGAAAGAATGACGGTGGTGCGGTCGCGCTTAAGGCACCGCTGACCTTGGATTTCGAAGTGCGCGATGGCGCGACTGTCGTGGCCACGGTGCCGGCGGTCCAGCTTAAGCGCCGCGAAGGGGTGGCGATCGTGCTGAGCGGCACTGGCGGTTCCTACACCGCGACGGTCACGCCCAACGCGCTGGCCCGATAGACCTGACTGGAAGGCCAAAGCCATGTTCCGCACACTTGTGACCCTTGTCGTCCTTATACTTCCGCTGGCTGCGCGGGCCGAGACGGTCGACCTTCTGTTCGAGCCGCCCGCCGTCGAAACGGCGTCGGTTTGTGACCAGCGCCTCAGCGACGAGGACCTGATTGCGAAATGGAAGGGTGCGGATCCTGCCGCGATCGGCGAAACTGATATTGGGCTGATCAAGCGGGATTTCCGCCGCCTGATGGAACTGGGCCCGCAACAGTGGTTCGATCTTGTCAGCGCAGTCGAAGCGCAGTTCCAGACGCTGGACCCCGACTACTCCGACGTGAACATGCTGATCGACCGGATCGAACTTCTGCTTGCGGCGGGCCGTGTGGCGCAGGTGCAGAAGGAAGGCCTGGTCGAACAACTTGCGGAAATGGACCTGTCCCAGACACCGCGCGCCCAGAACCTTCTGGCTGGTTATTTCCTGCGCGGGGTCGGCATTCCCCGCGACCAACAACGCGGCGAGGACCTGCTTCTTGCGGCGGCTTTCGGTGGCAGTGCCGATGCGATACTTGCGCTTGTCGAACGGCAGGTCTCGGGTGACGCTGTCGCAGGCTGGACCGTGCCGCCCGACCTGAGCGTGACGATGGCCTTTGGTGCGCTTGTCGGAAAGCTCGATCCGCTGATCTGCGATCGGGTCAACCGGATTGCCCGCGAATACATGAGCGGTCAGATCGTGACGCGGGATCCGCTGCTTGCGGAACGCTGGTACCGGTTTTCGGCCGATCTCGGGGATGCGGTTTCCGCCTGGAAGGTGGCAGAGATGCACCTGCATGCCGAAGATATCGACAAGGACAACGAAGTCCTGGTGCACTACCTGACTGCTGCATCGGATGCCGGGCTGCCGTACGCCCAGGTGACGCTTGCCCGTCTAAAGGCAGACGGGGCGCTTGTTCCACGCGATCTTGAGACGGCAGAAGCGACCTATCGGATGGCTGGCCAAAACTGGGCTTCGGGTGCAGCAAGCCATGTGCTGTTTCTGCAGGCGCAGGCTCGTCGCAATCCGACCTGGAAGCCGCGCTACCTGAAGGCGCTTCAGGCGCTTGCCGCCCGGCCGGACGCCCCTGCCTGGTCCCTGATAGCGATGTCCGATCAGGTCCTGTCAGAGGACGGTCGCTGGGCCGGCGAGGCCGAGGCGCTGGCGCTTCTGGAACGGGCGGTCGCCATGGGTGAACTTGCCGCGCTGGACAAGACCGCCGCGATGAAATTTCGCTTGGCGCGGACCCCGAACGAATTCTATGCGGTGATGGATAAGCTGATGCAGGCCGTGGTCTCAGAGGGCGAAGTTGACCCGATGCTGCAGCTTTCGAGCGCATTCATCTGCCGTTCGCCCAATGCGCCGCAAGTGGCCGAGGCCGATTATTGGGCAAGGGTCGCAGAAAGCACCTCATCTGTCGCTGTCGATCTTACCCCAAGGCAGCTTTCCGCACTTGCCGCGAGGCCCGACCCGCTTGCCGAGGCCGAGTTGCAGACCCAGGCGCTGACCGGTCGCGTGACGGCGATTGCGCAATACCTCTACCTTCTGGACCTGCGCCAAGCCCCGGCTGAAACAATCGCCTTCTGGCAAAGTTACGCAAGGCGCTTTCCGGGCGTCACAACGGCCCAAGCAGCTTTGGCGATTAAGGCCGCAGATACACTTCGCAAGCGGGAAGCTGCGCTCGACCTTTTCCGCCAGGCGATCCGGCTCGGCGAAATCTCGGCTGGCACCCAGTTTGCCGAGGCGTTGCTAGAGGAAAACTACGTTACTCCGGAAAGCCAGGTCGAGGCGCTGGCGATCCTTCTGCCGTTGGCCGAGCGCGGCTCCGGCGATGCCATGGCGATGTTGCCGCTGGCCGATCCCGACCAGTTTCCAGACCTCGCAGCCGTTCATGACCGCTTTGCTGCTGTCATAGAGGCACGCGGAGATTTCGACGCCTTGCTTCTGGCCTTGCCGCTGATCCGCGATCGGACGATCTATGCCGACTTCGTCAATCGCGCTGCCGCAATCACCGCCTGCACGTTCGACGAAGCCCTGCGACTGACCGACGCCGTGGGCCGAGCAGGCGACCGCGCACTTCTAGAGCGCTGGCTTGGGATTTCGGACTATCTGGCCAGGGGCGACGGGGCAGCGCTTGCAGACCTTGCCGATGTTTTCAGTCGTTATGCCACAGATGCCGACCAGCCCCGCATCCTCGCCTACTACGAGGCGGCAAGAAGTGCCGGGAGCCGGGTTGCGATCCACCGGCTGCTGAACATCTATGCCCGTCGGAGTTCGCCGCAATACGATCCCAAGATTTCGGCTCAGCTTTTCATCGACCTAGTTCAGGTCAGCGCACCCGAGGACCTGCCTTCCACATTGACCCGGTTGCGAGGTGCCACGCCGGAAATCCGCGCTGTGGCCTATCGCAGCATCGATGAGGCCGCCTTGTTCCTTACCGCAGCCGAATCCGGCAATCCCGTTGCCATGCGCGAATACGCCCTCATACTGCGCAAACGCGCGGAAACCTCTGCCGAAGTGCTCAGCTCCACGGACTGGCTGCGCAAGGCCGCCGAAGCCGGCGAACTGGCCGCGATGGTCGACCTTGCAGAGGCACTTGTCTTCGGCATTGGTGTGCAACCCTCGCGGGACGAAGCGCTGGCATGGCTGGAAAAGGCGGCGGACCTTGGCAGCCAGGACGCCGCTCAGCGACTGCGCAGCCTGAAACTTTCCCTGGAGGTCGGTCAATGAGACTGCAGTGTCTTGTCCTTGGCGTGGTATTGCTGTCCTTTCCTCTCGCTGCCGAAGAGGCACCCGCTTGCACCGAGGTCGCAAAGCCAGTCATCTCGCTCGGCTTCGGCAGCCGGTACAAAGCGGACAGTGCGTCACGCAGCGAGCTTGACGAAGAAGGTGATGCGGCTGTCACCGCCGCGCTGAAACCGATCGACACCTTCATAACCGATCTGGCCCGGCAAACCGATGTCCTGATCAATCCCGAAGCCTCCCCAGAGGCCTCCGAGGCCGCTTCGCGCTGCGTCATCGACGGCCTTCGGATATGGGCCGAGGCCGATGCGCTTAGCCAGCTGAACACGCAAGGCGCAAACCTGTCTGTCCCCTCTCGGGTGGGCGGGTTTGCATTCGCCTATGCCGCTGTCCGTGTTCGTTTCCCCGACGCGCCTCGGGATGTCGCTATCGAGGTCTGGCTGCGGAAACGGGCCCACCAGACAATCGAGTTCTTCGACACCAAGGCCCCACCGCGTGCCTCGCAGAACAACCTCCGGGCTTGGGCCGGGCTAGCGGTTGCGCGTATCGGCCTGACACTGGACGACCCCGAACTGATCGACTGGGGCGCCGCATCGACTGAGCTCGTCGTCTGCACTGCCGCTCCTGATGGCAGCCTACCGAACGAGATGTGGCGGGGTCGCTTCGCCTTGCACTACCAGCTTCATGCCGTGGCTCCGCTTGTCACGACGACAGCATTGCTGCTGGACGCGCGCCCGACCCTGTTTGCATCTTGTGATAATGCCCTGTCGCGCGTGGTGGACTTTACTCTGGCTGGCCTGGAGGATCCCTTGATCGTCGAAAAGATCAGCGGCAAGGCCCAGACCGTCGGCGGGACCGACCGTCCGCCAAGGGCCTTTGAACTCGCGTGGGTGCCGGCCTATCTACGGCTGGACCCGGACCCGAAGCTTGAAACTCTTGTGATGCCTATCGAGAAGCTGGGGAATTCAAAGCTGGGCGGGGACCAACGGCTGCTTTGGAAGAAACCCGAGGATCTTCAGTCAACAGATGGCTGAGGAAGTTGCCCTTCCGGCGACATCTGACTGACACTACCTCGGGAAGGAATGTTGCGAGTCCGAAACCGGAAAATGTTGCTCCATGCCGGAAGTGCGGGCGATCAAACACTTGGCGCTGAACTGCTGCTGTCTGTTGGAGCGGCTGTGTCGGAAGAATTCTGGGCGCACCTTCCGCCTCTCGCGTCGCATGCGGACGGTCCAGGGTCCTGTTTCCACCGCGACCAGACGTCCGAGTCGCCTTGGGCCGGGCGAACCAGATGCTTCTTGCAAGCCATTTCCGTCTTGCCAGATCAAGCTCATCTTCGGAAAGCGGATGTTTCTGGCGGTCGAAAGCACGTCCGCTTCATCGTCCGAAAGGACGCACAGAACGCCGTCGGTCATTCGAAGTGTCGATGTGCGAGCTTGCCCGGGTCCGCCGTGCCATGGTCGGCCATCTGCGCAACATCGACGAGAAGCTGGCGGGAGGGATCGCGAGCGGTATCGGCATGCCGGAGCTTCCGCCACCGGCAACGGCGCCGCGGCCCACGCGGCAGGACCTTCCTGTGTCGCCGTCCCGGAGCATCCTGCGGAACGGACCGAACAGCTTTGCGAGAGGCGCAGTTCAGCATCGCCAGCGGGCGTTCGATGGTGCTTGGACAGGACGATGAAGACGTGGTGACACAGTTCCCGCAGGCACAAAACTTCCTGCGCGACGCCTTCGCCCAAGGCAAGTTCATTGGACACTCTGTTGCGGCCAAGCTTTTCGCAGCGTCGGGTCTGGCTGAAAGTATGGATGACGGCTGCTTCGACCTCGGAATGGTGGACGACGGCGAAACAATTGCCAAATTCGTCGCAAGTTGCTCCGGCTTGCGCCACTGGACACGCAACTGGCTTGCCTGATTGCTCCGCCATTGCCTTGACGGGAAGAAAGCATTCGGTGGGAATGATCTGCCTTCGTCCTGCTGGTCGCGGATTGCGCATACCGACTTCGCGGCCATGGACAACCGATCTGCCGTTAGTGACTTACCGAAAGGCAAGCGACACACTGTTGTCGATGTAAATGCCGGTAACCGCCCCGGGGCTGGGGTGCGCGCGGCCGTCGGGACTTTCTTGGGGCCGACTTGACGAACGGGTCCGGTCCGAATACCTACCAACCGTAGCGCGGGCGTTGTGTAATGGTAAGACCTCTGCCTTCCAAGCAGAAGACGCGGGTTCGATTCCCGCCGCCCGCTCCATCCCCTTCCGTCTAAAGCTGCCAGGCTGTCCACACGCGGCGGGAATTTTTGCGCTTTAAAAGCAATGAGTTGTCGGCGGCCGTTCACTGTATCGAAAGACTTCTGACCGCGTGTGTCCTGCGAGTGATGACGGAATGTCATGCCTGCGGCGTATCATTCCCGGAACCGCAAGGAGTGCTGCTATGACCGACCACAAGGATCGCCATGACCACAATGAACCGGAGGGACTATCCGCCGACCTTCCACATCTGACGCGGCGGCGGCTGGTGCTGACAGGGCTGGCCATGGGTGGGGCGGCCCTGTCGCTGTGGGGCGTGCGCAGCGGGGCGCAGACCGTCTCCGGCACCGGCGCGGACGGGTCGGTCTGCGTGGCACTGCCAGCGGAAACCGCAGGTCCGTTTCCGGCGGACGGCACCAATGTGCGCGCGGGCCAGACCGTCAACATCCTGACAGAAGCCGGGGTGATCCGCGAAGACTTGAGATCTTCGATCGGCGGACTGGCCCCGGTGGCCGAAGGTGTGCCGGTCACTCTGGAGATCACACTGGTCGACGTGCGCAACGCCTGTGTGCCGTTGGGCGGGATGGCGGTCTATGTCTGGCAATGCGGCGCGGAAGGGGTCTATTCGATCTATGGTGCGGCAGACCGCAACTATCTGCGGGGCATCGGGATCAGCGACGTGAATGGCGTGGTGCGGTTCATCACCATTTTCCCGGCCTGCTATCCGGGGCGCTGGCCGCACATCCATTTCGAGGTCTTCAGTGGCGCCGAAATGGCGGTGTCTGGCAAGGCCGCGCTTCTGACCTCGCAATTCGCGCTGCCCGAGGCCGAATGCCGGGCAGTCTATGCAGCACATCCGCTGTATTCGGCCAGCCAGGAGACCATCAGGGGGGTAAGCCTGACACGGGACGGCATCTTCCGGGACAGCTCTGACACCGAGCTTGCCGCGCAGACGCTGGCGCTGGAGGGCGACCCTGCGGGCGGCTATCGCGCAACCGGGCGGGTCGGTCTGGTCCTTTAGGTGCCGCGCCTGGGCAGATTGCCCACTCTACGTTGCAGCGTCAGCCGTCAACCCATCTGCGGGAAACGTGACGACGCCGGTGGTGCAATGCAGGGACCGGCCAGGGAAGATCGGGGCGTATTTGCGCACGAACCGGTCCCTCGCTTCTGTGAAGGACTGGTCCTTGGTTCCGCC
>WOUW01000028.1 GCA_009773055.1 Paracoccaceae bacterium
TGGGAACGGGGCGGCAACCTGCCCCGCGCGGTCACGGCGCGGGGGGCCGAGGCCGCGATGATCGTCCCGCCCGGGCGGCTTTACGAGGCCTTGGCCGACCTTCCGCTGCCCGCGTTGCGACTGGCCCCGGACGTGGTCGACCGGCTGTCGCGCCTTGGCCTGCGCCGGGTGGGCGACATCATGGGCCTGCCGCGCGCGGCCCTAGCCCGCCGCTTCGGCGCCGACACGCTGCGTCGTCTGGATCAGGCCCTGGGGATGGAGCCCGAGCCCGTCAGCCCGGCCCGCCCGCCGATGCATTTCGCCGTGCGCCTGACGTTGCCCGATCCCATCGGGCTGCGGTCCGATGTCGAGGCGGCGCTGGACCGCCTGCTGCCGCCCTTCTGCGACAAGCTGCGCGCCAAGGGCCGCGGGGTGCGGCGCGTCCTTTTCCAGGGCTTCCGCGCCGATGGCGGGGTGGCCTCGGTCGAGGTGGGTCTGGCGCGGGCCAGTGACAGCCCCGACCGCATCCGCCCGCTTTTGCACCTGAAGCTTGACCAGATCGATGCGGGCTTCGGGATCGACTGCCTGCGGCTGGAGGCCATCGCCACCGAAGCCGTCAGCGCCCTTCAGCACCGCGGGCAGATCGAGGTGACGGCCGAGGCCCTTGCGGGGCGACCGGCGGCCAGTTTGGCGCAGGGGCTGGAGGACCTGATCGGCCGCCTCGGCGCGCGGCTCGGGACCGAGGCGGTCCTGCGCCTGCACCCCGCCGACAGCCATGTGCCCGCAAAATCCGCGAAGCTGCTGATGGCCGCCTGGAGCCAGCCGCATGACGGCCCCTGGCCCGAAGCCCCCGGTCCGCGCCCGCTGGTGATGTTCCGCCCCGAACCTATCGAGGCCCCGGAAACCCCGGATCTGCCCGCCCGCTTCCGCTGGCGCCGCCGCACCTTCGCGGTGCGGATGGCGGTGGGCCCGGAACGGCTGCAACCGGAATGGTGGTTCGAAGACCCCGACTGGCGCGACGGCACCCGCGATTACTGGCGGATCGAGGCGGAAGGGGGCGAAAGGCTCTGGCTCTTTTACGGGCGGGGCGGGGCGGTGACCGACCAGTGGTATTGCGAGGGGGTGTTTTCCTGACGGCAGGCCGGGCTTGCGATGGGCTCCGGTCCATGGGAACCATCGGGCGATGAAATCCAGAACCCGTATATCCATTCAGCAGACGCAGCGCCTGGCGCTGACCACCGGGCTTGCGACCGCGATCCGCATCCTGCACGCCGATGCGGCAGGGCTTAGCCGGTATCTGGAGGAGCAGGCAGCCGAGAACCCGCAGATCCTTCTGGCGCGCCCGCAGGTGCAGGATTGGATCCCGCGCTGGAAATCGGCCTTCGGATCGGATGCCGAGCGCCCCGAGCAGGCCGCCGCCGGGCCAAGCCTCGTGTCCCATGTCCTTGGGCTGATCGAAGCCCTGCGCCTTGATGCGACCGAAACCCGCATTGCGATGGCCCTGGCCGAGGCGCTGGAACCCTCGGGCTGGATCGGGCGGTCGCTGGCCGCAATTGCAGGTCAGTTGGGCGTAGACCTGCCCGCCGTGGAACGCGTGCTGGACCGGCTGCAGGCCCAGGCCGAACCGACCGGCCTTTTTGCCCGCAACCTGACCGAATGCCTGCGCCTGCAGGCCTGGGAGGCGGGCGAACTTGATCCGCCGATGATGGCGCTTCTGGGCCGGCTGGACCTGCTGGCAAAGGGCGAAATCGACCGCATCGCCCGCGAGGCCGGGATCGACCTTGCCGCCCTGCGTGTCGCTTTCGGACGCCTGCGCAGCTATGACCCCAAGCCCGGCGCGGGGTTCGAACCCTTTGCCGCCCCGGTCCGCGAGCCTGACCTGATCGCTGAAAAGGGCGCTTCGGGCTGGATCGTGTCGCTGACCCGCTCGGCCCTGCCCTCGGTGTCGGTCGCAGAAGGCCGCGCCAAGGGCCGGGCCGAGGCCCGGGCGCTGATCAAGATGATCGAAGGGCGGAACGCGACGCTTCTGTCAGTCGGGCAGGACATCCTGACCCGGCAGACGGCGGCGCTGGAGGCGGGGCTTGGTGCCCTTGTCCCGATGACCATGGCCGAGGTTGCCGAAGCCCTGGGGCTGAATGAAAGCACGATCAGCCGCGTCGTCGCGGGCACCGCCGTCGACACGCCGCGCGGCACCTGGTGGTTGCGGACCCTGTTCACCAAGGCCCCGCGCGAAGGCGGACCCGCAGCCGGGGCGCTGCGCGACAGGCTGGCACGGCTGGTGGCCGACGAGGACCCCGATCACCCCCTGTCGGACGAAGCACTGGCGGCGGCCCTGGCCGCTGGCGGCGCGCCCATCGCCCGGCGCACGGTTGCGAAGTATCGCACGATGCTGAACCTTCCCGCCGCGCATCGGCGCAGGCGGCGGCATTGATGTCGTTTCCGGGGCTGACAGGGGCGCGATCCTGCACTAGCTGGCAAGAGGTTGCGCAGGATCAGGGGCTGGCATGGCGATCTTTCTGGGTGTCGATACCGGGGGCACCTACACCGACGCGGTGATCCTGGACGAGGCGGCGAATGCCGTTCTTGGCAAGGCCAAGGCGCTGACCTCGCGGCATGATCTGGCCGTGGGGATCGGCGAAGCGGTCGATGCCGCCATCGCGGCGGCAGGGGTGCAGGCGTCTGACGTGGCGCTCGTGTCGCTGTCCACGACGCTGGCCACCAATGCGCTGGTCGAAGGCCAGGGCGCGCGCGTGGCGCTGGTCTTCATCGGCTTTGACGACGCCGATCTCGGTCGTGGCGGGCTGACCGAGGCCCTGAAGGGCGACCCCGTGGTCAAGCTGCCCGGTGGCCACACCCATGCCGGAACCGAGGTCGCCGCATTGGACCTCGGCCGTCTGGAGCTGATGGTGCGCACGCTTGGCGACGAGGTTTCAGGCTTTGCCGTGGCGTCGCAATTCGCCACCCGCAATCCCGCGCACGAAATTGCTGCGCGCGACCTGATCCGCCGGGTCACGGGTCGCCCGGTGACCTGTTCTCACGAATTGTCGGCCAATCTGAACGGCCCGAAGCGCGCCCTCACCGCCGTGCTGAACGCCCGCCTGATCGGCATGATCGACCGCCTGGTCGCCGCTTGCGAACGTCACCTGCACGCCGTGGGCATCGACGCCCCGCTGATGGCGGTGCGGGGCGACGGGGCGCTGATTTCGGCCGCAATGGTCCGCGAACGCCCGATCGAGACGATCCTGAGCGGTCCCGCCGCCAGCATCGTTGGCGCGCGCTGGCTGACCGGGGCCTCGGACGCGCTGGTCAGCGACATCGGCGGGACCACGACGGATGTGGCGCTGCTCCGTGGGGGGCTGCCCGAGATCGACCCGCAAGGCGCCCGCGTCGGTGGCTTTCGCACCATGGTCGAAGCCGTGGCGATGCGCACCACCGGCCTTGGCGGCGACAGCGAGGTGCATCTGGTGACCGAGGGGCTGACGGGTGGTCTGCGCCTTGGCCCCCGGCGGCTGATGCCGGTGTCGCTGCTGGCCGTCGATCACGGTCCGATGGTGCATGCGGCCCTTGATCGCTGGCTGTCCTCGGACGCCGTGGGCGAAATGGACGGTCGCTTTGTCGTGCCGATGTCGGGCCAGCGCGGCGGGCTGAATGCGCGTGAACTGGCGGTGCTGGACCGGATCAACGGGCCGATGCCGATGGCCGCCGCCCTGACCTCGCGGCTGGAGGTCGCAGCGCTGGAGCGGCTGGTGGCGCGGGGGTTGGTGATGATCTCGGGCGTCACACCTTCGGACGCCAGTCACGTCCTGGGGCGGCTGGACGCCTGGGACGGCGCGGCGGCGGAAAAGGCACTGCGGCTGATCGCCAAACGGCGGACTGGCGCGGGCGAACGTTTTGCGACGGGCCCGGAGGTCTTTGCGCAATCCGTGGTGGACCAGCTGACCCAGCAGACCGTCGATTGCCTGCTAGAGGCCGCGTTTGGCGAGGACGACGCCTTTGCAGGCGAGACGCCAGAGGCGCTTGCGCGCCATGCGCTGACGAAAACCGGGCTTGGCCCGCATCGCGGCGTGATCGAGGTCAGCGTCAAGCTTGGCGTGCCGGTGATCGGCCTTGGCGCTTCGGCCCCGTCCTATTATGGCGCAGTGGGGGATCGGCTGCACTGCCCGATGATCCTGCCCGAACACGCCGGGGTGGCCAATGCCATCGGCGCCGTGGCGGGACAGGTCAGCCAGCGCGCGACTGGCACAGTGTCCTCGCCCGCCGAGGGCCGCTACGTGGCACACCTGGCAGATGGCTTGCAGGTGTTCTCCTCGCCCGAGTCCGCGCTGGCAGCACTTGAGGCAGCCCTCGTGTCCGACGCCTCGCACCGTGCCCGCGAGGCAGGGGCGGTGGATCTGCGTGTCACCGTGGACCGCGACGTGAAAGAGGTCGAGATCGAGGGCCGCACGATGTTCATCGAGGCCCGCATCTCGGCGACAGCCTCGGGTCGCCCGCGCGTGGCGCATTAGGGAAGGTTGGTCTGCGCAACCTGGGTCACCTGCTTCTTGCGCGATTCACCCTTGACCTCGGCAGGCCACGCCCTTAATCCGCCGCCCAGTGGCTAGGTAGCTCAGCTGGTTAGAGCGCGCGACTCATAATCGCGAGGTCGAGGGTTCGAGTCCCTCCCTCGCCACCACTTCCCTCTCTGTGACCAACATGACTTCAGTGGGGTCCAGCCCGCGGTCTTCCGGTGCATCGCCCTGATGAACCGGCCGCGTGGCGCGCCCGGTGTCCTGCCGGTCGCTTTCCGGCTTGAACCGACCGGGGTTCCGGCGCAGACAGATGGGGATGGTTCCCGGCCAAGCAAAGCGATGCCGGGTGAAAAGGGAATGGGGTGAGGTGTAGGCAACAGCCGCCAAATCCCCGACTGCCCCCGCAACTGTAAGCGGCGAGCGACCCCCGAAGCCACTGGCCAGACCCGCTGTTCGGGCGGGCCGGGAAGGTGGGGGAAGCAGCGACCCGCGAAGTCAGGAGACCTGCCATCGAAGCAATCAGCCGCCGGGCGGGGTGCCCCGGAAGGAGTGTTCGATGGACGGCAATCCGAAGGGGCAAAACGCCCAAAGCATTTCCGTGGCGCAATCCGCGCGGCAGCGGGTGCTTGTCTGTAGCGAGTGCAGGCACAGAAGCGGATCCTGCCTCAGAGGCAGGCCCGCGACCGGGACGGCGACCTGTCTGACCGCCCTCGCGCGATCCTGTGCAATCCACAGGGACGGTTGGATGACCGGGCCAGACCTGCCACGTCGCTCATGCGATCCGGCCATGGTTCTGCTTCCAGCCGAGATGATCACCCGCGAGGGCTGGGTCCAATGACCGTCCTCGAACTCCGCCGCGTCACCTGGGGGCCAAAGCGCGCGCCGGCCATCCTGCACGAGATTTCCTTTACGCTGGCCGAAGGCGAGGTTCTGGCGATCTGCGGCGCGAACGGGGCGGGAAAGTCGTCGCTTCTTCGCCTTCTCTACCGCCACCAGGCACCCCTATCCGGCTCTGTCATTCTGGAGGGCCGCGATCTCTGGCTGCGTCCGGCGCGCGAAGCCGCCCGGATCGTCGCCGCCGTGCTGCAGGAACAGCCGACCGACTTTGCCCTGACAACGCGCGAGATTGTGTCCCTTGGCCGTCTGCCGCACCGGCAAGGCATGGGACCAGGCGACCGAGACAGGGCGATCACCGACGCGGCCCTGCTGCGGATGGATCTGGGGGGCCTTGCCGATCGCCGCTTTGGCACGCTTTCGGGGGGCGAACGCCAGCGCGTCATGGTCGCCCGGGCGCTGGCGCAGGAACCGCGGATTCTCGTGCTGGACGAACCGACGAACCACCTCGACATCCGGCATCAGCTGGAACTTCTGCGTCTCTTGCGCGGGCTTGGCCTGGCTGTCGTCTGCACGCTGCACGACCTTACGCTTGCCGCAGCGTTCGCCGACCGTGTCCTGATTCTGGACGAGGGCCGCGTGGTGGTCGATGCCCCCCCTGATCAGGCCCTGACCGAAGCCACGATCGCCCGCGCCTTCCACGTCGGCACCCGGATCGACCACACCGGTGCCGCGCCCCGCTTTTCATTTCACCTCAAGGACCTCTAGATGAAAACCGCTGCCCTCGCCGTTCTCCTCCTCTCTACCCCGGCCTTTGCCTTCCCCGTCACGGTGCAAAGCTGTAACCGCGAGGTCACCTTCGACGCCGCCCCGACCCGCGCCATTGCGAACGACGTAAACCTGATCGAGATGATGCTGGCGCTTGGCCTGCGCGACCAGATGGTCGGCTATACCGGGGTGTCGGGCTGGAAGACGCTGGACGAAGAGCTGCGCCAGGGCATCGCCGAACTGCCCGAGCTGTCCGCCAAGTATCCCACCCGAGAGGTTCTGCTGGGAGCCGAGCCCGACTTCTTCTTTGCCGGCTGGAATTACGGAATGACCGTCGGAGGTGAGGTCACGCCCGAGACGCTGGAACCCCTCGGCATCAAGACCTACGAGTTGACCGAAAGCTGCATCTTCGTCGGCCCGAAGGCCAAGTCCTCGATGCAGGACATGTATGCCGACCTCCTCAACCTCGGAACCATCTTTGGGGTCGCGGGCCGCGCGCAGGCTCTCGTCGCGGGATATGAGGCGAGGATTGCCGAAGTCACTGCTTCGGTCGACCGCACCACCCCGCTTCGCGTCTTTGTTTACGACAGCGGCGATGAGACCCCTTTCACCGCTGGGGCCTACGCCATTCCCACCGCCCTGATCGAAGCGGCAGGGGGACGCAACATCATGGACGATCTGGACAAAAGCTGGGCCACCGTCGCCTGGGAGCCAGTGGTCGAGCGCAACCCCGAAGTGATCGTCATCGTCAACTACGGTGACGTGACCGCGGACCAGAAGATCGCATTTCTCGAAAACAACCCGGCCTTCGCCAACATCGACGCGGTGAAGAATGACCGCTATGTGGTGCTGGAATATGTCGAAGCGACACCCGGCCCCCGCAACATCCGCGCGGTGGAAAAGCTTGTCGCGGGCTTCTGGGGGAAGTGATGAACCACCGCTCGTCGCACGGCTGCGTCGGTCTTCGCCTGGCACCCGTATACCCGCAGCCCTCGGGTTGTACGGCATGACCGAAACCCCGCTCGCCACTCCGGTCCACGCCGCCTTGCGCCTGTCGCGCCGGGCCGGGGTCGGGCTGGCCGGTGGCAGCGTCCTCCTTCTCGCCATCCTGATCGCCGTCTCGGTCGGTGCGGTCGCAGTGCCGCTGTCGACCGTCTGGGGCGTGCTGGCGAACCACCTTGTGCCCGGCCTCGTCACCCCCGAGTGGACCACGGGCCGCGAGGCCATCGTCTGGGACATCCGCTTTCCGCGTGCCCTCCTCGCCGCCCTTGTCGGCGCGGGGCTTGGCATCACCGGGGCCGCGCTGCAATCCGTAACCCGGAACCCGCTCGCCGACCCCCACCTTCTAGGCATCTCGTCCGGCGGGGCCTTCGGGGCCATCGCGGCCCTTTTGCACACCGGTCTCTTTCTCGGCCTCCTCACCGTGCCCCTCATGGCTTTCGGAGGAGCGCTGGCTGCCACCTTCCTCGTCCTTGCCGTTGCCCGCGTGACCGGGGCGACCAGCGCGGACCGGCTGGTGCTTGCAGGCGTCGCCGTCAGCTTCATCATCATGGCCGGGGCCAACGTGCTGATCTTCCTCGGTGATCCCAAGGCCACCCACACCGTCGTCTTCTGGATGCTTGGCGGTCTCGGCCTTGCGCAGTGGTCGCACCTGATCTACCCGCTGGCCGTCCTTCTGCCTGCTGGTCTGTGGCTCTGGACGCAAAGCTCCGCCCTCAACGCCATGAGCCTTGGGGACGAAACCGCCGCTTCCCTCGGCATTCCCGTCGCGAGCTTCCGCCTGTCGGTCTTCGTCGCAGGGGCGCTGATCACTGGCGTGATGGTGGCCTTTTCCGGCCTCATCGGCTTTGTCGGGCTGATGATGCCCCACCTTGTCCGCTTCGCCGTCGGCGGCGACAATGCCCGCGTCCTGCCGCTGTCCGCGCTGACCGGGGCGATCTTCCTTGTCGCCGCCGACACCGTCGCCCGCATCGTCATGGCGCCCGAGGACATGCCGATCGGCGTCGTCACCGGCCTTGTCGGTGGTGTGTTCTTCCTCTGGCTCATGGGTCGCCGCGCATGAGGATCATGATCCAGGGTGCCGGGTCGAACGTCGGCAAGTCGATGCTGGTCGCGGGACTTTGCCGCCATTTCACCAGGGCTGGCCTGACCGTCCGCCCCTTCAAGCCGCAGAACATGTCGAACAACGCTGCCGTGGCCATCGGGGGCGAGATCGGCCGCGCCCAGGCCCTGCAAGCCCGCGCCTGCGGCGTCCCGCCCCATGTCGACATGAACCCCGTCCTCCTGAAACCCGAGTCTGAAACCGGCGCGCAGGTCATCGTGCAGGGCAAGCGTCTGAGCACGGTCAAGGCCCGCGACTACGCCGCCTTGAAGCCGCAGTTGATGGCCCCAGTGCTGGAAAGCTTCCGCCGCCTGCAATCGCAGGCCGACCTCGTCATCGTCGAAGGCGCAGGCAGCCCCGCCGAGGTGAACCTGCGCGCGGGTGACATCGCCAACATGGGCTTCGCCCGCGCCGCCGACGTGCCCGTGATCCTGACGGGAGACATCGACCGAGGTGGCGTCATCGCGCAGCTTGTCGGCACGCAAGCCGTTCTTGACCCCGAAGACGCCGCGATGATCCGCGGCTTTCTCATCAACAAGTTCCGTGGCGACCCGCGCCTGTTTGACGACGGTTACCGGCTCATCGAACAGCGCACCGGCTGGCAAGGCCTTGGCGTCGTCCCTTGGTTCCCCGATGCCCACCGCCTTCCCGCCGAGGACGCCGCAGATCTTGGCGGAACGCGGGGAACGGGCGCGTTCCTGATCGCCGTTCCACACCTCAACCGCATCGCCAATTTCGACGATCTCGACCCGTTCGCCCAGGAACCCGGCGTCACGCTGAAGATCATCAAGCCCGGCCAGCCCCTGCCGGTCGAGGCCGACCTGATCATCCTTCCGGGCAGCAAGGCCACCATCGCCGACCTCGCCCATTTCCGGGCGCAAGGCTGGGACATCGACCTTGCCGCCGCCCTGCGCAGAGGTGCAAAGGTCCTCGGCCTGTGCGGCGGCTACCAGATGCTTGGAACCGCGATTGCCGACCCCGAGGGGATCGAGGGCAAACCGGCGGCGGTCCACGGCCTTGGGCTTCTGAACCTCACCACCACGATGACCCCCGACAAGCGCGTGACCGAAACCACCGCGCTGCATCCGGCGTCAGGCACGCAAGTCAAAGGTTACGAAATCCACCTCGGCCGCACCGACGGCCCCGACCGCGCCCGGCCCATGTTCACCGTGAACGGCCAACCCGAAGGCGCTGTCCGCGCCGATGGCCGCGTGATGGGCAGCTACCTCCATGGCATGTTCACCGAAGACGCCTTCCGCCGCGCTTTCCTTGGCAGCCTTGGCGCGACACCGGGCAACGCAAGCTACGACCAGACGGTCGAGGAAACCCTCGATGCTCTGGCCGACCACCTTGCCACGCATATCGATTGCGACAGGCTCTTGTCACTGGCGTAGGTCGGGCATCGGCCCGGCCTACTCGCCCGCGCAATCCGCAATGGTCTGCGCCAACCCCGTCAGCAGCGCCGCATATGCCTCCGGCGCGGGCTCCAGCGACGACCCTACCGGGTCCAGCGCCCCTCCGACCTTCGCCCCGGTTCCTTCCGTCATCTGCGTCACCAGCGCCGGATCGTGCTGCGCTTCGGGAAACAGGCAGATCACACCGCCCGCCTCAAGCGCGGCCCGCAACCCGGCCAGCCGCGCCGCGCCGGGAGAAGACGCATCTCCCTGCGCCACGCTGCCCACGAGGGTCAGTCCGTAATGATCCGCGAAATAGCCGAAGGCATCGTGGTAGGTGACGATCGGCTTGTCCTTCACCGGGGCAAGCAGCGCCGCCAAATCGGCGTCCAGCGCGGCGATCCGCTTGGCCCCGGCGGTCGCGTTGGCCTGATAGGTCGCGGCATTCTCCGGGTCCAGCCGCCCAAGCTCCTCAGCGATCAGTCCAAGCCAAGCCTGTCCGTTGCCGGGGTCGAGCCAGGCATGCGGGTCATCGCCGCCATGCGCATCGGGCTTCGCCCCGCCATAGGCCCGGCGCATCGTGCCCTCGGCATCCAGGAGTGCCAGCGCCGCTGCACCATCGGGCCGGTTCTCCAGCGCACTTTCCAGCCAGGGGGTCAGCTTTGGTCCAATCCAGACCACCAGCCCGGCATCCGCCACCGCGCCCGCCTGACTGGGCCGCAGCTGGAAGTCATGCTCGTCCGCGCCCTTTGCCAGCAAAAGCTCGGGATGCCCAAGATTGCCCATCACCTGCGCCACAAGCGAGTGGACAGGCGGAATGTCGGTTACGACGCTTGGCACCTCGGCCAGGGCAGGGGTGGCGGTCAGCGCCAGGGCAATGAGACAACGCATCAGTCGGGCCTTCCCGTTTCGGTCGGATGAATGTATGTAATATCATAACGAGTCAATCCCCGGTGCCCGCCATGCACGAGTCCCTGACCTGCCCCGGCTGCGCCGCGCCTGATCTGGCTTTTGCCACGCATGACCACGCCCATTGCGCCAATGACGCGCTGGAACGGGCCGAGGCATTGACCGCCGCGACAGGGGCGCGGCTGACCCCGGTGCGCCGCCGAGTGCTGGAGATCCTGCTGGAGGAGCACAAGGCGCTTGGGGCCTATGACGTCCTGGCCCGGCTGACGACCGAAGGCTTCGGCAACCAGCCCCCCGTTGCCTACCGCGCGCTGGAATTCCTTGTGGAACAGGGTCTTGCTCACCGCATCCAGCGCCTGAACGCCTTCACCGCCTGCGCGCACATGGGCGAGGACCACGCCCCGGCCTTCCTGATCTGCCGCGCGTGCCACATGGTCGCCGAAGCCGAGGCCAGCGCGGCCCGGCTTTCGCTGGACGCCGACGCCGCCCGCGCCGGGTTCCGCGTCGAACGATCCACCATCGAGGCGCTTGGCCTTTGCCCGTCCTGCCAGAGGGCTGCATGAAACTGATCACCGCCAGCCATGTCTGCGTCCGCTTCGGCACGGACGAGGTTCTGCACGACATCAACCTTGACGTCTCCAAGGGTGAAATCGTGACCATTCTCGGCCCCAACGGGTCGGGCAAATCCACCCTTCTCCGCGCGCTTCTTGGCATCGTCCCGGTGGCCGAAGGCCGCATCACCCGCGCGCCGGGCCTCAGGATCGGCCATGTCCCGCAAAAGCTGATGATCGACCGCACCATGCCGATCACTGTGCGCCGTTTCCTGTCCCTTCCCACCCGCGTCACCGACGCCGCCGCCGAAGAGACCCTTGCCCGCGTCGGCATGGCGGGTCACGGAACCGACCAGATGACCACCCTGTCCGGCGGGCAGCAGCAGCGCGTCCTTCTGGCCCGCGCGCTTCTGGGCGCGCCGCAACTTCTGATGCTGGATGAACCCACCCAGGGCCTCGATCAGCCCGGCGAGGCAGCATTCTATCGCCTGATCGAGGAAGTCCGCACGGAAACCGGCGCCGCTGTCCTGATGATCAGCCACGACCTGCATGTGGTGATGGCCGCCAGCGACCGGGTGATCTGTCTCAACGGCCACATCTGCTGCGAAGGCACGCCACGCGTGGTGTCCACCGCCCCGGAATACCGCGCGCTGTTTGGTCTTGGCACGCAGGGCGCGCTGGCGCTTTACCGGCACGACCACGACCATGACCACAAGGACGGCCCGGCGCATCACAGCCACGACCACAGGCACGATCACCGCCACGAGCACGACCATGCTTGACGATTTCCTTGTCCGCGCAGGCCTTGCCGCCGTCGGCCTGTCGCTTGCAACCGGTCCGCTCGGGTCTTTCGTGGTCTGGCGGCGGATGGCCTATTTCGGCGACGCCACCGCCCATGCCGCAATCCTTGGCGTGGCGCTCGCGCTCGCGACCGACCTGCCGATCGGGCTTGGCACCCTGACCGTGGCGCTGGCGATGGCGGTCACCGTCGCCGGGCTGTCGGCGCGCGGCTGGGCGATGGATACCACCTTGGGTGTCCTGGCCCATTCCGCCCTTGCCTTCGGTCTTGTCGCCGTCAGCTTCTTCCCGACGGTCCGCACCGACCTGTCCGCCTACCTTTTCGGCGACATCCTCGCCGTGTCCCGCAGCGACCTCGCGCTGGTCTGGCTGGGGGCGCTGGCCGTCGTGGCCCTTCTTGCATGGCGCTGGCAGGCGCTGCTGACCGCGACCCTGTCCGAGGACCTCGCCCATGCCGCCGGCATCCGCCCGGACCGCGAACGGCTTGTGCTGGTGATTGCCCTGGCCTCTGTCGTCGCCGTGGCGCTTAAGATCGTGGGCGCGCTGCTGATCGCCGCGATGCTGATCATTCCCGCCGCCGCCGCCCGCAGCCTTGCCCGCACGCCCGAGGCGATGGCCGCGATTGCGGTCGCAGTCGGGGCGCTGTCGGGACTTGGCGGACTTGCCCTTTCGCTTTGGCAGGACACGCCGACAGGGCCGTCGATCATCGTCGTGGCGGCAGCCCTTTTCGCGCTGGCCTCGATTCGCCGTCAGAGGTAAACGCAGATTTCTGCCGCCCTGCCCGAAGCTTGCCAAATTTCGCCTTTAGAACCCAGGCAAACAGGCAAGACCCAATCCAAGGACTGACCCGTGATTCGTCTTTTCGGCTCGTTTATCATGCTGGCCATTACCGCAAGCGGCTACATGTATTTCGACTACAGGATGTCCGCCAAATGGGCGGGTCGCGAGGATGCCGAGGGCCTGACCTTCACCGAATACCTCTCCGGCCTCTCTGGCCGCATTGCCGGGCTGGCCAGCGCGTCTGCCGCCAGCGGACTGCCGACAAAGCTGGCCGACATGCTGCCGAAACCGCCCGAAGGCTGGACCGCGCGCCCGGTCAGTGCCGCGGATATCGAACCGTTCCTGCCGAAATCCGCCGCAAACGCCGACAAGAAGGCGATGGCCGCGATCGAAGCGATGGTGCTTGCCGATGGTGGCACGGGGACCGAGGTTGCTACACTCGCCTACGAAAGGGGCGACCGCACCGTGCTGATCCGCGCCGTGCGCTACCCCAACATCATCTTCACCAGCTTCATGGCGATGGAGCAGCGCATCACCCTGCAGATGCAATCGGCCGAGTTTCGCGGCACCGAATTCATGACTGTGCGCGGGCTCGACGTGACCGAGGACCTGTTGCCCGAAGGTTTCCGCGGTCGCTATTTCGTGGCCGATGTCGGCGCGCAGATCCACTTGCGGGTTCTGGCCCCCAAGCGGATGAAGGATGAAGATCTCGTCCCGTTCTTCGAAACGCTGCACGTCCAGGCGATGAATGCCAGCGTGATCGACAAGGTCGAAGGTCTGGGCGAGGTGCCGGTGATCGTGCTTGCCTCGGCGATGGATACAGCAGAACGCGACGCCTACCTTGCTGCCGTCGCCGCCCGCGAGGCCGAAGCGGCAACCCGGGAAGCAGCCAAACGTCTGGAAGCCGAGGCCGAAGCGACAAAAGCCCCGGCCGAGGCTACGGGCGGCGGGTTCCTCAGCGGCCTTTTCGGCGGCAGCGACGACACCGGGGTCAAGACGGAAACGCCGGACGTCAGTGCCGGCAAGATCGGCTGCGAGACCGGCAAGGATGGCGTCAAGCGCTGCAAGGTGGATACCGGAGCCGCGCCCGAGGCCTCAGAAGCTCAGCCCTGAAAACCGCGACGGGCTCTGCGGCACGCCCGGCAGCACGCACAGCATTTCATACAGAAGATTGGCCCCGATCAGCGCCGTGTTGCCGGATGGGTCATAGGGCGGTGACACCTCGACCAGATCGCCGCCGATCAGGTTCAACCCCGCGCAGCCCCGGATGATCTCCAGCGCTTGCCAGGTCGTCAGCCCGCCGGGTTCGACCGTGCCCGTGCCGGGCGCAAAGGCCGGGTCCAGACTGTCGATGTCATAGCTCAGATAGACCGGAGCATCGCCGATCTTCTCGCGCACGATCTGCATCAGGCCCACCAGCGACTTGCCCCAGCATTCTTCGGCCTGCACCACCGTCCAGCCCTTGTCGCGGCCCCAGTTGAAATCATCCGCCGCATAGCCTGTGGCGCGCAGCCCGATCTGGAACACCTTGTCGTTGATCAGACAGCCATCCTCCCAGGCGCGGCGGAAGGGGCAGCCATGCGCCACCGTTTCGCCGAACATGGTGTCGTTGATGTCGGCATGGGCATCGACATGGATCAGCGCGACCGGCCCATGGCGTTCCTTGATCGCTCGCAGGATCGGCCAGGTCAGCGTATGGTCACCCCCAAGCGTCAGCGGGATCACCCCATGCGCCAGAATCCCCCGGTAGTGCGCGGTGATGATGTCCACCGTCTTTTTCAGGTCGAAGGTGTTGATCGCCACATCGCCCAGGTCCGCGACCTGCAGATGCTCGAACGGGGCTGCACCCGTTGCCATATTGTAGGGCCGTATCATCCGTGACTCATCGCGGATCTGCCTTGGCCCCAACCGGGTGCCCGGACGGTTCGACGTGCCGTGGTCCATCGGAATGCCGATGAACCCCACATCCAACCCCTTGGCCGAACTTGCCACAGGAAGCCGCATCATGGTCGCAGGTCCGCCGAAGCGCGGCATCTCGTTGCCGCCGAGAGGTTGGTTGAAGCTGCTCATCCTGTCTGCCTTCCCTATGCGTCCGCGCCAAACTTGCGCAGAACCGGCGGAACGGCAAGCGCGGCCCAGTCAGCCCCCGGCGAGCAGACGGTCCAGCGCCGCTCCGACCTCGGTCCCGACGCTGATCTGCGGCAGGCTTGGGGTCAGCCCGTCCTTTGCCTCTTTCTGCGCGACATCCTCTGCCGCCGCCGCAAAGGCTTTGCGCGGGTCCGGCTCGTCCCGCAGAGCCAGGTCGAAGAAAGACTGTCCGAACTCTGTCCACTCTGCCCCATCGCGGCACCCGAACGAACTGCGGTCCCCCCGCGCCGCCGTGATCACCAGCCGGTCCGGGGATGCGAGATCGTCGATGAACGATCCCGAAAAGCAGGCCGACACCACGATGACCGCCGGTCCGATCCCGCTTTCGTCCAGCATCTGCCGGAACTCGGCAGCCGTCAGATCGGTGGTCCCCGCCGCGTCGAAGTTAAGCGACAACAGATCCTCGCGCCCGTGGGACGCAAGGAACAGGAAGGCCACATCCTCTGGTCCCTGCCGCGCACCAATGGCCTTCAGCCCTTGCGCCAGATTGGCGCGGTTCGCCATCGGATAGCGCATCGGATGGTCGTGGCTGTTGGCCAGCCGCAAGGTCCGCGCCCCCGCGCCATACTGCGCATCCAGAATGGCTGCGACGCTTTCGACCTCGGTCAGGAACACCGACTGGTCCGCTGTGCCCCCCAGGGCCAGCGCAAAGACCTCGGGCACACCCGGGGTCTGGGGCGCCAGCGCCGCCACCTGCTTGCCCATCAGCCGATCCTGGGCCGCATACAGCGCCTCGACGTCGACCGGGGTATAGTTCTCGGACCATTTGGCGTCGGGAAAGACGTAAAGCTCGTCCACGCTGAACCAGCGCAGGACCACTTCCTTGGTGCCCAAGAAAACGACCGCCATCACCAGACCCGCGCGCAGCCATTGCCGCAGCGGTGCGCGCAAAAGCCAGACCAGCAGAGCGATCTGCACGAGATGCGCCCCGCCCCGGATCAGGGTTACCCCCGCTTCGGTCGCGTAAAGCTGCGGCATCTCGCGATACAGTGTCCAAAGCGCCAGGTTCAGCACCGCGACCAGCAGGAACAGCAGCGTGACCGCACGCGCCAAAAGCTCCATCCGCCCGACCAGCGACAAAGCGATCATCAGACCTGCGACGATCACCGCGCTTTGCGCGACGGCGGTCTGCACGCCCCACAGCGAAATCTCGCCCCCCGGCCCGAAAGCCATTATCTGCGCCGCGATCTCTGCCAGCCACGACAGAACAATCGCCGCCAACGCGACCAGCGCGGGACGGGCAGGTTTCGGATGCTCAACCGTGAACGATTCTGTCGATTCCATGGGGCGTGTTCAATTCCAAGAAACAGGCAACACTGCGGCAAAGCAGTGAAAACCCCATGCCTTTGGGCATGTCGTCCGATCTGGCATCGGACCGATCCGGGTCAATACCGACGCCATGTCGTTTTCTGACGCCAAAGGTCGGGTGGACTTGCCCGCATTCCCCCGGCTCTGGCAGATAGGGGCAAACCTATTGCGGGAGTCCCTTCCATGAAAACCCACGTCAAGGCCCTCGTCGTCGGCGGCGGCGCAGTCGGCACCGGGATCGCCTACCACCTGGCCAAGGCCGGATGGGACACCATGCTGGTCGAGCGCGACGAGCTGACCGCAGGCTCCACCTGGCACGCCGCGGGCCTGCTGCCCTTGTTCAACATGAGCTACGCGACGACCCACATCCACAAGTACTCGGTCGACTTCTACAAGGGGCTGGAGGCCGAGACGGGTCTGAACCCCGGCTTCTACGTCGTCGGCAACCTGCGCATGGCGCAGCACCAGCAGCGGATGGACGAATACATGCTGTATTCCTCCGTCGCCGAAACCGCCGGGGTCTACCACGAATTCCTGACGCCCGCTCAGATCAAGGACCGCTGGCCGCTCGTGCGGACCGAGGACCTGATCGGCGCGCTCTACCACCCGCAAGACGGCTACATCAACCCGGCAGACGTGACGCAGGCCATGGCCAAGGGCGCCCGCCAGCTGGGCGCAACCATCGAACGCAAGATCCAGGTCGACGGCTACCGCTGGACCGGGTCGGAATGGATCGTCTCCTGCACCCGTCTCGAAGACAAAGGCGGGATGCTGATCCCCACCGACGACCGCTTCGACATCACCGCCGAACACGTCGTCACTGCCACCGGCAACCACGCCCAGCGCACCGCCCGCCTTCTGGGCATCAAGACCCCCGCCGTCGTCGTCGAACACCAGTACATCGTGACCGAGCCCGACCCGGCCCTCGTCGAATGGCGCAAGTCGAACCCGCAGCACCCAGTCCTCCGCGACGCCGACGCCAAGTGGTACGTGCGTGAGGAACGCGGCGGCTGGATCCTGGGGCCTTACGAAAAGGGCGCCCCCTCCCGCTTCCACTACGGCGTCCCCGACAGCTTCCGCGCTGACCTCTTCCCGCTCGACCTCGAACGGATCGAGCAGGAATACATGTCCTTCATCCACCGGATTCCGTCCTCGGAAACCGTGGGCCTCAAGGACGATTACAACGGCCCGATCTGCTACACCCCCGACGGCAACCCGCTGGTCGGCCCCGCCCCGGGCCTGCGCAACATGTGGCTGGCGGAAGGCTTCTCCTTCGGCATCACCGCCGCAGGCGGCACCGGCTACTAC